>CALHZT010000252.1 GCA_938040995.1 uncultured Pirellulaceae bacterium | reverse complement strand
GCGCAGGCGGGAATCCACTGAATCGGATTGGCTTTTTGATGCAGGGAAAGACATTGAGCGTTAATAGGCTTCGAGTGGGTCCCCGCGTTCGCGGGCAAGACGGCCATAACCGACAGGTGAGTGCTATTAGTCTCGTGCCGCTCACGGATGCTGTGCAGTTCTCCATTTGATCCAGAGAGCCAGGTCGGTAAGGCGGGTTTGTCAGACTTTTGATGAACGTAGAATGAATTGCAAATAGATTGCCGACGATGCGCATCGTTGCCTTTGTACCGAAGACCACAAAAAACAACACAGGGACAACTATTGTGCAGTATCGCTTTGCCAAAGCCTGGATCGTCTGGGTGATGTCCGTCGCATTGGCGACCTCGTTTGTCGAAATGTCATTTGGGCAAGGATTCGGTCCTGGTCGGGGAGGACGAGGCGGCGGACCAGGAAGTGCTGGTTCGGATCGACTTGAGAGCTCGGGACTGAAAATCGGCAGTCCGATGCCTGAAGTTAAAGTCCTGGACTCAGAAGGCAATCCCTTCGACACGGCTTCCCTCAAAGGCACGTATTCGGTGGTCGTATTTGGGTGCCTTACCTGACCGCCTTTCCTCCGCAACGTCTCCAGTCTGGAGGCTATCTATCGTGACTTTGCCCCTCTCGATGTTCAGTTCCATTTCGTTTACAAGGCGTTGGCACATCCAGAGATGAACGGTTATGTAAATCCGGTCACCGTTGAAGAACGACTGCTTCATATTGCCGAAGCGAAACGCGTTTACGAAGGCGTCACCATGCCATGGCTGTGTGACAATATCAGCAACGAGCTCAAGAAGCAGCTCGGCGGTATGAACAACCCGGAATTCGTTTTCGATCCGGAAGGAAAGATCGTTCGCATGCGAGACTGGTGCTCGCCGGCGACACTTCGGAAAGACCTTGAAACGCTGACTGGCAAAACTCCGGGGCCTACCAGCGTCAAAGATCTTAATCTCAAGGTAAATAACAAGTCAAAAGAAATTGCGGCAACCGGTGTGGTGCCGGCTCTAAAAATTCCTGGCCAGATGTCGCCGATCAAATCAACGGCAAGCGATGATAGTGAGTCGCCGTTTTATGCGAAGGTCAGACCCGAAGCCGACTCGGAGCTTTTGCGGAACGGTTCTGGCAAACTGTACCTGGGAATTCGGCTTGATCCGTTGCTTGGTGTTTGTTGGAACAATCTGGCAGAACCCGTCAAATATGAATTGACGGGCACTGATGGAATGACGATCGAGCCTCGAATTGGAACAGGGCCGAAAGTTGAGGTCGAATCCGATAGCGATCCTCGTGAGTTCCTGATTGATATCAAGGACTGGAAGGCGGGCGAGCCGCTAAAGTTGAGCCTGAGCTATTTTGCGTGTCACAAAGAAAAAGGCTGGTGCAAAGCCGTCACGCAGTCCTACGAACTTCAGCTCGAACGTGACCGTGATGCCGGAAGCGTCCGCAGCCGAAATGGCGGAGGGCGAGGAGGCCGCGGTGGTGGAGCCGGACGTGGCGGGCGCGGAGGTGCTGGCCGCCGAGGTCGTGGCGGTCGCCGGGGGCCAGGCGGTCGAGGCCAAGGTGGTGGTGGACGTGGACCACGAGGCGGCGGGCAGCGACCAGTTCGCCCGGGCAACTAGGGAGGACTCCGGAGGACCTGGGTGTTTTGCGATCTGTTTATATAAGATCGCAAGATTGACAATCGTGAAACCGCCGACAGTTTGCCGGTCGTTGTTCATTCGAAGTAGGCACCTGCCCAGCCTTTGGTTCCATACGGCGGGATCTTGTCCGACGGATCGGATCCATCGGCGATTCGAAATCCAATCGCCAAGGGGAATTTTCCTTTTGGGCCGTGATGCGTGAAACGGCCCTGCCCCCAAAACTCGCCTTTCACAACGACATCGAACTGCGTAATCATCGCCGCACCATTTTCATTCTGCGACGATTTGACACGTCCAAGCAATTCTGCCTTGAAACCCTGCTTGCCATCGTCGGTCTCAAGATGAACTGAACCGCTTAGAAGCCCCTGCTTGTCGACTCGTATGTCAATTTGCCTGACTTCTTCGTTGCTCCAGCGATGCGGTTCGCCTCGCGTGTTATCGATGAAATGCCATCGGGCGAATCGCCGGGCGAGCTTTGCGGAGAATGTTCCGCCGTGACCTGCCACGGCAGCGATCGCTGATACTTCATCTTTGGTCAGCCAGACATTGTCGCGGCCGGTCGCAGTCACAAAAGTCGACGTCCAGTCAGTTCGCGGTTCGTACCCGCCAAGGACTTTCGTGTGGACCCGAAGAATCAACCCGTCTTTCGGTGGTTGAATCGTGAACCTCTCGTCGCGTTCACTGGAAGCAATCGGAACGGCGCCCGTCAGCGATTCTGACTTGTACGATTCCAGAGATTCTTGCATCAATCGTTTGATCTTATCTGGCCCCCGATTGTTGTTGTAGGCCAACAATTTTCCCGTCGCGGTACAGACGTATCGCCCCTGCGTCGTTTTGGTGAAGTCTGCCCGGGGCCCCTGCTTTGCGATCTTCCGGTAGAAATCTCCTTCAGCGTCCCGCTGCTGTCGTTGGTTAAACTGGTCGATGGCAACCGGAATGAAGTCGTTTTTCAGCATGCGAACGATATCGGAATCTGAGAAGGTCAACGCACGGTCGACCACGCCGTTGTTTCACGTGCATCCCAGTGGATGGCCGTCCATTGCCCAGATAAACAGGGGCTTGTTCTGTTCAATGGCTGCCAGCTGCGCCGAAGTCAGATTGGAATGCCAAGGTATCGACTGCCACGCTTCAGCCGCAGGGGCAAGCGATCGGTGCAATTGCTCAAACTCGTCGAGATCGAATTCCCCCGCGATCGCCGATGAACAGGTAAGCGTCGCAACAATGACAATCACTGGTGCGTGTGCCCGAATCGATTGAAAGAAGCCTCGAAAGTCGAAACCGAAGGGGTGTGCTGAACGGCGCATGTTGAGTTCCTGTTGAGGATCTGCTGCTGCCCTGATGTTACTGAATGCGTTAGATAATGCAAAATCTTCTCGAGGCGGCTTCGCACGAATCCGCGACTGGTTAGGTGATGGAGTAGTGAGTACCATACATGTCCTAATGAACGTCCCAGTTTCTCTTCATCATGCTACCAAACGAGAATGTTCAAGAAACTTTTCAAATCGCTGACTCAGTCGGATGAAGCTCGATTGCTCGAACGAATGGAGAGCGAATCAGCCAGGTTGGAAGTGAGCGGTTCTCCACAGATTGCGCAAACGCTCCGTGAGTTTGCGAAATTGAAAGAGGATCTTGATTCGCGAATGGAACAGAACGATTCGTCGCTACTGCAGATTGACGACTTCGCGGATCTCGCAGAGGCGATTTGTGATGCGGCAATCTCACAGGCCGATGGAATGGCAAAGATGGAGAACTCTCTCCCCGGTATTCTCACGTCGCGGAATGCTGACCGGCTGACGACTTATATGGACAAATGGCAGCGAGGTAACCAGTCGTTGATGCGTGGTTACGCGGCTCTTCATCGCGCCATCACGGGGAACGGTGCGACGTCCATTGAAGAATCCAGCGTCGATGGCGAAAAGACCGCACTCGATCAAGCCGCCGAATCGCTGCTCGTTGAAGTTCGAACGGCTGAGCGAATTCGGAATGAGCTTGGCCACTAGAGCGCATTTAACTTTGGTGTAGCGTCAATTCGTCTCTTTCGCCCGGGATTCACGCCGTCCGAGACGCTACACGTCTGTCGGACACCGACCAGGATTCGCAGCCAAAGGCCTCCGACCAATCCGGGTTGCATCAAACAAATACAGCCGCGTTCTCGCGATGAGAAAGCGGCTGGGCTGAATTAGCGGCTGGGTTGAATCACACTTCCTGGCTCGAAAGCCGCCCAGGCACTCCGTCGCTATTGAGTTCGTCGCCAAGCTCTGCCAAATCGGCGAATACCGCGTCAATCGGCGAGATGCGTTGACGAATCCGGTCTTCGCCCAATGTGGGAAGCTGGAATTCGACATTTGCAGCAACCAGTACAACTGGAGCTTCCTCGAGCGCAACGGTTTCAATAGCGGCTGGAGCACTTCTGGCGTGACTCTTGCCTGTGCTGATCAACGACGTTGGGGAGCCCGGAAGTGCTCGCGACGATGACGTGAACTTGTTTTCATTCCAGATATTAAAGTCCGATCCATCAACGGCGCCATCAGCGTTCGAGTCGCCTTCGCACCAGGCTGAGGAAGCCGTGAACTTGTTCTCATTCCAGATGTTAAAGTCCGATCCATCCACGGAACCATCGAGGTTGAAATCACCGTCGAGGTACGGACCCGGAAGCCCGTTGGCGTTCGCAGCGTCGGAAAGCCATGCGTCCAAATCTGCGGAATCAACCACACCGTCCCCCGTGACGTCGAAGCTCAAATCATTGGAGCCTGCGGCGATCACCGTGGTGAGGCTGTCGATGTCGTTGCAGTCGTGAAATCCGTCGCCGTTAAAGTCGCTACTTACCGCATCATGGCCCAGATCAACAAAGAGGCTCCATCCTTCGAGGGATCCCTGATCCAGGAATGCATTGTCTACAATCTCCAGCGTCCACGTGCCGGTAACAGACATGTCGTCAAACGTTGAAAGGCTGCCAACCGGTGAGAATTGGCCAGCGAAAGGAGCATCACCCGACTGGACGGACGTCGGTGCTTCGTCATCAAGCAATGTATTGTCAAAGTTGCTGCCGCCGCCGCCGGCTTGATCCACGAGCGTAATCCGGCTGCCATCTGGACCATTGAGGAAGATCTGGAGGTCGCCGACAAACGTATGGGTGATGTCAAGCTGGACATTGACATCGGAGATAGTGCCCGAGTCAGTAATCTCGATATCGGAGAAGATTCGCTGGTTATCAAGAATGTCGAATGGAACATCACTCGACGCGTATTCGGTGAAGTTGGCAATCGTGGCTGTTGCCGTCCTCGTTCCGGTAACGCCAATCCCGTCGTCTACGTCAATGTACGTAATCTCTATCTCGTCGCTGATTGATCCTTGCAACGTCCCGTCGCCAGCAGTCACAGAATCCGTCGAAATAGATACAGAACCGGAATAACTTGCTCCCTGGGTATTTGAGAGAGTCAGCGTTTCCACATCGCCTGAATCGGTTGTCAATTCGACTTCGACGGTGGCTCCTGCATTGCTGTCGAAGACTGTGATCATTGCTACATCGCCGTCGGAATAGAATCCCTGATTCAGGCTGACGGATCCAAGTCCGCCGCCAACAAATTCTCCTCCGGCGGCTTCGATTTCATCCCGAAACGGTGCCACGCCAGTCCACCATGAAATGTCACCGTAGGTGCTGTCGTTAGTGGTGCCACCCGAGAGCACGCCGGCGATCACCCACTCGCCTTCTTCGGTCTGGACCAATAAGGGCCCGCCACTGTCGCCGGGAGCCGTAGTCGCTTCGAACTCCAATGGCGTCGCGTCGCTGCCGGGAATCGTGTTGGCGGCATTGGATGCATTGTCAAAGTCGGTAGAGAATATATTCGAACCGCCAGCGTCTACAGGGGCGCCATAAACATCAATAATGTTCTCGCCGCCCCAACGAAATCCGTCGGATGAAAATCCATGGCCATTGCTACCGAGACCGTTGAAGCCATATCCGATCGTTGCCGCGACCTGGCCTTCCAGGCGATCACCTTCTTCAATCAGCCGCATCGGGGTCGCCACACTTGCAGGAACAGGTTGCGAAAGCCGAAGGAGTGAGACGTCACCACCGTCAAGCAGTGAACCGTTACCGTCTGGGAACGTCGTTGCAGATACGGCCGATGTCAGAATGGGCGCATTCTCATTGGGTCCGAACCGCACCGAACTTGTTGAACCACAGTGTCGCGCGCTGATGACGAGCGTCGGCGTAATGAGTGTCCCCGAGCAACCCTGTGGGAGTGACACGACCGCTTCAAACGGTTCGGCGTAAGCTCGCGAGCCCGCAGCGCCGACCGTATTGTTAATGACGATCCGCGGAAATATTCCCGTATGCGATTCGAACTGGCCAAGGTAGTCGCTATCCAGTTTTTCATGGGTGAGGATTTCGCCAGCGTCCAGACCAACGATGGTCAAGGTGTCGCCAAACGAATAGGGAGCGAGTGGATACGACGCACCGTTGACTTGCCATGCCTGCGTCAACGTATTTCCGGTGGGAAACCAGACAAGGCTGCTGTGGGTGAAAGCGATGTCCGATTCGCTGGTATTGGCGATCGTTTCGGCTGCAGACGACGTGAGACCATTTCCCGTCGTCGGCAAAGTCGTGGCGAATTGGCGACCATGGTTAAAGACGTCTTCGACTGACGTGTCGTCATTTTGAACAACGGTCACGAATGCGTTGTAAACTGGAATGCCATCGATTGTCTGTTGGAATCGGGTCAACGTATCGCCGGCATCCGATGCGACTTCCAAAAATCGCAAGTCAGAGTTGCCTTCGAAGAGAAACGCCGAATCTGGACTGCTCGCGAGGTGTTGAATCACTGGCTCAATCGAATCGGCCAAAGATGGATCGACAGGTGCGACGTCGAATCCCGCCGGTGAAACGGATAGCATGCAGCGTGCTTCCAGCTGTTCGTGCACGAATGGCGTCCTTGAATTTGATCCATTGGACCGCTTATTCGTCCGCTTGTTGGAACTTCCTTGAAGATTCATTTGTGCCTCATCTGGATTCGCGACTAGGGTGTCGTCACATCTCTAAGTCCAAGGTTCGAAGGAGCTTATTTTAAATCAAGTCGGTATGAAAAGAGACCCAAGAAGTCGAAAGTGGCCTGAATTCGAGGGGTGTCCGACGGTGTGCATCGTTTCCGCGACGACGAAATGCGTGGTCGCCGGCAATTTATTTCGCCCTATTACAAATTTGTAGATATTGGATAGATTCAGTGGCGCAATCCGTGGCCGTTTGCTCCTCTAATGTGGCACTCTTTATTTGTGCCTGACCCTCCCGGACCTGCTGAAACGTCAATATCCGTGAACGGTTACCACTTTTTTGTAGTGCCGATCTCATCGAAAGGAAAACTGTGGAAACTCGAAGACTTGGCGAATCCGACCTGGAGTTTACGACCATCGGACTTGGTACGTGGGCCATTGGCGGTGGTGATTGGGACTACGGATGGGGCCCACAGGAAGAGAAAGACGGGATTGATACGGTTGTTGCCGCGCTGGATTGTGGCATTAACTGGATCGATACGGCTCCTGTCTACGGAGCGGGGACTTCGGAGACGACCGTCGGGAAAGGGATCGCGGCGGCCAAAGCGGCTGGTTTGCCAGCTCCGTATGTGGCGACAAAATGCGGGCGAATCAACCAGCCTGACGGCAGCGTCACCGGCGACCTTTCAAAAGAGGGAATCTTTCGCGAAGTCGAAGACAGTCTTCAGCGGCTTGGCGTCGACGTTATCGACTTGTATCAAATCCACTGGCCAAAGCCGGATACGGATATTGAAGCGGCGTGGTCAGCATTGTGCGAACTTCGCGAGCAGGGCAAGATTCGCTACGCCGGTGTTTCCAATTTTGACGCACAGCAGCTGGAGCGAGTCGCAGCGATCGGTCCGGTGACTTCTTTGCAACCGCCGTACAGCATGATCACCAGAAATATCGAATCGGACATTCTGCCTTACTGCGAATCGAACAATGTGGGCGTCATTTGTTACAGCCCCATGTACAAGGGGCTGCTTACGGGAGCATTCGATGAGTCCCGTCTGAATTCGCTCGACGCGTCCGATCATCGTTGCAACGATCGGAATTTCCAGTCACCAAAGCTCGAAGGACACCTTGCACTTGTCGAACGGCTCAAGCCAATTGCTGAACGAAACGAACGTTCTCTGGCTCAGCTGGCGATTGCCTGGGTACTAAGTCATTCGGCGGTAACGTCGGCTATCGTCGGTGCCCGGCGGCCCGATCAGATAAAAGCAACAGCTGCCGCTGGCGACTGGAAGCTTTCGCAGGAAGATCTTGCAGAGATCACGGCGTTGCTTGGGTGAGTAATTTCTCGTCACTGATCTCAATGCAAACGAATGGTTCGCAGCTAGACGCCTTCTAAACGAATCCCAGATTATTCGCCCCGGTCCAGTCTCCCAGGTCGACTGTCGGACCAGAAGTCGTTCCGTGGGCGGCGTAGCATCCTTCGATCAAGGCTGAACCGCTACCAGCGACGGCGTGCGGGCGATTGAGGTTTTCCATGTATACGTCTCTGATTTTGGTGAATCGAGATCGCTGGCCAAGAAGAATCGCCGGTTCAGCGGAAGGGAGAAACGCTTCGATTCGACAGCTGATAACGTTGGCGACACCATGATGGAGAACAATCGCGGCGCTCGCGGACGCCTGAAGATTTCCGTCCTCAATGATGTTCGCATTTGATTGATGAGTCGTATCGAAGAAGTAAACGGGGCCCCGGCATGCCGCGTTGATATCACGAAACTTACAACGATGGGTGCTGTTGAGCCGCCAGCCGACGGTGGTTTGAACATTCATCCGGTCGAAGATGCATTCGGAAAGAGATCGCCCTTCTCCCTGGTGATCATGATTCCAAAGTCGTTCATTTCCGGTCCATAGCCCACCGCTAACCTGGACTTCGCTTGTCGTGCCTACGCTATTAATCGTTGGACCCGACCCGTCATTGGAAATGATCGCGTGAGGATGGCACTTGATTGCAGTTCGCGTATAAACGCGCAGGCCAGTAATCCAGTGGCGTCCCGGTCCCAATTCCAGATAGCCGCCAATTTTGTCCGTAGCGCCATCGTATGGGTAGTACCGCGTCATTTCGATCAACTTCTGATAGTGAGCGACGTTGTTCGGCATGCTTCCCTCAAATTTCGTTTTCGATAATTTGCGTTATTGCTTGACGAGTGTCGATCACCTGAAGAGCTTATGTCAGCATAGTCGTTAACGGATAAAAACGACAGTTTTTGCAACGTGGCATCGGGTATGCCCGCGTTAAGTTAGTAAAGCTACTAACTGCGATGCGTAAATTACCTACGCCCAGCGAGTCGCGAGTGCCTACCGCCACCGAGGCCACCGAGGCCAGAAATGCCAGAATGCTTCACGGCTGTTTTCGAAAGACGATGCCGTTGTCAACTTCCTGAAATCCAAGCTTTTTGTATAAGCCGATAGCGGAGCTGTTGTTGACCATCGTCTGTGCTTCGACCAGTCCGACGCCGCCGAGTTGCAACTGCTTCAGCGCCTCGGCATTCAGGAATGTGGCGAGGCCTTCCCGCCGATTCGCTTCGTCGACGGAAAGATGAGTCAAACCAACCGAAAGCGTTCCAAAGTTTTTGGACATCGCATCAATGACCCAGAACCGTACCCGACCGCAGGCAGGGCCACCCGCCTTTTTGCGAATTTCGAACGTTGTTGGATCACCAATCGGCTCGACACAGGCGTCCCACCAGAGATCCGGCGGGGGCAGCTTGTCGTGTTCAACAACGTACTTCTTTTTTAGCTTGAGCAGTCGCCGGTCAATAGGCATGCGAAACCCTTCAAGCGATCGTTGCAAAACCACGCATCGATCGGCCTCGACATAGCCGCTATTCTGGTAAAGGGCCAACCGCGGCTTGTCGGATTCCAACACTCCCGGCGACTCACTCCCACCATAAAGACCCAGATAGAACGGGTTGATCGGATACATGCCGCCGCCATACATGACCTTGGAGCCGCTGCGTTTCAGGTACGACTCGGACTCTGCCAGCAATTGCGGCCCCAGCGTTTCAAAATCGACGTTAGGATCCGCCATCACCATGCAGGTCACGCCGAGTTCCGTCGAAAAATTTCCCATCTCTTCGTCAGGCCCAAACCCGGCGTGGGCAAAACCGACGACTTCACCATTGTCTTCGGCGACGATCAGCCCGTTTCGGTCGAAGTACGGTTTTGAGAAAACGTAGATATCGAGAAGTTCGGCTGTCACATCACGGGCATAACCGCGATGAGGCGGCTGGCGCGACCAGATTTTCGCCAGCAAAGGCGGGTCGGAATTGCGAAAAGGTCGAAATCGCATCGTCGGCGTTGGCTAACTTGTCAAAAGTCGCAAAATGTCGTCATCAAACGTGATCCGCTTCGGCTGCCGATCGGCACTTCCCTTATCGTAACGGTGTGTCTGAGCCGGCATAAGGTCAAGACAGTGCTTGCAATGACGCCGTTTTCACCGTTTTTCGATTTCGTTGAACCCCGTTGGCTGGATTTCGCACTCTAGCCTTCATGACAGCCGTAAAAGAGAGAATGGCGTTGGACTTTGAAACGATCGTTCGGCAGCACCAGGCAGGCGTGTGGCGATACCTGCGCTTTCTGGGGGCGGAGCGATCGGAAGCCGACGATCTAACCCAGGATACCTTTCTGGCTCTGTTCCGCAGCCATTTTGAGCATCGGACACCGGGCCAAACGTCCGGCTATCTGCGTGCTGTGGCGAGGAATCAGCTGCTGCAGTTTCGCCGGCGTCAGGGCAAGGAGCTGAATACGGTCCAAATGGAAGTCGCCGAGTCGGTATGGGCGGAAGCGGATCGGGACGATGGTCTGGAGAATTATCTCGCGGCGCTGGAATGCTGTCTGGAGAAACTGGACGGCAAATCCAAAGACGCGGTCGAGCTGTTTTATCGCCAGGGCTTGGGGCGGGAGGCCGTCGGAAAACGGATGGATTTGAAACCGCAAGGCGTCAAGTCACTGCTTCGCCGCACTCGGCAGCTTCTTCGAGAGTGTGTGAAGAGGTCCCTGTGAACACGAGGAAATTGAACGGCGAGCCGGCTGCGTAAGCTGCCGGGTGTGCGTGATGACGAGGTTTGTAGCGTTCGGACATTAAACAGGTGCAACGGCTTGCAGTGGGGCAAACCCGAGAGCAGTTCCCACCCGGCAGCTTACGCAGCCGGCTCGCCTGAAACCAACCTGGCCATGTTCGCCCAAGCAGCATTTAACCAACGCCGGGAACGGCAGACATCGTGATTTCAACGCCAAATCACCAAGCGAACTGAAGAGAAGATCGGAATCAAGATGAATCGCGAATACGAAACAACACACGAACTTGAAGAACGCCTCGTCGATCAGGCCCTCCGCGAAGTGGTCGGTGGCGAGTCGCCGACAGATCTGACGGATCGTATTTTGGCTGCAACACGTCAAGGCAGTGTCGAGTTGAAAAAGCAGCCGGCCAATCAATTGTGGCTAAGCTGGCTAGTCGGGCTCGCCGCATTGCTCGTGCTCTCCGCCATCTTGTGGCCGACGATTGCAGAGCGCAGTCGTAATGTCCGCACGAGTGGGTTGAGTCCGGCTCGCGAACAGCCGTCGACGTCGTGGGTCGATGCTGCATCGAAGGTAGATTCGGTAGTAGATCGCGAAGAGTCTGGTGTTGTATCAGGCGCAGGCGGTTCCACGAGCGACGATTTAGGTATCATCGGTCTCGACGCGGGGCCGGCAAAGAAACGCCAGCTTCAAAATTTCTATTCATCCGTAGATGGTGTGGAGCGGAAGCCTCTCGTTCCCAACCTAAACCCGCCTGCTCCCGAGGATGCTCCATTTGTGGCCCCGTCGAGGCCTTTGACGAATGGTTCTTCCGGTGAAGCAGGTCAGCGAGCTGCATCGCCAAGTGACGTGGATTTCTATTTTCGCGGATATAATGAAGTTCCCAGAGCAAAGCCGACCGTTGTCGAACGGTCGAAACGTGCAACGACTCGTCTTTCGAGTTTGGACAAGGGTAGTGAGATCCGTGAGTTGCGACGCTCGATGTTCGTTCACCCTGAAGCGAGGCCCGATGCGTTGAGAGCAAAGAAGTTCGGCTCATCGTCCATCACTTCAAATCGTTACGAGAATGCACGGGATCAGACGCGGAGCGACATTGAGATTCGCTACTCTGAAGCTGTCGCAAAGATGAGATTGGCAGAACAGAATGCTGACGGACAGCGGAGATTCGATGCAAAGCAGTTGAAAGAACAGTTCGAGAAAGATCCAGAGTACTTTTCGATAGCGAAGCAGGTCGAAGAGATCAATCGCTACATCTCAAAACTGTCAAATGTGGGTCGCGTGGGACACAATAATAGGGAGATCGAACAGCTACAGGTTCAGGCCGAAAAATTGAATCAAGAGATGGCAGAGCGTGTGCGGGAACTTACGCCGCGAATCAAGCTGCGCCTGCTGGGCGAGAATCCGGGCACTGATCGCTACGAACCCATCTACGAAAACTCCTTCATCGCCTCCAAAGGCTACGACGCGGTGTCAACGTTCTCGATCGACGTGGATACGGCGGCTTATTCCAACATGCGTCAATTCCTCAACAGCGGTCAGATGCCGCCCCCCAACGCAATCCGGCTGGAAGAGCTCATCAACTACTTTTCTTATGACTATGCGGGACCCGCTGAAAACGCAAAACATCCATTCGCATCGCACGTCGAAGTCGCCAGTTGCCCGTGGAACGCTGACCATCGACTTGTCCGAGTCGGCATTAAGGGACGCACGGTCGAAGCGGATAAGCGACCGCGATCAAACATTGTTTTTCTGCTGGACGTTTCCGGGTCGATGAGTGACGCGAACAAGTTACCGCTTGTCGTCGATGGGCTAAGTCACATGACTTACCAGTTGGGCGAAAATGACAACGTGGCGATCGTGGTATACGCCGGTGCATCAGGGATGGTGCTGGAATCGACTCGGGGCGACAAAAAAGGTGCCATCCTCGACGCGCTCAACCGCCTGTCAGCGGGCGGCTCGACGGCTGGTGGAGCCGGCATTAACCTGGCATATAAGACCGCCACGGAGAACTTTATCAAGGGCGGCGTTAACCGCGTTATCCTCTGTACCGACGGCGATTTTAATGTCGGCACGACCGATACCGACTCGCTGAAGGAACTGGCGACGCAGCAAGCCAAAGAAACCGGCGTGTTCCTGACGGTGCTTGGATACGGTCGTGGCAATCTGAACGACGAGATGATGGAGTCGATTTCGAACTGCGGCAACGGAAACTACTTCTACATCGACAATTTGCGTGAGGCTCGGCGAGTCATGGTGGAGCAGCTTAGCGGCACACTCACGACGATTGCAAAGGATGTGAAGATCCAGGTTGAATTCAATCCGGCCAATGTCGCCAGCCACCGTTTGCTGGGCTATGAAAATCGCATGCTCGAGCGTCAGGACTTTGATGATGATACGAAGGACGCGGGTGAGATCGGTGCCGGCCATACGGTAACGGCGCTTTACGAGATTGTGCCCGCCGGCGTGGCGGCGAAACGATCCGCAGACCAGCCGCTCAAGTACCAACCGGAACAGCCGCTCAAGTATCAGCCCAAGAGCGAGCAGGAAGAAGCTGAGGAGAACGCCAAGTCGAATGATGACGTGGTCGCGGGCGAGGAAGCGCAGTACGGCGGCGAGTTACTAACATTGCGACTGCGCTACAAGCTGCCCGATGAAGATGTTAGCACGAAGATCGAAGTCGCCGTAAAGGATGCTCCCAAAGCGTTCGCTGATGCTTCGGAAGATTTCCGGTTTGCCAGTTCAGTCGCCGGGTTTGGCATGTTGTTGCGAAATTCGCAGCACAAGGGTGACTCGACGTTCGAGTCCGTTCGTGAGATGGCAATGGGTTCCATTGGAAAAGATCCGCAAGGCTATCGTGCGGAGTTGGTTGATCTGATCGGCAAGGCAAAGCAGTTGGCAGAATAGAGCGTGTCGAGCGATCTATGTGTTCAGGATTTTGGAGATGATTCGAGATTGCAACTGATGGTCAATCGGTGCGAATTCTCCGGTAGTGGATCTTGTCAAAGATCCCGCCATCCTAAGCCGAAGGCCCGGCTTTCGCGGGAACAATCAGGCTTCGCGGGAATTGCCGACTTTCGCGAATTGCCATCCCAAGCCGAAGGCTTTACAGCCTGTAGCCTGCAGCCGGCGGTAAACGCAGTGCCACCGCCGGTATCCGTTCCTTGCCATGCCGGTGAGTTCATTCAAGTCAACCGGGACCGGAATCGCGGCGATTGAATTTCATCCGCGAATCGTCTCGGTCTCGACTATCGGCGAGCTGGAATTCAGCCAGTTATCTCGACCGATGCATGCTCTGTTTTGAACCCGTGGTAGCGCTGCGCTTAACACGGGCTGCCGGCTGATATCCCGTCGGGATCGAGGCAGAGCACGACTGCGTGGAAACCATAGCCAAAGAAAGGGCGATAAGATTCCAGCCGCGTTCCCACCCGGCAGCTGACGCAGCCGGCTCGCCGGGGTGGGACTGCCATTTCTGGCAGGAACAGCCGGCTTACGCGGGAATTGCCATCCCAAGCCGAAGGCTTTACAGCCTGTAGCCGGCGGTAAACGCAGTGCCACCGGCGGTATCCGTTCCTCGCCATGCTGGTCGAGCGATTTCGCTTTGAAATTCATTCAAGTCAACCGAGACCGGAATCGCCGCGACTGAATTTGATCCGCGAGTCGTTTCGGTCTCGATTATCGGCGAGCTGGAATTCAGCCAGTTATCTCGACCGATGCATGCTCTGTTTTGAACCCGCGGTGGCACTGCGTTTACCACGGGCTGCCGGCTGATATCCCGTCGGGATGGAGGCAGAGCACGACTGCGTGGAAACCAAAGCCAAAGAAATGGCGATAAGATTTGAACGGCGTTCCCACCCGGCAGCTGACGCAGCCGGCTCGCCGTGGGTGGGACTGCCATTTTGGGCGTGAACAGCCGGCTGCTAGTTGACGCTCTTTCGGGAGGATGCCAAATGGAACATCAAAAAAGCCACCGCGGAGGACGCGGTGGCTTTGCTTTTGTTGTCGCTACGGTACCGGAATCGAGACCGGTAAAGATCGCAAAATTACGAGCTTGTCACGTAAAGCGACTCGATCCATTTCTTGATCCGCTGGCTGGAATCGACAAGATGCGCCTTGGTATAGGCATCAAGTTCCAGCTCTGCAGCATCTTCGATTTTTTCCTGCAGTTCGGTCAGCTTCATCTTGGACAGGTTCGAAATCGGCTTCATCGCAGCGATCGAGCTGCGATTGTTTGCGAGGTCGAACAATCTCTCAAGATGCTCCGCCTGCAGATTGCGACGCAAGCTGGAAATAGCCGGCTCGCGCTCATCAAATTCGCCACCCTCCAGTTCTTCGAGCTCATTCCAGATGGAATCCGAAACGGTATTCAGAAGCTCATTCAGCGTAAGAACATCTTCGTCGGCTTTTACCCGGAACTCATTGTCATGAACCCGACGTAAGACCGTTGGATTCATCAAGCTCGAAAGCGTTGCCGCCTGCACGCTGCCGACCCGGTCATGGACAGGCCATGCTGGGCCGTCGAATGCGAATCCGCCATCGCGCCAGCCGCTGGCAACCATATGCTCCAGCAATTCCGGGGTTAGCCCGTAGGCTTCGTCATTCATGGTGTGCTCGAGTACGAATTCGAGAGCACCACGCTGGTTCTCGGCAGAGATCGCTTCGATTGGTTTGCGATCGCCAGGATCGCCCTTGTGATCGAAACGGACAATCGTGCCGCCGATCCAGTTCGACATCATTGCCGTCGCCGAATTTTGCATGGTTAGCGTCAGCAGGTAGCCCTGTTGCGCCTTGCTCCAGCTGTCGCCGTCTTCGACAAAGTCTTCCAGGATCTTTCCGCGGTGATGCTCTGCCAGCCGAACCTGGTTCTTGGCAAAATCGAGCGGATCTTTCGAGAAGTCATAGCGACGGGCAAATGGGTCGGGACCATACGTATCCTGATCCGTGCAGTACGCCAGTTCTGGCTCGGCGACGCGTGCCAGAATTTTTGGCAACTTTTTCGAATCGAGCGTATAGCCATATTCGATTGCCCACAAATCGTACGGGCCGACACCGATCATGCCGTAGTCGCCCTGCACTTTACCCGACTTGAAATTGAAGTTGGTCGGGATGTAATCCATCACCGAGCCAGCCAGGGTTTTCTTGCCTTTGTGATCTTCACTGTTGATCTCCTCAAGCGTGTAGACGCTTGAAGCCTTGAAGTTGTGCCGCAAGCCGAGCGTGTGGCCGACTTCGTGGCAAACGAGATCGGCAAGCAGCGGTCCGATGAAAGACTCAGGCATGCCATCGAGCATCTGCTCCTTCTCTTTTTCCTCTTTCTTCTCATCCTTTTCATCCGACTCGTCGTCATCGTCGGATTCATCTTCGGATTCATCTTCGTCCTCGTCGGCGTCTTCGTCTTCATCTTCATCCGACTCGTCATCCTCGGAGTCGTCGTCATCGTCATCCGACGCGTCATCATCGTCCGCGACGACCTTTTTCTTTCGTCGCTTCTTTTTCTTCTTTTTCCTGGGTGTGTCTTCGTCAGCGTCATCGTCCTGAAGCATGGGGTAAGCCATCATCATTCGCATCAGTGCGACGTCATAACGGCGTCCTTCCGCGGCCAGACAGCCACCATTCACCTGACTGGTGCGGCCGATCAGGCCGTCGATCGCTTCATCACCCATCATTTCAGTGCTTTGCACAACGCTGGAATGCCCGGCGTTTGGCAAGGCGGCTTTTGCGGCCAGTGCCTGGCGAATCGATTCACGCTTGCCTGGGGCAGCCATGCGAATACGAGGGTCCCAGTTTGGATGCTCGGCATACCACGCGAGGGTTTCCGGTGTCGCACCCTGCATAGCGATCTTTGGCATCTGCTTGTCAAACTGAGATTCAAACACGCGGATCCATCCATCGGTCAGAACGATATCAGCGTCGAGAATTTCACCAGTCAACGGGTTCACGCGGCTGGGGCCGATCGCGGTGCTGATATTGTTATTCAACCAGCGAATGAAATTGAATTGGACATCTTCCGGGTCAGCATCCATATAAAGGTTGCTTTCCTTGTCCTGCATGCGAACTTCGATCGCATTAAGAATGCCGACTTGCTCGAATGCCTTGTTCCAGTAGAGAACGCCCTCACGAACCCATCGGCGGTAGCGAACCGGAGTCGTATGTTCGATATAGAAAACGATAGGTTGCTTCGGCGGGCTCAACTTCAGCTTGGGGTCTCTCTTCTCAAGGTGCCAACGGTTGATCATGCGGACTCGGGCATCGTCTTTGTCGTATTGCCCATAGTCGTCATACCCAGTGGTGAAATAGCCAATGCGTTCATCCGCAGGTCGTGGCTTGAACCCCGGAGATCCCGTGATCTTGCTAATCGAATAGTGGAGCGTTTTCAGTGCACCACCGGCCATGGGGACTTCAATCGCGACTTCGATATTCTTCTTGAAGCACTTTGCTTTCTTGATCTTGAGCAGGCTTCGATTCGAGACGCGATAATTTGGTCCAAAAAACGTACTTGCGTTTCCAACAAGCAACGCATCAAGGTCAATGATCGGTCCGCCCTTTGGGCCGATGGCCACGATTGGAACATCGAGCATCACCCGATCGGTAAAGATCCGGTTGACGGAGTCTTTCGATTGCTTGTCAGAGCCGCGAACGGACAGGTTCTCGCGAATGAGCGCAAGTCGCTTGCCGTACTTTCGCCAAAAAACGTAATGATCGTTGGCCTGGAGGCCGGCAAACTGTTCGCCGCTGGACACGGTCGTTGCAATAAACTGACGATGAGTCGAGCTTGCGTAGTCTTTGGGGAGCTGGCCGAGCAGCTGGCTATCCTTGTCCCGCTTCCAGATGCGAATGAACGGAGATGAACCGTCCGACGTTTTGACTTCTTCGTAGCCTTTGGTGACTTCGGTGTATGGCGGGTAATCAGGCTTTTTTGGGGCATCGTCCGCCTGTACCGGAATGGTGCAGGAAAGTGTCAGAAGAGGCACGATGGCGAGTCGCCAGGATAAACGGGTGCTCAGCATTGTTGATTGCTCTTTGATTAGAAGAATCAGTCGTAGAGGATAGAGATGGCGAGCAGGAATCCTCGCTATGGATTGCCAGCCTGAATCTCTGTACATAGATACATGATTGTCGATCGCTCAGATTCTTCAAGTCGAAGAACCAGCAGTTGGCCTGTTTTTCCCGTTTCTGAGCGTTTTTGTTTGGCACTGCACCCTATTGGCCACGCTTGGGCAAGCCGTTCACGAGTGCGCGCCGTGCGGGCGAATCTTGCGATGCCCAATCGTTTTGAAAAGATTCGATGGCCTCTGCCAGTCGAGCTTCTTCAGATTCGAGGATCTTTCCAAGTGCCGCTATCTGCTCTTCGTCATTCAGTTTGCGCAACCACTTTGTGATTTTCTCGATAGCGACACCATGGTCATTGATGTTCCCAAGCACGCTTTGCACAGATCTTAGCAGCGGGTAGGTGTCTGACTTTACGTTTGGATCAAGAGCACTGCCAACCAGTTCGATCGTGTATCGAAGGTGCTTGAGTTCGATACGGAGGTCGTGAAGTCGCTGGATATCACTTGTGCTATTTGGCCAGGTCGCCAGCGATTTTTCAATGATCGTTACGATTATTGGGATGGCCCAGTCGGCGAATGCGACGGTGCCAAGTCGCGAGTCGGCGGCGACGGTGGTTTGGCTGGCGTCGCAGAGCTTTTCAATCTGCGAACGAAGCAAGCCGCTTTCCACGTACTCGGCATGGGCTGCGACGATTGGTTTTTGCGCCTTTTTTCGTTTCCTCAAAAGGAACTCGAGGGGTTGGGTGCGGTCGATCAGAACGTCGAGGTCGCGAGCACGGCCGGCAGCTTTTCTGATTTTGCTGAGCGATTTTACGACTTGCTCGAGTGCTTTCGGATCGGCAAACTCCCGGAAGAACCGCAGCATGGCCTGGCCCCGACGCGTGGCGACTCGAAGATCGTGAATGTGCTCGATATCTTCTTCGAAATGAAACGACGAATCTTCAGAAAGTTTGGCGATTTTGTTCAGCCGGTTTGCAAACGCGGCTTGAGCGACTTCGTTGGCTGGTTGCTGGGGGTCGCACTTCAGCCACTTCTTCGTGATTCTACCGTTACCCATTTGTGCCGCATTTCTCGCTAACAATGTTGTCCCAGGGAAGTCCCATTCTACTCGAACGGACGAATGGCTGATTGAGCGAGTACTCTCGACCCGTTAGGGTTTTTTTCACAATCCCGCAGCATGGGATTCCGGTGATTTCGATCTGTCATAAAAAGTCCACAGGCTCGGAGGCCCACGTTACGATTTTTCCGCTCCAACAATCTGCAAAAAACTGTTGTCACGCGGTCCGGCAATGTCGCCGGGTGATGAACTTGCGATAGTTGAACATGACCAACAGGTTGGGCTTGGCAAAGAGAGCTCGTGTTAACAGGCCCCGCATGCCGCGCTGATGTTCGAATTCGATATGTTCCGTAATTTTCGTTTCGGTTTCGGAAAGTGAGGTGAACGTATGGGTGTGCTCCCACTTTGCGGCTGGGCCACTGATTTGCACGTCCGTGAATCCATGCGGTCCGACGTCACGATGTTTTGCTGTCCAGTGAATCGGAAGGGGGCCCAGCCAAAGTGTGAATTTCGAAATGGAGCCTTCTGCTAACGGCTCGACGCTATGAATCTGGACAATTGTCGGCGGGGGAGTCAACTTTTTCAGGGCCGTCGTGTCATGATGAAAGTTCTGCACGGCCTCAAGCGGTGCCTGAACGCAAAAATCAAAATCAAAAATGGGCATGAGAGCCATCCGTGGTGGGATCGAAGGTTTTTTCGAAGAAGTGTGATTCAATAGCAGAAAGCAAACGTCGCCTCCTAGATGCTACTTTAGGAGGTCGTTCCATCGCTGGGAGTCTGCCGCATTCGATTGAGATTGGGAGATTCGCCAGATCGCAGCGCGGACGTGTGGAGTTTCCACGGAGTCCTTCGGCAATGAATCTTTTGACAGTCGAAACGCCTTGTCTTTTTTTCCGGTGTGATACAGCCCCAGAATTTTGCAGCTGATAGCGGCATCATGATGCTGGTGATCAGGTTCGAGATACTGTTCGAGCAACGGCGCGACAATATTGTATTCGCCAAGGAGCGATGCCATTCGACAAAGGTGCAGAGCGTTGTCGACTTCTGTTGTCGGGATCTCATCCATCGCCAGTAGCTGATCGATCGCGGAACGGGCAATCGACTTTGCGATGGTACCCTTCCCCTTCTTTTCGAATTCGTCGACGTGATGCGCGAGCATGCCCAGCTGAATCGCCGGCTGGTTCTTTCTATGCTGAATATAGAATTCGACGAGGGTATGAGCGGGTATCTTCAATTCGCCGAACCCGTCCTTGAGGATCGGGGCGAAAAATGCGGTAGAAAAATTCTCGCCACGCTTTCCGGCATTCGTTGCCTGCTTTATTCCTACCAATGACTTGCGAACCTTATCGAGCATGTCGGCGGCAAGTTTGTCTTCTTCGACTTGCGTAAGTGCATCGGCTAGGGCAGCAGCCGAAAAAGCGACATACACCGAATCTATTGGCCATAGTTGCGACTCGAGTTCGTAGAGCTGTCTCGCCGTTTGTAATGCCAGATTATTGTCTGGTAAGCCAAAGGCAATTGAAAATTCCTTGGCTAGGAACTCACGCTCAAGGTATGGGAATTGGGCGATCGTGCCACGAAATGGCTGCAACCTGGAAAGAATGTCTGCCGTAGCAGCATCGCCTGCGTTGATCAGTTTCAGTCCCGTCGTCGCCGCCGTCATGGTGTGCAGTTCGTTCGCCGCCACGGCTTGATTCCAAACTTCTCGCAGTGCATCGCTCGCTTGCTGTGAATTACCCCGCTCTGCTTCGATGGAAGCGAATTGTGCACGCACTTTCATTTGCAGGTGATGCATCGGCGGCAATGATTCAGTGGCTTGAGAAACGGCAAGCAATGCCGCCGATGCCGCCGCAGTGTTACCGGCCTCGAGCTCTCTTTGGGACAGCAGCAGGCCATGCCTCGTGACGGTTTCGGGGCTTCCCAATGCCGCCATTCTCGATTGGGAACTCAGATCTTCGTTGTTTTCCGGGTCGGCGTTTTCCAATTCCAGCAGCGAGAGCCTCGCGAGTTGATCACTCGTCAATTGAAATCGAACGGGATTGGCTTTTAGTACGTCGGTAATCTCTGCACACCCTTCGCCCCAGCCAATACGCAATCGTGCCTGCGCCATCGCGATTGCAAATCTGCCATCGAGCTCGGGCCATTCGGCGAGATGAAAACGCTCTTCAGCCCAGGCAGATGCTTCGACCGTTCTCCCGGCGTCCAGTAGCAGGTTCAGCACGACGCGTTTTAACTCTTGCATCGTCGTAGCGTTTTGAACGAATGCCGCGGCAGCATCTGGCTGAATGAGTTTTCCCAGCCGCCGAAGCCCTGCTGCCGGTCGTCCCAGAGTCTGCCAAGCCGCAGCGGCATCCACGGTAGACTCGCATGGACAAGTCGCCAAATCCCGTTGTTCGAACGCTTCCAGAGACTGAATGGCAAGCTGCCAGTCACCGGACTCCGCGGCGTTCCTCGCCAGCTTTGCCAGTTGCGAAGCACTCAAGTCGCCGGTTAGAGCGATTTTCCCATTCTGAATTTTAGTGCCGGATTCCCATTCGAGTGTGCGCGCAAGCAATTCCTGTGTCGTTTGCTTCTCCTCAATAGCAGATTCAGCTCGAACGCGTTCTGATTCCGCGCGGGCTGCTTCGGTAACAACACGTTGTTCCGAGTCATCAAGTTTGCCAGACCACCAAAGGCTCGCAGCTGTCACGCTCACGATCGTGGCGGCGCATGCGGTCATCGCCAGCCATCGAATTGGCTTTTTGCGAATGCGCGATTGAACGACGCTTCGCGATACTGTGGCGGTGACGGGAAGATCATTCGCAAAATTATCGAGGTCGTTTCGGAATTCGGCAATGCTTCTGTACCGGTCATCCGGGTTCTTCGCAGCTGCCTTCAGTGCAACACTATCCAGGCCACGCCGCAACTGTTTCTTCAGTTGGCGCGGTGTGGTGCCTCGAAGAGCGGCAAGCAGGACTGGCGCGCTTTGCACTGCCTCATCGGTCGATTGCCCGAGCGGTAAAGACGGCAGCGCGACCATGTGACTGGGAGCCAACGGCTGGGAACTGCTAATTCGGTCAAAGAGGTTGGCAATATCCGGGTGGGCGGCTTGAGACAATGCGTGGTGTCCGCAAGCCAACTCGTAGAGAATCAGTCCCAATGCATGCGTGTCCGTTGCCGTCGTAACTGTTTCCCCGCGTATCTGCTCGGGACTCGCATATGCCGGAGTCATCGGTCGCTCCGCCGTCGTCGTCAACTGCATTGCCGGCAGAGAATCGCTGTTTTGCCCGGAGTCATCATCTACGACTTTGGAGATGCCAAAATCAAGGATGACGGGTTGCCCATCGTTCGTAAAAAGGATGTTCGAAGGTTTAAGGTCGCGATGAACGACGAGAAAGCGATGCGCATAACTGACAGCGTCGCATACCCGCATCATCAACTCTGATCGTTGCTTCAACGTCAGTTGGTGATGATCGGCAAAGTCAGTTATCGTTTTGCCCACGACGAATCGGGTGACAATGTACGGAGTGCCCTCCGGGGATCGGCCGCAGTCGAGAAACTCGGCGATGCTCGGGTGACGAAACTGCGAGAGCAGCATGGCTTCGTTGCGGAACCGGTCCACGCGTCGTTCATCATTCGCAAGTCGCAGGAATTTGATGGCGACTCGATCGACGTCCGAAACTTCACTCTGTTGTCGCTCGGCACACCAGACTTCGGAAGCGCTGTTGATCGCTAGCGGATACAACAGGTGATACTTTCCGACTGTCGTTCCGGGAGCATGGAGCAGATCGGTGTTGACCTGAGTCGCCGGTGAGGCAAGCGACGGCAAAGAATCTCCGGTGTCGAAGACAAGAAGGGATTCCACGTGCGCTCGCATGTCGGAACCGGAGCCAGCCAGCTCGTCAAGCCGCCGCGAACGATCGCTACCCTTGAGATCAACGACTTCATCGAAAATCGACTGGATCTTCTTCCATTTGTCGGTGGTGAACTGATTGCTCATGGATCATCGGACCTCTCGCCTATCATAGTCGGCGATGCAAGAACGGTTCAAATGGCCGCTGACGTCGCATGATCGCGACTGATTCGAGATCAAGTTTGCCTGAATTCGATCATTCTCAATCCACAGTGGTCAGCTCCCGGCGAAGCCACGCACGCGCGGCTCTTATGCGTCTGGCAATCGTGGATTGCGATACGCCAATTGCTGTGGCAACTTCTTTGCTGGTCATCCCGCCAAAAATCATCAGCTCAAGCACTCGCGACTGGTCCGGAGCGAAATCGGCGAGTCGTTGGAGTGCTTCGTGAATGTCCAGCGCTGCGTGTCCCTTTTCTTCAAATGACAGTAGAGTGTCGGACAGGTTTTGCCGTTGCATACTGCCGCCCCGCTTCGTAGTCATCGCGCTGCGTGCGCTGTCGATCAGGATCCGCCGCATCACGATCGCTGCAGCCGCGAAAAAAGAGCTTTTGTCTTGCCAATGGCTGCGTTTCTGATCCGAAAGTCGAAAGTAGGCTTCGTGGACAATAGCCGTCGTCTGAAGCAGATGTCGCCCCGATCGTTCCGCAGACATCTGGTTCGCTGCGATTCGATGGAGATGATCGTAGAGGTCGGGCCACGCTTTGTTGAGGGCTTCACGATCGCCCCTTCCGGCGGCCTGAATCAGAGCGTCGAATTGCTTGTCTGACATGCCTGCACTTTTACGTTCTTGGGCGTCGTTTGCGACTGTTTTGCAACAAGCCGATTATACGCCGGGGAGGAGTACTGGCCCACCTTGTGACTGCTTTGGCGAAAACTCGCTATCAAAGCGATCGTTAGCCTGCGGGTGAGGTGTTGAAGATGTTGACCGCGCGATACGACGTGAAGTCTGCCGTTTTCCGTTCTTCCCAGCAATTTTTGAGAATCGGTGACAGTCTACAGCCGTCGGCCACGCCATGTATCATGGGGCACGACCTTTGAACGCTGGAGATTGAACCGTGAAGCATCGGAATTTATCGTCCTACCGGTCACGACAACTGCATCTCGAGCCGCTGGAAGACAAGCGTCTGCTGGCGGTTGTCTACGACGATGGTCTTGCCGCCGGTTGGCAAAACTGGTCGTGGGAATCATCCGTCGATCTGAACAGTAGCTCCGTTGTCCATTCGGGCGATGCATCCATCTCGGTGACTCATGATATGCCGTGGGCTGGACTCTACCTTCGCGATACATCGCAGTCGCCGCTGGATTCCGAACACGAGGTGCGTTTTCAGATTCATGGTGGCGCCGGCAATCAGCTATTACAGGTTTCTCTCGTCGATCAGGATGATGAATTCATCGTTCTCGGCACGGTGACGCCAGCCGTCGGTCAATGGACAGAGGTTACACTCGATCTTGACCGCTTCAATACGCCTTCGAATATCTCGGGGCTGGTTGTGCAGGAGTTTACCGGCTCGCCCATGGGTACGTACCATATCGATGCCATCGAGATCGGC
Organism: uncultured Pirellulaceae bacterium; assembly: GCA_938040995.1. Lineage (GTDB taxonomy): Bacteria > Planctomycetota > Planctomycetia > Pirellulales > Pirellulaceae > CALHZT01. The sequence continues at coordinate 18,741 of CALHZT010000252.1, read as the reverse complement.
GACTTTATCCCTGAGGATGGAACGGATCCGACGGATGGTCCCGCGATTGTTGTCAGCCCCAATATCGTCAACGGTCAAATTAGCGAAGGGATCTATGGATTGAACTTCGCGGATGATGAACTTGCTGACGATATCGACTTGTCCGTTAATCGCTGGGGTGGCAATTCGGTGACCCGGTTTAACTACGAGCTCGACGCGACGAATCTGGCCAGCGATTTTTTCTTTGAAAACTTCCCCAATGACAACGCGAACGTTGGACAACTGCCGGTAGGGAATGCCTCTGACCGGTTCGTCACCGAAAATGAGCAAGTTGGCGCGGATACGATTATGACGATCGGCACCATCGGCTGGACTCCAAACAGTCGCGAAATCAAGGGAAGCTTCCCGGTAGATGTCTATGGTCCGCAACAGCAAGTTAACATGTATCGCCCCAATCACGGAAACGGCGTATTGCTTGATGGCTCGTTCGTGCAGAACGACCCGTTCATCACCAGCAACGAGATTGACGAATCATTTGCGAGTGACTGGGTTGAGCATCTGGTAACGCAGCATGGCTCGGCAAGTGACGGCGGTGTTCAATACTACGCGCTGGACAACGAACCGATGTTGTGGAATTCGACTCACCGCGATGTCCACCCGGAACCTGCGAGCTACGATGAAGTCCGTGACAAAGGCGTGAGTTATGCGACCGCCATCAAACAGGCGGACCCGGATGCCCAGGTGCTTGGCCCGGTCTCATGGGGCTGGACCGGATACTTCTATAGCGCGCTGGATGCCGCGGCTGGCGGGGCGTGGTGGAACAATCCGCAGGATAGAAATGCACATGGTGGTGAGGCCTTCCTTCCGTGGTACCTTTCGGAAATGGCATTGGCCGAAGCCCAAACCGGCACCCGACTGCTCGATTATCTCGATATCCATTACTACCCGCAGGGAGAAGGCATCGCGCTGACAACCGGCGGTGGTGATGAAGCCACGCAAGCGGCGCGCATCCAGAGCACGCGTTCGCTATGGGATCCCAATTATGTTGACGATAGCTGGATCAATGACAACGTAATGCTCGTTCCCCGAATGCAGGGCTGGATTGACCAAAATTATCCGGGGACCAAACTTGCGATCACCGAATACAACTTTGGAGGAACAGAGCACATCTCGGGGGCTGTGACTCAGGCGGATGTGCTTGGAATTTTCGGTCGCGAAGGCGTTGATCTGGCAACCATGTGGGCACCACCCGACGCTGACGATCCAGCCGGATACGCTTTCCGAATGTTTCGAAACTATGACGGAACCGGTCTCGATGGCGGGAAGTTTGGAGAAACAAGTCTCGGGGCCGAAACGGCAGACGTCGACCGGGTTTCTGTGTTTGCGTCACAACGTGACTCCGACGGCGCCGTGACAGTGATGTTGATAAACAAGACGACGGAGGATCTCGTTTCGCCGTTGACGCTGTCCGCCGACTATGGCGATGTCGCCGCGGAAGTCTACACCTACAGTTCGGAGAATTTGAGCGCGATTGAGCAAGGCGCCGATCTGGTGCTGGATGATGGGCAAGCCGAAGTTACGCTGCCAGCCTGGTCGGTCACGCTGGTGGAGTTGCCGTCTATCGGTGACGTCGACGGGGACTTTAATGGGGACGGAGCCACCAATGCCGTCGATATCAATGCGCTTTGCTCGCAGATTCAGTCCGGTAACGACTTGGCAACCTACGACTTGACCTCGGACGGAGTCGTCAACAGCGCCGATATGGACGAGATGATTCTGAATGTTGTGGGTACGTTTTACGGCGACGCGAACCTGGATCGTTTTGTGGACGCGTCAGATTTTAACGCGTGGAACTCGAACAAGTTTACGAACAGCTCCGGTTGGGAACTTGGCGATTTTAACTGTGACAGCTCGATTGATGCTTCTGATTTTAACTTGTGGAACGCCAACAAGTTTCAGGCGGCAGATACGGCTGTGTTGATGGTAGACACGCCCGATCTAACGGAAAGTGCCCGGCCTCAGTCGTCACCGTCGCTCTGGCAGACGGCCGAGGCTTCGCAGTCGCAGTCGCAGTACGCGGTTACGCAGTACGCGGTTACGCAGTATCCGTTCTTCCATCCTGCCGAGTCGTTCTCATTTGAGCGTACTGATTCACAACGCGTGCGTGGCAGTGATCGTGATGAAGAGCTGATTATGAACGATCGAGTTCAGGAGATGTTTGAGACCATATTCGCTGAACTCGACGAATTGTAATTCGTCGCACTACAACCGCGTCGCAGGAAAGAATGGGCCGGCATTTTTGTCGGCCTGTTTTGTTTTTCAGTTGTGGAATAGCCTGCCAGCACGATCGCTTGTCACGTAATCGCGATCACCGTTCGGCTTGCTGGCCTGTGCTATCACTCAGTAAGACAGCAAGGTGCTGACTACGCTTCATTCGTTTTGGCACGGCGGTTGCAATTGCATAAATCAGAAACGTTGTTTGGGAAACTGTAATTCGACTAGCCTCATCCAGGGGATTGCAATGCAACATCATGAAGAGAGTGCCCATCGAAATTCGAAGCGTGGGTCGACTGTGGGCTTACATACTTCCAATTGCAAAACATTCAATTTGCAACACGAATCGTTGGGATTCCGTCACTTCGACAAGTGGATCAGTCGTGATCTTGCGCGACTGGTTGACGATTGTGATTGGCGAAGTGAGCAAGTCGCGAAATGGGATCGACCGACTCAGAGTTATGGCGCTTCAAAATCAGTCGTGCAAAATCCACCATTTGAGCACTAGCAGTGCAGGTTTGTAGTAAAGAAAAAAGTTTGCAAATACGAGGGTCTCACGATGAGAACGAGAAATTTAAAAGGATCCATCCAGGACGCCGTTCGCGAGATTCAGGGAGAATGGAGCGTCGAAGAACGACAGGCTCGGTTACTCTACGGAGTCGAGCGGCGAACCGAGCTAATTGCGATCCTGTTTGGCCATTGCGCGGACGAGGAATATCGCAAAGCCGGCTGACCCAAAAGTCCCGGCATCTGCAAGCCGCTGCGATCATTCTCTGCTTAGCTAAGCCAAGGGCCGCAAAGCACCAAATGGCCCGTATGATGGTCGAAGCCGCAGTCTTTTATCGCAGTCTTTTATCGCAGTCGATTTTTGAAGTGAGCCCCAAACCTGGGCGAGTGAATTTCCCAGGGCTTGGTGACTTTGGGTGCCAAATGCTCACGTGCTTCGTTTCTGGTTGAAGCAAATGCTGTAACCGTTCAAGGATATTTACGTTTCGCCAGGTTCGAGAGAGTCAGGCACAAATTTTCGGCGTTTGCCTGCTAAGCGAAATAAGTCAGTTTGCCGCCGAAAAAATTGAGCCAGACCCTTGCCCGCGCGAACGGTTACCAAGTTCTTTTGCCTGGCAGCACGGCCCTTTGTTTTGCAGTTTGGCCCGTGGATTTCAACGATCTCTTTCGAGCTACGGGCTGCAGTCCAGTCTTCAATCCGACTACAATGTGTCTGCTGTCAGCAATGATATGTTCCTTTTACGACTTTTCTGATTGGAGACATTATGGCTCGAGGTAACACCTCTTCCCGGCGAGGACGCGGCAAGGCACGGAAGACTCTCAAAGTAGAACCGCTCGAGTCGCGCGAATTGCTGGCAGCTGATCTTGGTATCGGCGGCGTCTCTTTCAACAACGATCCGTTCGCGCACGACGCATTCCCCGTTGACGAAATTGCGTTGCGAGCTGAAACGACTCGCTACATGGAAAACGAGTTGGTGGTCGCCTTCAACTTTGGATCCTCGCTCGGCGCGAGTGCCGCTGCGATCGACGCAGATTTTTGGGCTGCCGAACTGTCGGAAACGATTGTGAGTTCCTGGTCGACTACGTTGGAATACCAACGCGATAATGGTTCCGTCATCATGATGGTCGACTTGTTGCTCGAGCCTGGTGTGGATCCCGTCAACGTGATGAAGGATCTGGATTCGAATCCTGACATCGCCTGGAGTTCGCCGAACTTTCTCTACGATGGTGAAGACCCACGTGAGCTTGTTCCGAATGATCCGCGATACGATGAGCAGTATCACCACCCTTTAATGCAAAACGATCTTGCGTGGGACATCGTGGATTTTGGCAGCTCGGAGATTGTGATCGCTGTCACCGACGATGGCGTCAGTCTGGATCATAGTGATCTCGCCGATAACATCTGGCAAAATCCAGGCGAAATCGCTGGAGACAATATTGATAACGACGGCAACGGGTTTGTGGATGACGTATCCGGATGGAGCTTTATCGACGGAAATAACGACCCGAATCCAAGTTCACTGGGCGGCCACGGGACGCACGTTGCAGGTATTGCTGCCGGGCGAACCGACAACAATATCGGCATTGCCGGAACGGCTGGCAATGCGACCGTGATGCCGATACAGTTTTTCGACTATGCAGAGTGGCCTGCCACTGTTATTCGTGACTCATTTGTTTACGCCACGGACAATGACGCGCACATTGTTAGCACGAGTTACAACATCGACATTTGGGTCGGAGATCCGGTCTTTACTGCTGGCGTTCAATACGCTCACGATTCCGGACTGCTCTATTTCAACTCTGCCGGTAATGGTAGCGACACGAATCCCGCTCGTCAGGCTTTTGAACAGCCTTTGCTGGTAGCAAGCACCACCAGTACCGACGAACTGAGCGATTTCAGTAACCGCGGAACGGGGATCGACATTGCGGCTCCCGGAAGCGACATTCTGTCCACGATTCCCGGCAATACCTACGATTTGTCCTCCGGAACCAGTATGGCCACGCCAAATGCTGCCGGCGTGGCAGCGCTAATCTGGTCGCAAAACCCAACATGGAATTCGTACCAGGTAGCAGCGCAGTTGATCGGCACGGCGGACAATATCGACGCACAAAACCCGTCCTTTGTTGGACTGGTAGGCGGCGGACGTGCCAATTCGTTTCAGGCGTTGACGGAGACGCTCGCGCCGCCGCAGGTGAGAGGGACCCTGGGCGTGCCCAATAACGGAGGGGTCACAGAAGATGTGACGATTAGTGAGTTCTCGGTGCAGTTTGATAGCGTGCTTGATCCTGTCGCGGCGATTAACCCGGCGAGCTACGAACTGACAAATGCCGGACCAGATGGTGTTTTCGATACGGGTGATGATGAATCACTGGCGTTGAATATAACCAGTCTCTACATGGTTGGCTCGAATGAAGTCGATCTGGAGCTTGCCAGTGGTGGCAGTCTTGAGATTGGTGACTATCGACTGAGCGTTACGTCAGGCGGCATTGTTGATCCATTCGGTACCGCACTCGATGGAAATGCAGACGGCATCGCAGGTGACGACTACGTAGCGTTTTTCTCAGTCGCGAATCCCTTCAAAGGCGAAGGTCCAGATCCAGGCCTGATCTCAAAACGTACCGACGTATCGGCGAGTCTGTCCGGGGCTGCAGACTCGGATGTCATTACGTTCTTCGCCGAGGCTGGCGAAACGGTAACTGCAATCGCAACACCCACGAACGCGTCGGCGAGTCTGACGCTGACGGTGCCCTTTGTCACCGATGCAACGGCGGCTTCGCCGGGCGGTACGGTCATTCTTCCCATCGCCACGATTCCATCGGATGGGGAATATGAGTTCATCGTCAATGGCGATGCGGCCACCACCTACTCGCTTGAAATTTACCGTAATGTGGATGTCGAAGGATTGGTTGAGGGTGGCGTCGTTGACCTGAGTGGGTCTGAAATTGATCTTGGTGGGTCCCGCTACGCCGCGCTTGCGAGTGCCAATGGAGTTCCGCCGGGTGTATCTTTTGATCAGTACAATTCTCCGGGAGCGTTTATCGACATATCTTTGAGTGGAACCTCGCTTGGACTTGGTGATGACGGTGAAGCAGATATCACTTCATCGGTTGGCAATCTCCTGATGCCAGCCGGTCCGATGACGATCGGAAACAACGGCGTGCTCGCACAGGGAGCCGGAGTCGGCGTTCCTTTTGCCAACGCCTCGATTCCAACCGCCAACTTCAATGCTGCATTAATGCCCTTCTGGGATGATATCGACTCGACTGCTGGTGATGTCTACTGGGAAGAGCGAGTCGTTGGTGGCATCGACACGTTAATTGTTCAGTGGGATACCCGTCCTCACTTTAGCGACCTTGGTGATGCGACGTTCCAGATTCAGTTGTTTGATAGTGGACCAGTTTTGGCCCGCTACGCTTACGCCGATGTTGATTTTGGCGATCCTGAATTTGACGGAGGCGGCTCTGCCACAATTGGAGCCCAGTCAAATAGTCTGGATGGTTTTGAGTATTCCAACAACGAAGCGGTCGTTGCCGCGGGAGACGTCATTGACGTACTCTTCACGACTGCTACCAATGACGTGGATGAATTCACGGTCGAACTGAGTGCAGTCGGTGAGAACGTTGACATTGTCCTCGATGGCGCAACCAGCCGATTCAGCGATGCAATGGTGGAGTTGCTGGATCCATCCGGAAGTGTCGTCGCGACGGCTTCTCCGACCAGCTCGTCGTACGAGCTGGGAATCCTGGGGCATACGATCACGCAAGCGGGGCAGTACACCGTTCGGGTGACGTCAGAATTCAGTGGCCAGTACTACCTGCTTGTCAACGAGTCGCTTGCGTATAGCACCGAACCCGATAATACGGTTGGCACCGCACGCGATTTGACAAACTACTCGGGTGCGTTGGGATCGCTGTCTGGCGAAGTTGTATCGTTCAGCCAATATTCGGACGCGAATCTGTTTGTTGATATCTCTGGGACAGGAACTGCTTTAGGTCTGGATGATGATGAAGAAGCCAGTGTTTCGACAACCGTTGGCAACGACGTTTTCCCGGCTGGGACGATTACGATCGGCAACAATGGAGTCGTCGCAGCGGGAGCGGGTGTTCAAGTTTCTGCCGGAAACGCTGCCTTGCCGTCAACTGATTTTGGAACTGCTCTAATACCGTTCTGGGATGACATCGACGACGAAACGGGTGATGTGTACTGGGAAGAGACGGTTATCGATGGCGTTAGCGCACTAATTGTTCAATGGAATGATCGTCCGCACTTCGCAAGTACCGGTGGAGTCGGCGAGGTGACTTTCCAGGTGCAGGTATTCGAATCTGGACCGGTTCCCGTCCGATACGCCTACTCGGATGTGACATTTGGTGACGCAACGTTCGATTTTGGAGCATCTGCGACGATCGGTTACCAGTCGAGTTCGACGACTGGCGAAGCCTTCATTCAGAACAGTCCTTCAGTATTTGGCGGCGACGTGATTGATATCACCGTTGGTGAAAGGGACATGTTCCAGATTGATGTTGTGCAAGGCGAAACGATCGGGATTTCGACTGGCACGCCATTCGATGATCCCCGTAATGAGCCACTAAACAACAGGCTTGATGTGGCGATTCAAGTGCTCGACGTAAACGGGAATTTGCTTGCCAGTGATCTGAATTCGGCCGCGGATGGTCGAAATGCGACCGTCGACTTTACTGCTGGATTCACTGGAACGGCATTCGTGAGCGTGGAACTGGAGAGTGGCGAAGGAGAGTATGTTCTTTCGATTGATGACGGTTCGGTTCAAGTGAACGGTGATTTCGACAACGATGGCGACTATGACTGCAACGACATTGACGCACTCGTTGGGGAAATCGCAGGCAACTCGAACAATATGAGCTTCGATTTGACCGGCGATGGCATGGTCGATTTGAATGATCGCGATGCCTGGTTGGCAGAAGCAGGATCCTTCAATGGATTGGCTTCGCCTTACCTGCTGGGTGATGCGACACTGGATGGATTTGTCGACGTAAGTGACTTTAATATCTGGAATTCGAGCAAGTTCACAAATACAGCGGAGTGGTGCTCGGGTGACTTTAATGCCGATGGGGCCGTGGACGTTAGCGATTTCAACGACTGGAATGCGAACAAGTTCAATGATCCACTTGTCGTTTTGCGAAACGATACTGACTTTGCAACGCCACGATCAGCTGTGAGTGTGGGACGACCTGTTGCCGGTTCAGAGCGAACGCAGGTAGCGCTTCCCGAACTGATCGCGTACTCGCCTCGCGAACTGTCATCTGCGAATACCATCAATCGCTCGAGCCTGATTGATCGCGTTTTTGCGACAACGGTTGTCGATCTCGAAGACGATCGTTGGGATGCCATTTAGGCACAGCCAGAGACGTATTCGACTTCATCAAGCCGCCATGATTTGGCGGCTTGCTTTGTTCCGGAACCATGAGGGAGCTAGTCAACTCTTCTCGTCGAGCTTGCGTTTCGCTTCGTTCAACAGCACGCGTTCTGGCATCGACTTGTAATAGGGATCCAGCGGGTAGCATCCGCTGATGATTCCGTTGCGAGGTGCGGTCGTGCAGTCGCTAAATGTACGGCAGACTTTTTTCCTGGTTAGCACCGCTCCCGAAAGCACGTCGGCTGGCAAGTCGGGATAGGAGAGAACCATGCGGCCAAGACCAATCGAGTCGGCCATGCCGTTTCGCACGATGGCCTGCCCAACATGCGGCAACCAGTCCTGCAAATAGGTGTAGCCGGAACCGACGAAGAATAAATCGGCATGCTCTTTCTTGAGTGCTGCCGTTGCCTGGATCTGCCGGGTCACTCCAACGAGTGGATCTTCCGGCGGCATGTAGCCATCGCTTGGTGGGAAGATGGCCGGTCGTTGAATGTGCGGATTGTAGTATGGGCTGCCGGCAGTGCTGCAGACGAGCCGGATGCCCAGCTCCTTGAGCAGTTTCATGAAGCGTGACGGTTCGGACAGATCCATGCCGCTACCGGTTTCGTCTCCGCCAAAGGCCAGTCGTGGGTCAGCGTCAGGTGCCGGTATGCCAATTCTGTCTGGGCCAGGCTGGAAGGGCAGGAAATCAAAGATGCTCACCCGAACGGCGAGCTTCATTCGTGGCACGGCGGCTCTCACGCCGGAAACGATCTCTCGTAAGAAGCGGGTGCGATTCTTGAAGCTACCCCCAAACTCCCCTGCCCTGTCGTAACCGCTCAATAGTTCGTGGCCAAGGTAACCGTGGCAGTGTTTGATGTCGACAAACTGAAACCCCGCCTTGTCAGCGAGAATCGCCGCGGAGATAAACTGGTCGATCAAGGTACGCAACTCATCGTCGGACAGTATGGCACCGTCATCTTCGATACCCAACCGCCGGTCGAGCGCGACGTTACGCTGAACAGTCCGCGGTTTTGCCACTTTCTTTTCGTTAGGGCGGGCGAATCGGCCCGAATGAGTCAACTGGAGGCCGACGACCAGATCGTCAGAATTGTCGAATCTCTCTTCGTGCTTTTGAACAAGCTCGGTGCGCAAGGATGCGATCGCCGAAAGCGTGTTTTCGTTGATCATCAATTGGTTGGGATTGGCCCGACCATCGGGATGTACTGCAACGGCTTCGCCGCCCCAGATCAGCTTTGCGCCGCTGATGCCGAAGTTGTGCCATCGTCTGGTTACCAGTTCCGTTGGGAATCCGTCGGTTGTCCCATCCCAGCCTTCCATGGGCAGTATGCAGAAGCGGTTGCCAATATTCAGTTCGTCAACGTGGGCGGATTCAGCCAACGGGGTGGTGAGGTGCGATTCAATCGACGAATCGCAAGGTAAGTCGAGGCCTAGTTCTTTCAGCCGCGCCGTAAAATCCTCGTAGGTCTTGAGGCTGGCCATTCGGGGGTATGACATGATTACTCCGCGAGCCGCTTCTCTAGGTCGTGAAGGATATTTTCCAGGACTGTGATGTCACTCGCCTGCCGTTCCGGGGAGCCCGGATAGGTTCGGTTGGTGGTAATCTGGTTGCGCAAATGGAGGAACATCGCCGCCGAATGTTTGTAGGCTGGAACTGGATTTCGAAATGCGAACATCCCGAGATACTGCAAGACATCGTTCAGTTCATAGAACGCAGGATCACCCGACTGCCACATTGCGTCTCTTCGAGCGAACACGTCCGGCGCAAACGTGCTCAAGCCAAGCAGGTAATCGCTTCCGTATATGACCATATCGATGGCGAGGTCATTGCCGGTGCAGATCTTGAAGTCCGGACGTTGCCGGTTGCGAAGATCCAGTCGCTGCCATTCCAGCATGCGGTTCAATGATGAGTGCTTCGCGCCAACACACTGGCTGATCTTCATCAGTTCCGAATAGACATCCAGGGAATAGATTCTCCCAAATGGGGCGAACATTTTGCCCAATTCGAATGCGTAGAAGGAGTCGCATGCCGAAGCCAGCGTTCGATAGGCCGCGACAATTTCCGCGTCTTCCAGTTCAATCAAGCCGTGTGATTGTACGACGACAGGAACTCCTCCGTGCTCCTGAATCTGACTGGTTTGCCGGTGGTAACCGTCGGCATCGAATTTGGCTCCGGCATTGTCGCTGACAAAGGCACCGGCTACATATTCATCCGCGATGGCATTCGTTCGCGTGAGAACCTCAATCCGTGTTGCTTCGCTAATCAGTTGCCCGTATCCGGTGTCCATATTGACGGCAGGTGTTAGTCCGGCGTCGACAGTCCGCTGGACGTGGGCGTCAAAACTCGGCCAGTCGACCGAGTCGTCATCGAGTATCGGGAGAAGGATCGCGGAGATGCCGGTAATTTTTCGCCCGGGAGTGATGAGCGTTGTCGGGTCGAGCGGTTGCATGAGGAGGTTCACGGGGCAGGAAGCAGTTTTTTTACAGCTCAGTAGTATATCGTCAAAGCTGTCGTCCCGGTGATGCCCGAATTGGGGGACAGCCGGTAATTGGAGTTCTATGCCAGCAAAGTCGGAATGTCTTGCCGTTGCATTCCCGACTGGCGACTGGCGACTGGCGACTGAAAAAGAGCCCCGTTGATTGAAGCCTGATTTAAGAATGAATGACGACGGCTTTCAGTTCTGTCATTTCTTCAACGGCGTACTTTGGACCTTCTTTCCCGAGTCCGCTGTCTTTTAGCCCGCCGTAAGGCATCGAATCGGTGCGCCATTGAGGGCCCCAGTTGATATGGATGTTTCCGCTGTGGACTTCTTTTGCGAATCGTACTGCAGCATCGATGTCCTGCGTAAAGACGCCAGCGCTCAGGCCGTAGTTTGTGTCATTGGCCATCTTGATCGCTTCGTCCACGTCGTCGGCTCGACAGACGGCGATGCCGGGCCCAAACAGTTCATCTTTGACAATTTTCATGTTGCGCTTCGCGTTAAGGACCAGAGTCGGCTGCAAAAAAGCCCCATTACGCTCCCCACCGCAAGCGATGGTCGCTCCTTCGCCGACGGCTTCCTCGATCCAGCTTTGCACGCGTGCCGCCTCAGCTTCACGAACCATCGGGCCCAGTTCAGTCGCCGGTTGTAGCTGGTCACCAGAGACAATTGCTTCGATCTTGGGGATCAGCGCGCCGATTAACTCATCGTGGACTTTGCTCGTGACGATCAGTCGCTGGGCAGAAATGCATACCTGTCCCGCATTGGCGAATGCGCCCGCGATGGTCGCGGCAACGACTTTTTCGATGTCCGCGTCGGGAAGTACCACCAGAGGACTGTTGGAACCCAACTCCATCGTGACTTTCTTGATGCCGGCAATCTTGCAGATCTGTTCGCCAACTTGCTGACTGCCCGTAAAACTGATCTTTCGTATGCGACGGTCACTGCAAATCGCTTCGCCGAGAACCTGGCCGTTCCCCGTGATGCACGTGATCGCAAGCGGCGGTACCCCCGCCTCCAACAAGATCTCTACCAGTTGCAATGCGACCAGTGGTGTATCACTGGCTGGTTTCAGGATGACGGAGTTACCTGCCGCAAGGGCAGGCCCGACTTTGTGACAGACCAGGTTGAGTGGAAAATTGAACGGTGTGATCGCCGCCACAACACCACAGGGAACACGTAGCGTAAATCCAAGCTTGTTCGCGACTCCTTTGCCGCTGTCGATTGGCAGGACCTCGCCGGAAATTCTCTTGGCTTCTTCACCGCTGAGCTCGAGCGTCTCCATCGCTCGATCGACCTCTGATTCGGCCTCGCGAATCGGTTTCCCTTCTTCGCTGCTAAGCGTCTTTGCCAGCGAGTCCCTTCGTGCGGCCAACAAGTCAGCAGCCCGGCGGAGAATCTGAAATCGTTCGTAACCAGGGAGCGAGGCCATGATGGTAGCGCCCTGCACCGATGATTCGACCGCCGACTGTACATCTGCGATCGAGGCAATGGGAACCGTATCGATCGTTTCACCGTTGGCAGGATTCACGACTGGAATTCGCTCGTCGCGATCTTGCCAGGTACCAGCAACAAAGAATTTCATGGAGCGCGGAGTTCCAGGGCTTGGAAGGTTCAGGTGTAGTTGTTACGTGGAGAATGTTGACAGGCTGCAAGTTCTCGACGTCAGGTTGAATCTTGATGGTGTAATCACCAATTTACGCCGTGACAATCGTGTTCTAATTGCCGTCGGCGCGAGGGCCGCTCACGACCATAGTTTTGCGAGTCTGTCGCGAGAGCGAATTGCTTACCCGTTGCGTTCGGGATGAATCATAACCCAATTCTGTTCCCTTGTTGAGTTCTTCGTCCGTTCGGGCAGGTCGCTGCTCGAAACTTGCAGAGCGATTCCGCGTTGTGTTGGTCGCGACTTACTTGCCACTGCTGAACTTGGCGTCAGCGGTGATGCCTTGACTCGTCCCGACGTTTGGCTGACCAGAACGACTTGGTGACAAGTAGCCATGCATCGCCGGAAAGCCGCCGTCTGCCGAATGGACGTGAATATCTTGCTGTGGAAAGGCGATAACGATCCCGGCTTTTCGAAAGGACTCGTCGATGGAAATATGTAGATCGTGGATGACTTGCAGTCGCGAAGGCATGTCCACGATCGCAATATAGCAGCGCAGGACAAACTTCAGGCTGCTGTCGCCAAACTCTTCGAACGTTACGACTGGTGACGGCTCCTTGACGATCACCGGGTGTGCGTCCGCAGCCTCCCGTAGTAACTGTTCCGTTTTTTTGGTATCGCTGCCATAGGCGACGCCGACGTTAATCATGATGCGGTTCACGTCATCAGATAGCGTCCAGTTGAGGACTCGGCCCGTGATGAAATCCTTGTTCGGGACAATAAAGTCCTGCCGATCCCAATTTGTAATCGTCGTGGCGCGAATTCGAACGCGAGAGACCACGCCAGAAACGCCATCCAGAGTCACAATATCGCCAACTCGAACCGGACGTTCAAAGAGAATGATAATGCCGGCGACAAAGTTCGCGAACATTTCCTGCAGACCAAACGCCAGTCCGAATGTTAACGCGGTAGCCATCCACTGGATTTGACTCCATCGCAGGCCGATGATCTTGCAAGCCACAATGACACCCGCGAGAACAAGTCCGTAGCTGATGAGCGTAGTGATAGCGTAGCGAACCGACTTTTCCAGTGGCAGTCGATTTAGAATCGTAATCTCTGCGACGCCCGGAATATCGCGAGCCGCAACAAAGGAAAGCCCCAGCACCAAAAGCGACAGCAATAACTCGGCAATGGTGACTGGATCTGGGATCTCACGCGTTTGCAATTCTTCGATGCCGTCGCCCGATTTAACGATTTCCGTCACCGTCTGGGTAGACGTCCACATTGGCCAATTTTCCAGAAACCCGAGCGCAGGGACGATATCATGCCACACAATCCAGGTGGCTCCGACAGTCGCAATCATCACCAATGCAGCTGTCAAGCGCCGCGCCTGCACCGTTTGGGCTCGCAGGTCCGCGAGGGGATCGTTGTTTTGGGCTACCTCGGCTACCAACGATTTGGCAGCAGCCGCCGGTGCGGTCGGCTGGCCTTCTTCCGCTTCGGCTCGCTTCGCGGCTTCGGCGTGTCTGTGCCGGGCTTCCTTGATATATGTCGCCCGCCGCACCACAAGAATTGCTCGGGAAATCAAGGCGACCAAAAACACTGAGAACGAAATTAGCATGATCGTGACAAACAACCGCCAGGCAATCTGGTTCGCCGTGTACACATAACCGCCAGCCGACAGGAGACCGATAAACAGCGGCATCGCCACCAGTGACCAAAACCAGAAGAACTGCAGCCGGTCGATCCAGCCACCAGGGTGATTCGCCAGGTAGCTGGCAGGAATGCCGGTGCGTGGATGCATCACGCGATAGAAAAACAGACTGGAAAGTCCGCAGACAAAGAGAAAGCACAACCGCTCAATGTTCCCCGGTCCCTGAAGATTGTCGTCGCCAATGAGCAGCACGGACAGAAAAACCAACAAAGTCGCCAACGGAGAAAGCCACTGCAGCTGCTTCCGCAACGATCGAACTGTACGGTCGGTCCACTCAAGATGCGACTCGCTCAAACCGCCGGGACGAACGACCTGGCGGGAGAATTCCAGACACAAGGCGACAATGCCAGAATAGTACAGAGCTTTGCTTAAGGACGAAAAGTCCGTGCCGGTAGCGATCTTTTGCAGTCGCCATGCCACGAACACGAGCGGGGCGGCGACTCGTAGGGCCATGACAAATGAGAGGAACGTCGCTCGCGCCGTTGGCAAGAAGGACTGGCAGGTTGATTTGCTCGCGACCTTTCCAAGGACGTTCAAACGAGTTGCAGCAGGCCAGCCGACAATCAACGACAGAAAACACATCAGAGCGCCAGCCGTATAAGTCACCCGGCTGCGTTTTGCATCCTCAAGCAAGCCGCGAATTGCTTTCTTCCATGGTGCGGGTTTCGTCCATCGCAGTCCGCCTTCAAAATCTATCGTTGCGTTCAGGCTGACTGGTTCGGCACTGCGAATCCACAGGACGAGCTCGTCGATATAGTCAGCAAAACTGTCGGTCTGATCGCAGATGCTCTGCTGCGTCACCGACGTGTCCGCGAGCGCGTCAAAAAGTGCGTTGAGCGAACGCTTATAGGGATCCAGCACATCACGTCGCTGATTCGCAAGACTGACGGCTTCTTCAATGAGAGCGTCGCGAGATGTCCCTTGGGGCAACGGGGAAGTGGCGGCAATTTCATCGACGATTCGTTCTGCGAACCCTTCCGCGTCGCTTAGCGCGAGTCGTTCTTCGGTGACGTCAATAAGATCCAGCTGCAGCCCGTCAATCTTTGATTGGCGCTCAGTGATTTCCGACTTGAGCTGCGTTACTTGCGGCAGTGAAATGCGTTGCTTACGAAGAATCGCACCGACGCTTGCCGGCAGTCCGATCGTGTCCACTTTGTTGCGAATGCTACGATACTCAGCGGTCAATTTATCAAGCTGGAGGGTAGCACTCTTCCGTTTGCTTTCCGCATCGGCGACTTTCGCTGCCAACCCCCGATTTGACTCCGCAATCTGGCTGTTATTCTCGGCAAACTCGAGAAGCAGTGGATTGACACTCAACGCATTCTGCCTGGCTTTGTCAGCAACATCCTGAGCCACGGTAGTTCGGGCTCGTTGGGCAGCTTTGGTCGCCAGCTTGGTTTCTTCGGTTGCGACGAGCAACTTTTTCGTCATCACATCAAGCTCGAGGGTCGTCGCCCCGGCGGCTTCTCTTGCGTCCATTCGAGCCAGGTCAGATAACAGCGCCGGACGCTCGGCTTCCAGCATCTGCCGCTTTGCAAGTGTTTCCAGTTGCCGCGCTTTGGCGATCATGGGCTTTTCGCCAGTCGCAATCGTCGCGGCGGCGGTCTTCATCGCAGCGAGCTCATTCTCGACGGCGGCGATCCGTTCGCGGATGGTACTGCCACGTGCGGTACGAGCTCCGATTTTATTTTGAAGCTCGTCAATGTCAGCTTTGGTCTTCGCGACTTGCGCATTCAGCTGCGTCTCGAGGAGTTCGAGTTCAGAGAGGTCGGCAGTGGCAGGTGCCTGGGGCTCGCTTTTCGCAAGGGCTGCCAATTGAGCCTTGAGTGATTCTACCTCGTTGGCGACGGCGTTTGTGATGGTCTGGTTGTCTGTGCTACGAGCCAGAAAATCGTCGCGGCGGTTGATGTGAGACAGTGCCGCGCTGAGGATGTCGGCGAGTTTGGTCCTGGTGCTTTCGTCATCTGCGGCAGCATCCAGCAATTCCTGCTGTTGCGATTCAATGAATGCGGCAGTCAACAAGTTGCTGGTATTGGAAGTCGGTTCCGGTGCCTCCGTGGTCGATGGCGGTTCTGCGGTAGCAGGCGCCTCCAGTGCGCTTTCGTCGGCCACGCGTTTTGGGCTGGTTCGCGGCTGCGGATTTTCGGGAGGCCGCTGTGGAGGCGTTAGTCGCGGAACATCTCGCTGCGGCGTTAAAGCAGGAGTCTGTGGGCGTTGCTGTGCTGTCGCTGACGAAGCAAAGAGAGCGATACCAAGCAACCAGAAAGAGAAATGAAGTCGCGGTCGACGTAGCTGATGGAGATTCAAGTGCTATCGTACCCTGTTGTGTTCGTGATGCGATGAACGGCTATCGGTGAACCCGACTCGAAGCGCTTTCATTCGTGACGCCGCTATTTAAGTTTCTCAACAGGATGCCAACTTGCTGTTCGAACTCCAGATAGAGTCGGCCAAGGAGTGCGGCGCGTTCTTCTCCGGGCAGCGAAGCCAACGTTTCGGGAAGTAGCTCGGCTGGCTCGAAGGAAAAAAAGAAGTCCTCGACATCGTTCAGCGTGTCCATCTCGTCGGCCAATGACAGCACGCGTTCTGCGGCGGTCGGCGAGACGAATTCAATGACGGACACGAAAGTACCGGTCGAAGCCCGGTAAACGAGCAGTTGGTACTCGCCGTCTTCGGAATGTACAGGATTGCCTTGGACACTGGCAAGCAACTTGCCGTCGAACGAGTACGGTTTCGAGTTCCGCATAATCGTGAACTGATGCATGTCTTTCGCAATTTTGTCGGGCCGAGGACGCCAGGCAACTCGCTTAAGTTGCGTAATGGCATTGTACGCCTTCTCGGCCCGCTTTGACATGCGGATAGTCGCCAGGACATTGGTGCCTGCGAAATGAAGGTGTCTGGATTGGCAGCGCGGCGATGCCACCCGGCTTACCTACGCCGAATTACCGACCGCGGCGCCTGCGTCCACCACCACCTCGGCCTCGGCGACGGTCTATCTCACCATCGCCGTCACGATCTTCGCCGTACTCGACACCACCTTCAAAGTAGATCTTTTCCTGTCGACCGTCAGCGACGTGATCGCTGTAGACCTTACGTTTTTCGCGAGTGGCCAAAACCTCGTTGGCTTGCAGCAACGCTTCCTTGATTTCATCGACGCCCGCATCGGCAGGCAATTGTTCCAGAGCAGCCCCCTTTTGCCCGAACTTGTCAGCGTGGATCACGAAAATTTTCGACGTTGATTCCGCTTCGATCTCGTTGATGGCTTCTTGCCACTTCTCATCGCCCTGCTCTTCCGCAAAGTCGACATGGAATCGTCCAACAATGTCCGGATCTCCTACCACGGTGCTTAACGTTTCGCGAATCGGCTCCTGTTCGTTTTTTGTTGCCGAAACAAACAGAAGCAGCCGCTGATCACCTGATGCGACATTCAATGCCTGCCGAAAGCTGTGAAAGTCCTGCACGACTGGCTTGGATAAGTCGCCTTTTGGTTTGAATTTTGCGGCGATCTTCTCCATTTCCTGCACGGTGACTTCAGCGGAAGCCTTCTTGCCGCCGCCCCGGCCCCGTTTTCCGAAAGCTTGAGAAGGCCCGCGTCCGCTGCGAGTCAGACGTTCCTTGCCGTTGGGCGCAAGCACGCAAAACGCTGTATTCTGGAAAGTTCCGTGTAGAAACGATCGAATCATCTTCTGGTGTTCCAGGCTCTCATACGACTCGAGCCGAACACAAACAAACTTTCGGGAAGCTTCAATAAAATCGTCTTGCGAGAACAAACTGTTCTGCGTGGCGGTGTAGCCAGGTCAGAAAACGCCGGATACTCCGTTGCAAGTTGCCGCTGCCGCCATAAAAAAGATCGGACGATTGGAGCGAGCCGCCTCGGCAGTTGCCGTGTCCCAAGTCGTATACCAGGCAACACCGGGTGCGCCGATTGCCTGCGGGCTGGCGCCAAGATCTCCGGGGCGTGGTCCTTGAGCGATGGCCAAAGTCGTTATCGCCAGACTCGCCACAATCGAAAGGAAATTCCGTTGCATCATCTACTCTTCTTCACTGTGATGGAGTTGGTAACGTTGTCCGGTTAATCATTGCCGTAGGCATTGTTGTTGGGCGTGCGGATCATCGTGCTACGTCTATGGGGACGGCATCGGACCACGGGGATATGATGCATTCGTTGGCCGAATTATTTTCCATACAACTTCGCAGTAGCGGCTGGTTCAGCCGCGGTTTCTTCCCTTTCGGCTGTTCTTTTTGGCATTTTTCACAAAAAGTGCGATTTGCCTGGCCACTTCGCATTTTGATGGCTTCTTTCTCTTTGTGGCAATGCGTGTACGAAAAACAGGGAGCCAAACAACATGGCAGATGAACTTGAGTTCGACGTCGATTCGCTGGAATCTCGCGTAATGATGGCTGGTGATGTTTCGATGAGACTGTCTGCAAAGGGCGATTTGATCGTAACCGGAGACGGATCGAGCAACCATGTACAAGTCTCCAACATCATCAATAACGGCAGGTTTGTGCGAGCCGAAGGCGCGTTCGGTACGACTATCAATGGTGCAAATAGCGTGCTGCTGGAAGCTCCTCAGAACCTTCGACAGGTGCGCATCAATTTGCGCGGAGGGAACAATACGCTCTCAACCTCAAAACTGGTTGCCGAAAAGTTTGCCTCGTTAACAGAATCGGTGGGCGATTTCGTGTACTGGGAGCTTGGCCAGTTCGTGATATAGCACGGTTTCGTAGACCTCAAAGGTCTTAAAGCCATACGATTTTCTGAGCGCGACTTTTGCTTTGGTGTTCATACCC
>CALHZT010000251.1 GCA_938040995.1 uncultured Pirellulaceae bacterium | reverse complement strand
TCGTGCCGCCTGAATCGAGGGGCAGTGGATGAGGCAACGAGTCCCAAACGGCCAACGGTCGTCGGACGGTTCACCGAAACCTGGGGCGACGATCGAATTCGCAAGCTCATTCTCACTCTGCCCCAGGCTGGAATGTTTCAGACCTTCGGCCTGAGCATGGCGTGTGAGTGCGAGCGCTTTTCGTGCCCTGCTCGAAAATTAAACCGCAAACCAACTCACTGGATTCCCGCGTTCGCGGGAAAGACGAGAGCGACGGCGTCGGCAGTGTTGTATTCCAACGGCCAACGGCAGTGTTGTATTCCAAACGGCCAACGGCCGTCTTCCCCGCGCATGCGGGGACCCAGCCGAAGCTTGTTCGTCGTTCAAACACGTGGAGTCGCGCCAACTGCCAGGTTGCGCTCCCTGGATTCCCGCCTGCGCGGGAAAGACGAGTGCTCTCTCTTGCGAGACGAGGCGCTCTCACGAGACGAGTCGTTTTGCGAGCGGGAGAAGATTTGCAAACGTGTCAGCAACGGACTCGCGCCAGCTTAGCCAGCCAGTCGCGTGATTCGATTTACCGGTTGGAATGTGCGACCAGCGTACTGGTACTGCATCATGTAGGCATCTTCAGTCGTGTCTTCGTAAAAGTCGCGAAGCACGGAAACGGCGCGGAATCCGTTATTTCTGAAGAAGAGCTGTGCGGGCAGATTCGTTTCCCGCACTTCCAGCAGTATCTTGTCGCGTCGCTGGTGCGACAGTTTTCCGGCGAGCTTGTCTGACATCTGGCGTCCAACTCCACGGCGGCGGAAAGTCGGATGAACGGCAAAATTGATGATGTGCAGCCGGGACTTGTGGAGTTCGTAGATCATGAATCCTACAACTCGTTCGTCATGTTCGGCCACCATGCCAATGCAGTTGCGCTGGCGCAGGCAACGAATGAAGTCTTCTTCGGACCAGGGGAATTCGAAACTGCCGGCTTCGATTCTCAACACCTCTGGCATGTCCCGCCGGATCATCCAGCGGATATGCACGCCCAACTGTTGTCTTTCATCTGTGCTCAATTCGGCCCCTTCCATGATCGGCCTGAGTTCATTGCCTTTACTGCAAGTAGCTTGCAAGTCGCAGTGAACCGTTGCGGTGCATCCTTCACCCGGTTGGGCGGAGAATATCAAATGCCCTCGCGGAGGCCAAGGGAGGATGCGGTCCCGAAATTTTTTAGCGTCGCGGACGAATTTCCGATGAAATCATTGTCGGCGAATCGCGAAGAATGAGCCCTTGAATTCCCTGAATCGCGACTCCACCAGCCAGTGCTAGCCAGCATGCGATCACTGTTAGCAGTAACCCGATCCAGGCGAACTTTAGCCACAACAGCCAGACTACGCCGACGACCGCGAGCAGCAAATGCGGCCAACGCAACGCGAACGACGCCGCCGGCTCGACCAACAGACGCCGCCATGACGCGACGAAAAGGCACCCAAAGGCGAGTGCCATTGTGACTCGACCACCCAGTCCCCCCAGCCATTCCCGTTGAAAATTCAGCTGGAGCGTGGATGGATCTCTTGTCGTCATGTACCCCATTTTTTCGCGGGGAATGGTTGCCTGGCCGGCCGGTCCCTGGAGACCGATGAGCAAGCCGTTGGTTCGTTCGCCCGTGACCGTAGGCTGGCTCGACATGTCATCGCCTGTTTGCGGGGCAGTATCACTGTCGACATTCAGGAACGCTTCCGGGATTCTGAGGTTAATTGCCAGCCCATCGACTTGTCTTTTGATGTCGTCCAGTTCCGTTTGAGTCGCGAGTGGTGTTTCGCTGGTGTGATCTGTATTCAGTCGGTTGAATACGCGTTCGCGCCAACCGGCGTACCACATGCCGAGTTCATCAAGCGAGTACCATGAGGTCGCCTCGTCCGTGCGGCGAATGGTTCGCAGGGCGTTGGTAATGCGTTCCTGCCGATATTCCGGCAAGGTGATTTCTACCGCCTCGCCTTTGGCTCCATTCAGCGTGAGCTGATTCGCATCGACAGACCAGACTGTTTTTCGCACTGTGGCTCCGAGCAGCCGCGGAACACGAATCGTCTGTTCTGCCGAGAGCAGGTTTTTCTTCTGTTGTTGTCGAAAGATCACTTCGACTTGATGCGGAAGGCGACTGGCACCCAACGCAAACCGGCATCGATTAGCCTCCTCGGTCGGCTCAAAGTCGGTAAGTCGATCGTCAACAAGCACAGCAACCACCTCTGCTTTGGACGGCATCTCCAGCATCCCGTGAGATCGGCCTTTGGGTTCGAGATCAAACCGGGCGATTCCGGTGGTCATGCTGTTATCAATCTTCAGCTGAACGTCTTTCAGGAGAACCTCGGAATCCGAAAGTTCCTGCGGCTGAAGAAGGCGCGCTGAATAGTCGCCGAGCCTCCGGTAGTTGCTGAATTTTCGTGTTCTCTCGCGAGACTGAAAATTCTTTGGCAATTCTTCGGTCTTTAAACTCTCAATGTCCCACTTCCATTCACGCTGAAGATCTCCGATCCACCTTGGCAATGCGACAAAGTGGTTTACCTGGCCGTGACCGAGCAATTCGATGCGAGGCAATTCCGTGGTTTCGCCGGAGCGAACGCTGGCTTCGATGGTAAATTCAAGTCGCTGGTCGCCTTGATCGGAGTTGGGTATCAGTTCCAGCCGCCTGTTGCCATTTGGCAATGGCTCGATTGTTCTGGACATCGGAGGAACGGTCGTAAAGTCGTCTCCCCAAGTCGCCGGGATCTCCAGCCGGATAACGTCTGGCACTCCATTCGTTACGTCCGCCTGCAGTTCGTAACGCGCGAACCACCCATCGGAACGCATGTCCATGGTCGTGAGTGCATCGCCAACCAGCGAAGGTAAGTTGGGACTCACTCTGACTCTGGCACCGCGCGCCTTTACTGTGGCGGGTGGAGTACTGGCCTGCGCCGGACCGCCCGTCTGCTCTTCGGCCAGCCGGGCTACCGGGCGCAGATCTTCGGTGGGTTCTCCCGTGGCAATCTCGATGCCGGTGCGTTGAAAGCCCTCAGCATCGAGTACTTCCACAAGTACGTCTGTACGTCGGTAAATTATCACCTGATATTTTGACGTAGTTTCATTTTTCGTGAATACGAGCGGTATCGTGGCTGGAACGTTCAGGCGATTGGGTACCGATCCGCGAATCTCTATCTTTCGCGGCCCTGCGGCCTCACCATCGAGAAACAAACTGATGACTCCGTTGTCCTGTTTGTACCAGCTCGCATTTTGCACGACTTCGTTTGACTTTACAGTGACCTCGGCGATCTCCAGATTTTTTGGCCCGGCAACCTGGTGGTAGAATGCTTCGCCTTCGACAGGGGTAATTGTTGTTGCGAATTTGACTTCGACAGATTCGAGACCGTATTCCAGCGTTAGCTCGTCCTCAACAAGGCTCGTTGTCTGGCGAGCGAGAGCCCGAATGCTCCATGGTGTGTTCGCGTTGTTTCTTGAAAGCGCATAGTCGATCGATGACTGGGGCGTCGCAAGCGGTTCAGGCCAGAGTCTGCCAAACTCGGCCCTGGAGACCCGGCCAAAAGCTTCGTTGTTTGTGCGTTCATACGACAGGCTCGGATCGAAAGAGATACCAAGCCATTCATCTGCAAGTTTCGTGTCGAGTAACTGAACCGGAGGCAACTGGAACTCCGACGGCAGCTTGCCTGCCATTCCGTCGATGAGCAACGTGACTTTCAGGTGACGATCCTTGTTGCCGGATTTGCGAGTGGCCGTAAGCACACGACCACGTTGGTCAGTAAAGGCGACTTCGACGTTGCAGTTTTGCTGACCGGAAGAAAGAGGCTGATACTGATCATCCAGCGTGAATCTGATTTCGTTCAGCGGGTCCGCTTCGCCGTTTGGGCCAGCATCATCTGCCGACGGGACAAAGCAAAGTTCGTAGATGGCAGTGCCGGGGAGTACCTTCAGTCGGCCAATCTTGCTGACGACTCGCTGTTGCCGGTCAATGCGCCGGCTGATCGGGTTCCAACCGATTTTTAACTCGGGGATCGTCCCGAGGTTCGCTGTCAGGATTCTACCGGCCCTCGATTTCGCCACACCACCGATGGGTGATTCAATCGTGACCCCGATATCCTCGCCCGGAACGAGCAGTTCGAGTTGGCTGTTTGCAAGAGGAATGATCGGCAAGCTCCGGTTTCGACGTGCGCCGTCATTCGACTCGTCATCGTCCGGTTGTAGACGAGTCGCCAGGGCCACTTCGTGCTTGCCCGGCGCCCCAATTGAAATCTGGATACCACCATCAACTGGCATCCAGTCGATGGCCTGGCCATCCAGCCGGATTTCGTTTCGCAGTTCATCCTCTGATACGTCGTCGATATCCATGCTCACGGAGTCCCGTGGCGTCTGGAACTCTATCGGCAATACGATCGTCAAGCCGGGTTCAAATGTTGTAATGGAATAGCTGGATTTGATCGTGTCGATTGTGTAGTCGAGCATCCCGTCTGCGGTCTTTCTTGCAGAGTCGTCATCGGGATTAACGCGAGTCGAGAATCTTCCTTTGTACGTTGCCGAGTTCAAAATCCACGATTCACTATCGGGTTTTTGCGCTTCCGAGTTCTTTACAAGCGACTCGTACATTTTCTGGGGAACGTAGAGGTATTTGCCATCCGGATCGCCGTTCTCGTCGACAGGAAACATTACGCGATAGTGAGTCGTTGGAACCTCATCAGGAGTTTGGGAAATTCCATGTCGTACCAAAACGGTGACAATGAAAAGTGCAACGACGCCAGCCGCTGCCACGGTCGTCCGCCGGCCGATCCAGTCATGGAGGTTGTTCGAGCCGCCATTTTTGATCGCGGCGGCCGATGGAATCTGGTGACGAACCCAGTTTACGGCGACTCCCCAAAGCAAACCTCGAAGGACGCCAAGCCACGGCAAGGCACAGATCATCAATGCACAGCCTGCCGCCGAACCGACAATTATTCGTTTTCGAATCGGGATGCTTCCATTCCATGCCACAAGCGACAGGAACATCAGCCAACCCAACAGTCGAGTCGCCAGGACGTTGTACGCTACGATTTCGCCGCGTCCGTCCGCAAGTTCGCCGAACTCCAGCAACGATTCTGAATCTTCAGATGTGCCGAGCGGTCGGGTGGCTCGCGCCATCACCCCGAAAAGTCGTTCAGCACAGCTGACTGAAAACCTGGCCGGACGATAGGGGGCGACTCCACGTGGAAGTCTGATTTGCCAACGGTGAGACAACTCAGGACAAGCCGCCTGGGGTGGCGATACTGACAGCTTTCGCTTCCACCATCCGGATGCAGTGTCCTTCTCCGAGTAAGACATTGATATAACGATGTCCCTGACGGCTGGTGAAACGGGAATCGTCAGCGTGTTGTCCAGGCCAATCGCCAGATCCAGCTGCGGCCGTTGATTCACCTGAATGCGTCGCAGCCTGTAACGCGGGTCAACCTGGAATCTGATTTCGTCAGCGCCAAAGTTTTTTATTTGCCATCTTGATTCGTGCAGATGCGTGCCGGCCTTGTCGAAACGCGAGAAAGTGCTCGCACTCGTGATCCACGACCTGGCCGGAGGTTCGTTTCGTCGAACGGTAAGAGGAGTCGTTCCGAAATCTGATTCCTCCATCAGGCAACTGCCAACTGCCGGGAATGGGGCATTTTTGCCTGACAAGTTTTTGATGGGCAGGTGCTCAAGTCCCGTCGACAACGAAAGTTCCGAGGCAATCTTTGCGTCAGCAGTTACCGTTGTTTTCGACCTGCACTGAGTGGCGTTCGGTGCCCATGCTGAACTGGCGAGGATGATGGCATCGGGTTTGCGACTGGAGTAGCGTTCGCCAGTAAGTCGGAAAGATCCCGTCAACGTTTTTGGAAGTGCAATTCTCCAGGCCTGGACGTTTCCTTTCAGGTCGACCGAAGCCAGTTCGGGCGTCTGCAGTTCAGCCGCTGTCAACGGTACATCGGGAGAATCGGAATCTGACGAGCCGGCAAGGCTCCAGAGCACTGGTTGGTCGCGAGCCGGCGAGACTGCGACGACGACTTCTTCAGGCGTGACAACGTCGGGTTCGCAATTCACCGTGACAACATCACGGATGTCGGTGGCCATCACCGTGGTGGTTGTGTGAATCTCGGCTTTCCATGGCGTGACTCCGCCAAGAACTGCAAACTGAAGAGAGTCGATGCCTTTTGAATTTTCGAATACGTAATCTCCACGTCGCGCATCGACGAGTCGCTTTTCTACGTCACTCAGGGACTTCAGATCCCGCGGTACCATCGCGTCGGCTTTGGGAGCTCGAAGATTCAGCGTGCCAAACGGTCGTACCGCAGTCAGCGAGCTGTCGTGGAGCACGTCCCTGAAGCGGAGGACTTCCATTTGCTTCACGGTCAGATTCGAACCTTTTTGCAATCGTTCGCGCTTCGCGGTAATGCGCACTGTTAGCGGTGAGTCTTGCGAAACAGGCCGCAACAGTCGCACTTCAAGTTGGCGAGCGATTGGCGGTGCTGATTGCCGAGGTTCATTACTCGTCGCCGCGGAGTCACCGTCAGGTTCCTGTTCGGACCAGTGGTCGAGAATTCCTTTTGGAATGATTTCCAACGACTGGATTTTCCACTCTGGATTAACATCCGCCACCAAGTTGAATGTTTCCCCCGAGATATGCTCAATCTTCTGGACGACGGTTGCTGTGGTGGTGGCTCCGCCAAGCGTAATCGCCGTACCGGACCGGTATCTCAACCGGGCTGGTTGGTCCGCCACCAGTAACTCGACAGCAGCATCCCGCGAGTAATAATCGAAAGCCAGGTCCCGTGAAGGCTGCAGCGAATCGGTAATACCGCCCGCGACTTGTCTCGCATTCTTCAGGTCGATCGCAGCAATACTGAGAGGGTACTGAACGCGGACCCTGGCAGTTCCCTTCGTCCAGGTCATGCCCGCTGGGCTAACGTGAGGTAGTTGCCACTTTTTGTTCAACGGCAAGGGTGTGGCGAATTCACATTCAAGCGTGTGCTTTCCCATCTCAAGCGGCTGCTCAAGATTCACAATGATCTCGCGGGTGCTGTCAGCGTTGGTATCCTGCGTTGGTCCCGGGAACGCTGGCGATTCGGACCATTTGACCGGTTTGCCATCCAGCTTCAGCCGCTTTAGCTTTGCTTGCCGCGATCGCTCCAGTTTCAACTCCGTTCCCGTTTCGGAAAACGCTTCGATATTTATGATCGTCGTGCAGTTGATGCCCTGCTGTGCGACTTCGTAGGACGCAGCATCGTCAAAAAGCAGGATTGGTGAATCATCATCGGAAAGCGTGGGCGAGTATATTTCCAGCTCTGTTTCGCTGACGCTTCCCAGCTGGATAATCCAGTTAAAGACCGATTTGGCGTTCGAGTTTCGGGATACGGTCCCTCTTGTTACCCTGGGTTCCAAAGGCTTGGGCAATTGCAGCTTAAGTTGGTTGTTCGGGCCGAGCGGCAGTCGCAGCTGAATTCGACTGCCGGACGCAGAGATACGTTCTCCTTTCGCTGACCAGTCGAATCTGAGGGTTCGGGTTCCAGAATCTTTCTTCAACGCTGCGGGAACGATGGCGACAAACGAGCCGTCAGGAGAGCGGCCGGCTACTGCGGGATTTTTCTTCGATCCCCATCGTGGATTGATAACGGGCAAGTCGAAAGGTGGCAGCCGCAGCCGACTCTCAGAGTCTGGTCGCGCGGAAAGAACGAGCCTGGCTTGCCCGCTGACGAGCGAGTTGTTTTTGAAGCTCGCACTATAGTTCGCACGGATAACATGCGACTGATCGAACTCTCTGCGATCAGATCGGTTGGTCTCGCCAATCATCCGGTCGAATTCTTCGCGGCGGACCGGTACGAAGTTTCCCTTCATTTCGCCAATTACGTCCAGAGGAACCAGCGATTTTGAATACTCAAAATCGACTTGCTGTCCTTCCGCAAACATTGTCAGCGAGGCGGCGGCAAGGAATGCAAGTGCGCGAAAGGTTTGGGATGTGATGCGAACGGTCACGATGGGTTACTCCGCCGTTGGCAAGGTGACCTGGTACGAGTCGGTGGAGCGTGGCCCGGTGGCGCGATCAGACAATTGCGTAACTGATTGTGAATGGCTGACCGACAATTGCGATGGAGCCGGTGGCGAGTATCGATTGAGTTGCGAGTTGGGCAAGATCCATTGAATCAGCCGCGTCATGCCGATGAGTGCAAATCCGATGGCCGCGGCCTCGCAAAGCAATACCGCCAGTCCCAGATTCAGTGCCGCAACGACGACGACAAGCAGGAAGAGAGGGAGTGCGGCGAACTTGCGAGCTGCTTCCGTTGCGAATTGCCAAAGGAAAAAGACGCCGAGGGCAGCGATCGAGCCGGCGAGCAACAGAAACCGGCGACTGGCCGTACGCAGCTCAAGGGAGGCTCGCTCTCCGAACCCGCCAAACAGATAAGTATTGGTATCCGTTGGAGGTTGGAGCTGTTTCGTCGCGCCGCCCCACTCTTCCAGTTCACTTTGAGAGAACTCTGGTTGGCGTCGCCATCCCAGCCCCTCGACTTGCCAACGGTTGTTCAGCGCGAAGCGATCGGACGACCAGATAAGATGTTCGTCGGCTGGAGTCACAACCTGCCAGTACAATTCGCGGATCCAGCCAGCACCGTTCAGGGCTGGCATCTCCATTCGCATCGGGCCGATACTGGATCGGCCCTTGAACGGGTAGCCAACTTCCAGTCGCAGTTTGTCCCCAGCGTCCGGCGGAAGTTCGATCGAAAGCGTTGCGTTGCCGGCATCGTTGTTGATCGCCGGTTGGCCGTTGATCAGGACATAAGCGGAGTTCGAGTCGGCACCTTGCGGCAACTGCACCAGAAGTGGCGACTTGGCCGCGCTCAGAAGTAAAGTCGTGCGATCCTGCCGTTGTGATTTTCCCAGCCACGTCTGCGTAAAAGCCCGTTCGATCACAATCGATTGCGACCGCTCCGCATCGACTCGACGAACACGAACGTCGGCAGTTTTTGGTTGCGTTTTGGCGGCGACATTGAGGGAATCGGCGGCTTGCGAACCGCTGGTGGAGGTTGTCCACGATCGCGTGTCGGTCAGTTCCGCGACCAGCTTGTCGGGCGTATTCACAGCCAGGGTGACTCGTCGCTGATTCCCTTCGGCTGGAGCCGCAAAATGGCAGCTCCAGATCTGGTCGTCGTTAGAATCGTTTGCGTCGACATTTCGTTGGGCCAGCTCGCCGGGAATGTCGTAGGACAATTCGACCTTGATGTTCTCGGATTTTGGTTGAGGCAACGGGATGTCCCAGCGAAGCGACTGTTCTCCGGCGACTTTTTCCCTGTCGGATGGCAACGGCAAGATGTCGATCGCGCCAATTTTCTTGTTGAGTGGTTTGGCTTTCGGTGTTGGCGTTTCTTCCGCCTGGACTGCGGCCGACGACTTGCGAAGAGCGTCCAGGTCGACTTCCTGATCATCGAGAAGAATCCGCAGCGAGGCAATTTCAGCGAGGGCTGGCGGCAAGTCCAGCCGGACCTGTTTGAGCGCTTCGTAGCGAACGAAATAGTCGAATTTCTGCGTGACGCGTGCGTAGTCGCTTTTGACTTCGAGGTTATTGTCAATGTCCACGTTGATTGACTGCTCGCGACGGACCATCTTGTACTCGAGCATCGCCGAGTTGGGATCACCACGATAGAGGTAACAAAGCGGTGGTCGGTCGCGTGGCGTAACGGACAGGTTTGCTGGAACCGGCTCGGAATCGAATGCGTTCGTTGTCGCATTGCCGATGAGTGTCAGGTTGTCGGCTGGATTGACGACGACGACGGCGGGCGCCACGTTCATGTTCTTGAAGCCCGGCAGCTGAAGTTTCAGTAAAGTCGAATCTTCGGGCGCCTCGCTATTCGGCAGATCGAGCTTTTTGACTGCCTGCAATCGCATCGTGAAGTCGCCGCGCTTCGCGCTGGCGAGAGGTATGTTCAGGGGAGCCACCTCGTTCATGCGGATAGCGTCCTCGTTAACAAGGCTTGCGTCGCCAACGCTGGTGACTTGCCAGCCGCTCAAGTCGCACTCCACGAACGATGCGGGCGTCCCTCGTACGCGGAACTTCAGTATTGCATCGAGATTCGCCTGATTCGCCTGGACGTCGACCAGGTAAAGTGGCTCCAGATTGATTTTGGTTGGATTCTGATAGATCTGAATCGGAAGTGTGGCCGGCTGGCGATAATATTCGAACACCGCAATCACGTTGGCGGAAGCCGCCGTGTTGGCTCCGCCCGTGATGCGACGGAGCCCCGTGTTCTCCTTCCACTGCACGAGCCAGTCGCCATCGGCATTTAGTGATACCGATCCGGAGTGTGAAATCGCGTCCAGCACCCGGAAGCCCATAACATCCATGGCTTGATCTGGTTCGGAAGCGATGAGAGGCTTCGTCTGTTCCACCGATAATTCCACGTCGATGGGGCCTCTAGTCGGTTCGGTAAATCGAACCAGCGCGATGGGCGAGCCGGTTCCATTCTGGTCCTGCCCGGTGGATGCGATCTCCGTGACGTAGCTGGGGTCGTCGACAAGAATCGGTTTGGAGTTGGGAGGAAGCTGAATCTTCACGGATTCCAGGTCGCCACCGATTCCGGTTATTCGAAAACGTGCCAGAGTACTTACCACGCCGGGCCCCGTTACCGTTACCTCGACATCGCCAGTCGCTTCGATGAGTATCGAGCTGGGAGGTTTCTCACCGGCGACTCCCCACGTCATCTGGAACTTGTCACCAAGCCCCCGGACAGTATGAACGGTGCGGCCAGGTTTTGGTGCTCTTTCCCGCCCGTTGTTTTTTACCAGCTTGCCACTGTTGGCGATTGATACGGTGCCGCCTTTTGGCACGTTCATTGTCAACTTTGAAGCACTCGCCCTGGGCAGTGATAAATTCAATTGCGATTGTTTGCCCACCGTCACGGTCGGCGCAAACATTTGCAATTTGATCTCATGCGTCGATCCGGCAGTACCACTTATCCAGCTGACATACCCGCCTTTGGGGCCAGCGGAACTGAGATAATGCTCACCTTCGCCGGAATACTCGGCGGGCTGTCCAAGGATCGCTGATTGCAATCGGAGAGGGATTTTTACGATGCCATCCTTGATCAGCTTGACTTTGAGCTTGAGCGTCAGATCGACTTTTTGGCTATCTTTCTTCTTCGCGTGCCCGCTAATATCCATTCGCTCGATGGTGTACGGCGGCGGAACCTGCGGCTGGGTCAGTTTCTTGTCCAGCCGATAAAGTCGCTGGAAATCTTCGAACGTCATGTTCAGGATCGGAACAAGCTCGCCCTCTTTGTCACGAAGGTAAAGAGTCTCGATGTCCGTTTGGA
>CALHZT010000250.1 GCA_938040995.1 uncultured Pirellulaceae bacterium | reverse complement strand
AATGTCTATATCGATCAGCCGAAGCGATCTCTCACTCAACAATATTGCTACTATCGCCGTCAGTCGCGACCGGAATGGAAACGCCTGACGGCGAGAACGTCCATCTTTTCGATCTGGGATGATCACGATTTCGGAACGGATGACTGTATCCCCGGTCCGGAGATCGATTCGCCAAAATGGAAGCGAAGGGTTTGGAAAACGTTTCGGCAAAACTGGGTGAACCCGGCGTACGGTGGTGGAAGAAAGCAACCGGGTTGCTGGTACGAATTTCATGTCGGCGATGTGCATTTTATGATGCTGGACGGACGCTACTACCGGGACCTTGACGACGGGTCGATGCTCGGCCCGGTTCAGAAACAGTGGTTGCTGAAGACCCTGTCGAAATCAACGGCGACGTTCAAAGTGATCGCATCCCCCGTGCCGTTTTCTGAAGGCATCAAGAAGGGCAGTCGTGATCCATGGGATGGCTTCCCGGAAGAGCGTGAAGAGATCTTTCGGCACATTGAGACCGAACGGATCGAAGGCGTGATTCTTGTCGCCGCTGATCGCCACCGGACGGATCTGCGAACGATTAAACGCGCGAATGGTTACGACTTGTACGAATTTGAAAGTTCGCGGCTGACGAATGTGCATACGCACGACGTGGTCCAGACGGACGGGCTCCTATGGGGCTACAACGAGACGTGCTCATTTGGCTTGATGAGCTTTGATACGACGGCTGACGATCCGCAAGTCGAATTTCAGTGCGTCGATATTGATGGCACGATCAAAGAATCGTTTTCGCTTCGCAAGAGTCAGCTGAAGTTTGAGCGCCGCTAACTATTTCTTTACGCTCATCAGCCGTTTTGGCGTTAGTCACGGTTGGAAATACCATCGAGCTGCAACAACCGTGGCTAACGCCAAAACGGCTAATCAAATTCAAGCTCGACGCGGAAGCTGCGGTAGTGGACGAGGCAACGAGTCCTTCGAATAAGTTCCGACGCGGCAAGGAAGGACTCATCGCTTCGCCTGCTACAGGACTCATAGCTTCGTCCACTACGGATGAAAAGCAGATCAGGTCGCGGCTACTTTTTATGCCTGCCGGCGCTGCGGCAGATGGAGAACAGGGAAAGTCCGACAAGTAGTCCGACCAGGAAGTAGCTGAGTACCCAGCGATTCTTTTTCTCACCATCTGCACCCTGAGCCCAAAGTGGCGAAGCCTGCAGGATGACCGCAAAGTACATGGCAACTGCGACAGGGTTTTTGAAAATCGCTTTCATTTCGTTCTAATCTCGAAGCTTGACTGGTGGCGCTTGCTCGCTGTTCCTGAGTCTCATTCTAATCGATCATCCGGCGAGAATCTTCTGAATCTCGGCGACCGCAAGATCGACTCCGCCGGAAATGTCGATTTCACTGCTCGACCTGGCCGCGAGGTTCTTGATCTGGCAGCTGCCCGCGTCAAACTCGGAACCGCCCATAATCACGGCGACCTGGAATCCTCGCTTGTCTGCGTACTTCAGCTGCTTGTCGAGCTTTTTGGGCTCAGGATAAAGCTCGACTCGGACACCGGCCGACCGCAACTGGCTGGCGATCCGCAGGTAGTCATTCAGCCGGTCGCCATCAAAGAACGGCATGAAGACTTCGGCCACGGTGGATTCGCCGTCGGTCAAACCCAGCTCCTGCATCGCCGCCAGCAACCGGTCCAGTCCCAGGGATGCGCCGATGCCCGGCAGTTGTTGCTTGGTGTAAAGTTCCGCCAAATTGTCGTATCGTCCACCGGAGCAGACGCTGCCGATGCCCGGCAAGTCGCCAAGGAACGTCTCGACAATCATCCCGGTGTAATAATCCAGACCACGCGCGATCGAAACGTCGAGTTCCAGCCGCTCTTGCGAAATGCCGGCCGCGGCGGCTCCCGCCAGGACACTGGACAGATTCTCCAGGCCGGACTCGCCGGTTTCGGATCCAGCCACGAGTGGTTTCAGTTGCGTGAGGACATCGTCATGCGTACCGCTAAGCTCGGAAAGCTTGAGTAGCTCGTTGGCCTGGTCGGCAGTAGCGCCCGCCGCCGAAACCATTTCTTCGGCGACTTTTTCAGCACCGATCTTTGGCAGCTTGTCGAGCGCGCGGAGGACCAGTGTCGAATTCTCTAGCAGACCCTGCTTTTCAAGCAGTCCATTGAGAATCCTGCGGTTGTTGATCCGGATCGTGAATTTTTCGATACCGATCGCGAGCATGAGGTCATGAATGACAAGCACTGTTTCGATATCGGACGCAATCGATGTTGTGCCGATCGTATCGAAATCGCATTGCATGAACTCGCGGTAGCGCCCTTTTTGCGGACGCTCGCCTCGCCACACGGGCGCGATGTGATACCGTTTGAACGGCGTGCCGAGCGTACCGATGTGCTGCGCGGCAAATCGAGCCAGCGGGACGGTAAGATCAAAGCGCATGCCAACATTGCGACCGCCCTGATCTTCAAAACTGTAAAGCTGCCGGTCGGTTTCTGCGCTTCCTTTACCGAGCAGGATTTCGAGATACTCGAGCGTCGGCGTGTCGATCGGATTGAAACCGTAACTGCGATAAACCTGTTTGGCAGTTTCGATCAGCCGTTCTCGCGGGATCATCGCGCTCGGCAGAAAGTCTCGAAAGCCCTGGAGCGTGCGGGGTTTGATGGTCGTCATAGAGTGTCAGTGGCAGAGAAGGTCTGCAATGTTGGAAAGGTTCGGTGAAGTTGATTTTTTTGTGGTGCAGCAGCATCAGCGACTGCCACAATCCAACCAGTGATTAAGCGAGAACCGGAAGCATGGGCGGTTCCGGGCTGCGAATGCTCTTTCCCTTTCCGGGTGGGAACATGGCTTCGGCGAACTCGTGAATCTGCTCGGGTGTTTCGAAGTACATGTCGTAAGTCCATTCGTCCTCGTACTCACACTCGTCCGTCGTATAGTCGCGACAGATTTGCGGTCTCGTTTCGTAGATGCCACAGCGGTGATCGTCCTGCAGATGCTTGCAAGTCGTATGAACCAGCAAGTACCAGTCGCCGTCTTCTACGAATACAGAGGCGCGATCGTGCAGAAGGTACCAGCGAATGTACTCAAAATCCGCAAATTCTTTTGGGACATCAATTGGCAGCGCGAAATAGTGGCAGCACTTCGCCGTGCAATGTTCGCAAAGATTACTGCCAGGCGGCAAATCTTCGCGACGCGGTTTGGTACGGGCGGTTGCGGGTGGGGGCACGGTAGCCATCGGAATTCTTTGTATCGGATTCTTGATTCTGTATCAGTAAAACGTTTCCGTAACCGTTCACGGATATTGACGTTTTCTCAGGTTCGAGAGGGTCAGGCACAAATTTTCGGCGTCGCAAAGCGAAACAAGTCAGTTTGCTGCCGAAAAATTGAGCCAGACCCTTGCCCGCGTGAACGGTCACACGGTTTCCGGCCACGCGGGCCGGTCATGTCCCGGTAAAGGCGAAAGGCGAGTGAGAATTTACCAATAAGGCATCGGTGACCGTAGCGGCTCAAAAACGCAAGTTGGTAAATTTTGTCCTCCGCTCGCCTAAAAGCCTGACTACTAGCATACCAACAGCCCGTCCGGGCTGCATTCAGTATCCAGAGTGAGAGCATAGAGTGAGAGCAAAGCGCGATTCTGTGGGCTTCTCCACATCGTTCCGGGTTGAATTGTCAATTCACCTTGGCATTTCTTCGCGGCTTTCGGTAGCTTTCAATATTCGCCTTGAGTAACCAGAAAGTCAGAAAGACTGCGATGCAAGTCACCATTACTGCCGTCGGACCAGACAACGCTGGCCTCGCCGATCCGATTATTCACCACGTGACGACTCAAGGCGCCAACATCAAGGAAATTCAGATGTACGATCATGACGAAGAAGCCATCTTCGCCATGCTATGTCGCCTGGATATCAACGACCCGGAACGGTTCTCCTCGTTGCGCGACGAGCTGTTGCAGATTGGCGAATACAAAAATCTTTCGGTGCGTGTCTGGTCTCCTGAGCAGCATCGCAAACCGCGACTTGCCATTTGCACGACTTATCGTCCCGAGCCGGCGCTCGCTGTCCTGCGAGGAATGCGCGACAAACAGATTCCTGCCGAAGCCGCCCTGATGCTTGGCAACCGCAAAGCATGTCGGGGCATCGCCGAACAGTTTGGTGTCGACTGGCACTTCATCGGTGACGGGAAAGGCAATCCGGACGAAGACAGAATGGTCGAACTGTTTGACGAGTACGATATCGACTATGTCATTCTGGCGAGGTACATGCGTGTTCTACCGGCGAGTACCTGCTGGAAATTTGCCGGCGGCCGCATTGTGAATCTGCACCACGGATTGCTGCCCGGGTTTCCTGGCATGCGACCGTATCGGGACGCGTTCGAGTCGCGAATGCTGACGTACGGTGCCACCTGTCATTTCATTGTGCCAGAACTCGACGCCGGAAATCAGATTGTGGAGCAGAAAACGTTTACCGTTCCTCCCGGGACTCCACTCGAAGAGATCAAGCGGATTGGAAACGAAGATAACGAGCCACGATGTCTCGCCGAGGGCGTCCGGCGCGTTGTCGAAGGCGAAGTGCAGCTCCACTTTCATCGCGTCATCGCCCGACCGGCCAGGAAGGCTGTTCCCAAGTCGAGTGTCGCGTAACTTCGTCCTTGCTTTCTCCATTCATCATCGGACTCCTTCACCATGGATCGCGATGTCATCGCCGCAGCGATTCAGATGAACTCTACGGATGATCGCGAGAGCAATCTGGCTCGAGCCGAATCCCTGGTTCGGGACGCGTCCAGGGAAGGCGCCGAACTCATCGTCTTGCCAGAGCTGTTTCCGATGATCGCTGAGTTTCCGGCGGTTGTTGCGGCGGCAGAACCAGTCGACGGGACGATCGCGAAGCGATTCGCCGCGCTCGCGGCAGAGTTGCGTGTGCTTCTGGTTGCCGGAACCATTTGCGAACGCGCGGAGGGAACCGAAGGCGTCTTTAATACCAGCCTGTTCTTTGATGCCAACGGACAACTGGTCGGCAAATATCGCAAGATGCACCTGTTCGAGGTGAACATCGAAGGCAAAGCCGTCATCAACGAATCGCAATACTTTTCGGCGGGCAATAAAGTGTCTGTCGTTGCTACGACGGCTGGAAACATCGCTCAATCAGTCTGTTACGACTTGCGTTTTCCCGAGTTGTATCGCGCGTTCGCTGAACGAAATGCCGACATCGCGCTGGTGCCTTCTGCATTCACAAAAGTCACCGGTGCAGTGCACTGGAAAACGCTATTGCAGGCGCGGGCGATCGAAAACCAGATGTTCGTTGTCGCACCAAATCAGGTCGGACAACATTATGATGAACTGGAAAGCTATGGGCACTCGATGATTATCGATCCGTGGGGAAGTGTACTGGCCGAAGCAGACGGTGAAAGCGAACAGGTCATTGTTGCGAAACTGGAATCGCAGAAACTGAAGAAAGTTCGCGAGCGATTGCCAGCGCTGCGCAACCGCCGCGACCGGAAACTGTTTTACTAAACGTCACGTTTTTTGAATTGGCGCGGACCCTGTCAACCCCCTTGGTTGGCGACGGGCGCGTGTGAAATTTTTTTTGCCGAGGGTTGGTTGACAACTTGAGGCTCGGCGCGAGAATGATGCACACGATTGGTGGTTAAACATCAAACATGCATACAAAAAAATTCGAGGCTACCAACAACAGGATTTGTTGAGCCTCTTTGCCGAAGCGACAGGATGTTCTTCGGAGTAGCGTTGAAGGGATTCGGTAGATTAATAGCCGGATTTGTCGCGATACCTGTTCGATTGCTCAAGGTTTGTAATAACCGGGACGATTGTCCAGTTTCTGCAGGCGTCTGGCCGGTCTGCCAAATGCAACTGCTTGTATGCGACATCGTCCATGAGGGCGACGAACAGAGGGAGCGACTGTCGACGTCACTGCTCGCAAGAGCTTTGATCGGGGCCCGGATGTTCCCCTCATTTTTTACATGGCAGGATGCCGAAACGATCGCTGCACCTTCGGGTGTAGCGATTTTTTTTATGCTTTCGCATTGTTGGCACATTTTCCTGGCCCGGCTGATATAACGAACCGCCGTGTTTCTTCGTTCGTAAATTCTCGAGTAAATGGCTCGCAATCGTAAATGGCGGCAATGGCGACTTGTTTGATCGGACTCGGCTCAAACCTCGGTGAACCAGACCAGAATCTGGATGCCGCGGCGGCTCATCTCGAAAAATGGGATGGTGCGAAGCAGTTGCACGCGAGCGACTGGGTTCAAACAGAACCTGTTGGCGGGCCTGAAGGGCAATCCTCGTTCGCCAACGGGGCATTACGACTGGAAACAGACCGTTCCCCCCGCGAGGTGCTCGAGAAGCTTTTCGAAACAGAACAAACGCTTGGACGGGAGCGACGAACTCGCTGGGGACCACGGACAGTTGACCTCGACCTCCTGCTTTACGACGATTTGCGACTGGTCGAAGAAGGGTTAACCGTTCCGCACCCGTGGATGGCTATCCGCCGGTTCGTCCTGCAGCCAGCTGTCCAGGTCGCTGCAGACATGATTCACCCGGAAATCGGCTGGACGATCGGGCGGCTCTGGGAGAACCTTCAGGCGGCCAACTACATCGCGGTTGCCGGGGTGTCGCCCGGTCCTGTTCAGGAAACGATTGCTACGGCAGTCAAAAGTGCCGGTGCGATTCTGATATCTGCGCCGGCAAATGTTGAAAGCCGGCCATTGGAGAACATAAAATTTCCAGAAGCACTGGCTGGTAAATCGTCAAAATCATCCCATTTTTTTTTCGTGAGTGATTTTTGGAAGGATAAACCTGTCGCGGAAGACCCCACACCCAACCTGGTGGTTGCGCTGGAAAATTCCGTGAATCTTTCCGAAGAGCAAGCGCGTGAGCAGGAAAATTTGTACGCTCGCCTGCGAAAGTCGGGGCCGTTCCTTTTCCTCGATGCAACAGACCACGATCGTTTGCAGCACGACCTGGCGGCGGCAATTTCTGGAATGAGATCAAACACGTAACGGCGACATGACAACATCTTCCAACATGACAGCACCTCAAACGACTCCGAGGATCATCACTTCAAAATCGGAGATGCGAAGCGTGGTGATGTCTGCAACCGCATCGGGAAAGAAGGTGGGCGTTGTCATGACGATGGGCGCGCTGCACGAAGGGCATGTCAGTCTGGTAGAGCAATGTACCGGCCAAGTCGACGTTACTGTCGTGACGATCTTCGTCAATCCAACCCAGTTTCTTCCGGGCGAAGACTTTGAGAAGTACCCCCGCGATCTGGATGGTGATCTCGACTCGATTTCCGGCTTGCCAGTCGATTTTGTTTTTGCGCCGACCGCGCAGGAGATGTACGGCGAAAGTTTTTCAACGACTATCCAGCCACCGGATGTTGGCAAGCCACTCGAAGGGAGCCATCGACCGGGTCATTACGAGGGCGTCTGTACGGTCGTGTTCAAATTGTTGCAGGCGGTTCCGGCAAGTGTGGCTTACTTCGGCCACAAGGACTATCAGCAATATCTCGTTATCAAAAAAATGGCGGCGGATCTGGATCTTGATTCGAAGATTGAAGTGTGTCCAACCGTTCGCGAACCGGATGGCCTGGCGATGAGTTCCCGCAATCGCTATCTGAGTGAAAGCGAACGAAAGCAGGCGCTGGCAATTTCGGCGGCTTTGCTAGCGGCAAAAAAATCGGTCGCGGATGGATGCGACGATGTGGATGCGATCGCAAAAGGGATTCGTGAGCAGCTGGTTGCGGCTGGTATTTCAAAAATCGACTATGCCGCGGTCGTTCATGCGGAAACGCTGGAAGAGATTGCGTCCATCGACGAATCTTCGGTAGCCTTGGTTGCGGCATATGTTGGAGACACGCGACTGATCGACAATATGGCGCTATAGTTGCACGGCTGTCCCAGCCGTGAATGAGGATAACGGCTGGGGACAGCCGTGCAACTATCGATAACGGCTGGGGACAGCCGTACAACTATCGATAACGGCTGAGGCAGTTGTGCAACTATCGGGAAAATTTTGGATCATGCGGCAAACGCTTTTTTATATTCCCGAAATTGTCTTTGGCATGCCGCTGTTTGGTTTTGGCCTGCTGCTGACATTGTGGCTGGTTGGCTTGTTCGCCATTGGTGTGATCAACGCCCGGCAGCATTCCGTTGCGAATTCACTGACGGCCCTGGTTCCTTATGCGCTTTTTGGTGCCGCGGTGATTGTCTTTCTGATGCCGCGGCTCGCTGAGCCGATTCCGGGTAGTGAACCGGAGATGGCCGGTTTGCCCGTTCGGGGTTACGGCGTGCTGATGTTCTTTGCCGTGACGCTGGCCGTGACGCTCGCGGTTTATCGGGCGTCGAAGCGGGGGATTCCTGCTGACTATATTTATGGGCTGGCGGTCTGGTTGTTCATTGCGGGGTTCGCCGGTGCGCGAATGTTCTTTGTGTATCAGTATCGTGACCAGTTTCAGACGAACACGTGGAGTGAGTTTCTTGGCGAAGTTGTCAACATCGCCGGAGGTGGGCTCGTCGTTTACGGCTCGCTGATCGGAGCCCTTCTTGCTTACGCGGCTTTTACGTGGTGGCACAAGTTACCGCCACTCGTTTTCGGTGACATCATGGCGCCGGCGATCCTGCTTGGATTGGCGATTGGCCGAATCGGCTGCCTGATGAACGGTTGTTGCTACGGCGGTCCCTGCGACTATCCATGGGCGATTGAGTTTCCCCAGAGCTCGCCGCCTTATATGGCCCAGTTGAACACGGGCCTTTCGCATGGGTTTCATCTGACTCGAAAGGGCGAGGGCGATGCGAACGCTGGCGACGCAACCGGCAGGCTTCAGGTTGCCATGGTGAAACCCGCAAGTCGAGCCGCCGATGCCGGTTTGAAAGCCGGACAGGTTGTGACCGCGATCAATGGAAAGAGTTTGACGGGAATCGCAGGCGCGACCGCGATGCGGATTGCGACGGAAGAGATTATCAGCACATCCACAGGTTCGCGGTTGGAGTTGGCGCTCGACGACGGCAGCCAAGTCGCGTGGACTGGAGATTACGCGCCAGAGCGGAGCCTGCCGACTCATCCAGCCCAGCTTTACAGTTCGCTCAATGCGTTTTTGTTATGTGGATTGATACTGGCCATCGCACCGTATCAACGTCGCGATGGAGCATTACTTGCGTTGACACTGACGATCTATCCGGTGACTCGATTCTTGCTGGAAATCGTTCGGCAGGACGAAGCCGCCGTCAACCGGTTTGGTTTTACCATTTCGCAATCCGTCAGCTTTGGAATTCTGGCGGTTGGAATTTTGTTGTGGGTCTTTGTCTCGCGCCAGCCGCGAGAGCATTTGCAGGCTCGCCACCTATCACATTAGCCTGGTTCGATGGACCACGTGATCATCGCGCGGTTGGTTCGCCGAATATAAAGAACCGCGAATGGACGCCGATGAACGCGGATTCCTTTTCTTGCAGTGACGAGATCAATGGTTCCAGCATTTTGCATGCGACTTCGTTGGTTCGCCTCTTTCACTTGACCTTCAATATCCGCGTTCATTTGCGTCCATCCGCGGTTCTCGTTTCCTGGTTGCCGGCCGTGCATGTTTCTGCGGAATGGTGAACCGCGAAAGGCGCGAAAGAAACGAAATAAGGGAGGGTGCCGTAAGCACTTTTTTGTTGTGTGGTTCCCGTGATGCCATCCAGGCCGGTGGCTAGTGTTTACCCGGTGACTTTTCGCGGGTGAGTCAGTTGCGTTTGGTGGATCGTGGCAGTGCCGGATACACTGAATTTTCGGGAATTCGGAATTCCCAAGACCTATCGGCTGTATTTTGCGTATTTTTAGTGCCCAGAATCCCGGGAACTTCCTTTCGCCCAAGCGCATCTAACAGGCAGCAACGACGTTGAACCTGGAATCCAAACTGACTGACGCCCAGATCATCGACTCGGTCGTGGCCGGAGATGCTGACGCCTATGGTCAATTGGTTGCACGGTATCAGGACCGGCTTTTTCATTCGCTTCTCCGAGTTACAGGATCGCATGAAGAAGCCGAAGATGTTGCGCAGGAATCTTTCGTGCAGGCCTTTGTGAAACTGTCGACCTTCGAGGGGAAAAGTCAGTTCTTCACATGGCTGTACCGGATCGCGTTCAATACCAGCATCAGCCGCAATCGTCGCAAGCGTCCGACGGCTTCGGCGGATGCGATTGCCGATGCCGGCGGACCGGAACCAGTCGATCAGAGTGCGACGGCGAGCGATCTGGTTGCGCAACAGGAGCGAGTCGCCGGGGTTCACGCGGCGCTTGCGGAACTGACGGAAGACTATCGAAAAATTATAGTATTGAAGGATCTGGAAGACTGTAGCTACGAATCGATCGGGGAGATTCTGGACATTCCGGTGGGGACAGTCCGCAGCCGTTTGCATCGGGCAAGAGTGCAGCTACGCGATGTGCTTAAACGAAAAGAGCAGTTCTCGTAGCGGTTTGAATTAGACAACATGAACAATCGACTTCCAATGAACGACGAGCGACTCAGCGCTTACCTCGATGACGAGTTAAGTCGCGAAGAGCGTGCGCAGATCGAGTCGTTACTTGAGCAGCGTGAAGATTATCGGACCGCACTGGAGGAGCTTCGCAGCGTGCGGGCAGCACTAAAGTCCTTGACGGGTTTCGCCGCTCCGGTTGATTCCCAAGCGCCTGATGGATTTGCGGAACGCGTGCGTGCGGAAGTTCAGGCAACGGCAAGTTCCGTCGCGACGGGCGCAAATGGTGAATCAGGACAAGATAAATCAGGACAAAATGAATCCGGAAGTGCTGAATCAGGAAATGGTTCCACGATCCATGTCACACCGGCTCGCAAAAAAGGCGGCTTCCAGTCGTACATCGGTCCTTTGGCGGCTCTCGCGGCTTTGATACTCGCGCTGCTAACTGTGCCTTCGATCCTCCATTCGAACCGGAACGTTGCAAAGAACGCCAGTCTCAAAAGCGAAGCCGCGGCGTCGGTAGACCGTGACGAAGTCGAGGAGCAGCTCAGCCGGAATGAAATCGAACAGCCAGACGAAAAGGACCAGGGTAGTCTCGGGCTGGAAGGAATGGACACTGAAACGGATGCGTATCAGTCGGCTGAGACCAGTAAGAGGTCATTCGGTGAAGGCACTCAATCCGAGTTTGCCGATGATGACAGGAGTTCAACATTCCGTCGTTTGCAGGGTCGGTCAATGCGCGAAGAATCAAGAACGGACTCGGGACCCGCATCACCAGTGGCAGAACCAAGAGCCCGAAAAGTGACCGCTGCACCGGCGATGGAACCGCCAGCGATTGCCGCAGACGAAGAAGCGTTTGATGATTCAGCCGACTCGGGTGTGGCGAAGGGTGAATTCAAATCGTTCAACCTCAGTCGTGAACCTGCTGCCGCTATGGAAGCAATGGGCGGAGCTGGGTTGGACAACGAATCAGACGAACTTGCATCGGGAAACTTCCTGTTTGGCTGTGACGCTGTTTGCGAAGTCAACTTGAGTTCGAAGGAGCAGGCTGGGCAGTTTGTTCGCACACTGCTGAGCAACAATGTTCAAATGAACGAATCTTCGTGGCTCGCTGCGTCCGCGGACAAGCTGAAAGAACAGACGCCGGGTCGCAGTGGCGAAGCTGCTGGCGAAAAAGATGGTGAAGAAGAGCCGCTCTGGAAACTCGAATCGAAAAACGAAACTACGCAAAGCGATGTCAGCGACACATTGGCCTGGGCAGCGAAAGATGATGAAGGTACGCAAGCACTCGTTCTTGACGTAGCGGCAGCCGACGTTGGAAAGATTGTCGAAAAGCTGAAAGAGCAGTCGATCGAGTTTAGCATCCTGACCGTTGCCGACCAGAAAGGAAGCCCAGCCTCGTCGAAATGGTCGAATAATCCGCAGCAGTCTTATGGAGGATTTGCCGAAGGGCAAGCCATCGGTGGCGCAGACATCGCCGCAGATGGAGCAGCAGATGGAACGGCAGATGGAATGGCGGATGGAATGGCGGTTGAAGAGGGAGTGAGTGCGGCCTCAGGCGCTTTTGGTGGTGGAGTTTTGAACGAGGGGAACAGAGGTGTGGCGAATCGGGTGCAATTGTCGTCTCAGCAGACCACGAACTTGAATCGGTTGAAGGAAATTCACAAGTCGTCTCGTGGAGTTACGGCAAATCGCTTCGGCCAGAATTTCTACTACAGGGATTACGGCGATAACGTAGATTCGGAGTTGGATCGCGAAGGCTCCACTGGCAAAAGCGAAAGGCAAAACGGCGATTCCAAAGCGTCAAACGCGAGCAGAGGCGCGGATCGTCAGTCGGGTTCACGGCTGGACGCTGGGAAGGAGTCGGCTGCCGCATTGCGGCAAACCCAAACGGCGGCCTTGCAGCAACTGATCGATATAACCCGGCAGCAGCAACCGAAGCTACCGACGCAATCCGAACCTCAGTGCAGAATTCTGATTACGGTGAATCCGCCAGAATCGGCCGCGGAGAAGTAGACAGGCCAAGTTGCTCGAAGCTTCGGGTTCGTAGCGGTCTCTCGCCCGACTGGTTCGCCTCATCGGCTGTCGGTATGATGCGATCGCACTACTCACCCGATCCGAAGGAGATGAACTTGTCTGAGCCAGTAAAAATTCGACTACGTGACAACGGGCCCATGGTTATCGAAGGAGGCGTCGAAATCACGGACGCTGACGGAAACGCATTTCCAACCAATCCGGACAAACCGGTTGTGGCGCTTTGTCGCTGCGGCGCGACCAAGAATCGTCCGTTCTGCGACGGCGCGCACAATCAGTGCGGATTCGAAGCCGCCGATCGGGCACCGACAGAGTAAGTCGACTCTTGTAAGTCCACTCTTCATTGTTGGTCACCGGGCGAACGCCAA
This sequence comes from uncultured Pirellulaceae bacterium, assembly GCA_938040995.1. GTDB lineage: Bacteria > Planctomycetota > Planctomycetia > Pirellulales > Pirellulaceae > CALHZT01. The sequence goes on along the minus strand of CALHZT010000250.1, from coordinate 3,729 downwards.
GTTTGTGGCGGTCGCTTGGCTTTTTAGTCCAAGAAATTTTCTCAACGGTTTGGGCGTTTTTCTTGCCCGCCGATAAATTGGCGTCGTGGCATCGCGACTGTCGCTTTTCTTGTGCTGTCAGTGCGGTCGCATCTCCGCAATCACTGCAAAAATTTGACAATGAACGAATCTGCGAGACACTACGTATCTAGCGAATCGGTGAACGGGGTTGCCATTTTTTCTGGGTAGCCCTGTGTGAATCTCACGAAAGACTGAACGGGGCACTGAATGACCAGCCAGAACCATGCTGCCACACTTCCCGCATCGAAACTGAGTGACGACGATGTCCGGGCGATTGATCAGCTTCGCGAAGCCTTTGATGGGCTGAGAAAAGAGTTGGCGAACGTCGTCGTCGGACAGCAGGACGTCATCGAACAACTGGCCATCTGCCTGTTTGCCCGCGGGCATGCTTTGCTGGTGGGTGTACCGGGACTGGCAAAGACGCTTCTCGTCAGCAAACTCTCGGAAACGTTGTCGCTGGATTTCAGCCGGATCCAGTTCACCCCCGACTTGATGCCGATGGACATCACAGGCACTGACATTTTGCAGGACACCCGTGAAGGGCGCCGCGAATTCGAATTTGTGAAAGGACCGATCTTCGCGAACATCGTCCTTGCCGATGAAATCAATCGTGCCCCGCCAAAAACGCAGGCGGCACTTCTCGAAGCCATGCAGGAGTATCGCGTTACGGCTCTCGGCAAGACGTTTGAGTTGACCACACCGTTTCTTGTTCTCGCGACTCAGAATCCCGTCGAGCAGGAGGGGACCTATCCGCTTCCTGAAGCGCAGCTTGACCGCTTCATGTTCCTTATCGAAGTCGACTATCCGACCGAGTCGGAAGAGATTGAAATCTGCCGCACGACTACGGGTGCCGCGTTGCCAACGTTGCAAAAGTTGATGTCCGGTGAGCAGATTTTGGCGTATCAGGAACTTGTGCGTCGTGTGCCGGTCGCCGACCACGTTTACACCTACGCCGCAAGGTTGGCTCGTCGAACGCGGCCCAAGGGTGAGACGGCACCCGAATGGCTGCCCAAGCTGGTGTCCTGGGGAGCCGGTCCTCGCGCCGCGCAGAATCTGATTTTGGCGGCGAAAGCGCGAGCCGCATTGAAGGGCAGTTACATGGTCCGGCTGGAAGATGTCCAGGCGGCGGCAACGCCGGTGCTGACGCACCGCATCATTACCACGTTTGCGGCGCAGGCAGAGGGCATCGATGCCCGGCAGATTGTCGAACGACTGGTGGAAGAAACAGACGCAACCGAAATGTAGGTGCGGCGATGAGTAGCGGTGGATGGTCCCGTTCTTTTCTGGAAGCGGCAGCCTTGTCTCGGTTGTCAGCCGTTCCCCTATTGTCGCGCTCGGCAATGCAGGGCAGCGTTTCTGGTCGTCATCCCAGTCCCCATCGCGGCTCGAGCGTCGAGTTCGCGGAGTATCGAAAATATGTTCCTGGCGACGACTTGCGCCGAGTCGACTGGCGTGCTTATGGCCGCACGGACCGATACTACGTCAAGGAATTCGAAGCCGACACAAATCTTCGCTGTTGTCTGGTTGTAGATACCAGCGGATCCATGGGATTCGGATCGCAGGGCCAGACGAAAATCGAGTACGCCCGGCAACTGGCGGGCACACTCGCGTACCTGGCCGTTCAGCAGGGCGATGCGGTTGGTTTGGCATGTGTTGCCAATGGCAAAGTCGCCGATATTCCGGCGCGCCGTAATCCGGCGCATCTTTCCGTCGTGTTCGAGGTTCTCGAGAGTACCGCTTCCGACGGTGAGACTCAGCTTGTACCCATTTTGCATGAGCTCGCCGAATCGAATCGTCAGCGAGCCCTGATTGTGGTGATCTCCGATTGCTTTGTGGATCCCGAGGAACTGCACGGCTGTTTTGAGCACTTGCGATTTCGCAAGCATGACCTGGCCCTCTTTCAGCTGTTTGATCCCGCGGAACTGGCGTTCAATTTTCAGCGACCGGTCCGGTTCCTGGATATGGAAGGCGGCGCGGCCGTGTTCACCGATCCGACAGAAATCGCCGATCGCTACCATCGGGCTCGAGTCGCGCATGCGGAAGCGATGGACCAGTTCGTGCTCGAATCCGCGGTCGATTTTCGTCGAGTCGACATCAGCGAGAGTTATGAAAAAGTGTTGATGGACTTCCTTGTCGGCCGGCATCAGTTGCGGGGTGCAAAATGAACTTCATGCAACCCTGGATCCTTCTGGGTCTGCCTTTGATTGCCATCCCGATCATCATTCATCTGATGAATCAGCGCCGTTTCCAGACGATGGAATGGGGCGCGATGTATTTTTTGCTCAAGGCGAACAGGATGTCTCGCGGGTTCGCGAAGCTTCGCCGCTGGCTCATTCTCGCCGCGCGGACATTGGTGGTCGCCGGCGTTTTGTTTGCCGTCGCGCGTCCGCTTGCCAGCGGCTGGCTGGGCCTCGCGGTTGGAAACCGGACCGACACAACGATCGTGATCCTTGATCGGTCGCCAAGTATGGCGGCGATGGACCGAGAGCGTTCCATGTCAAAACTTGCGACCGGAAAATCACAACTTGCCGACGCGTTTCAAAAACTCAAATCGGATCACTGGGTACTGATCGACAGCGTGACGGGCCAGCCGACGGATCTCGAAAAGCCAGCGGACCTGCTTTCCTCCGTGAACGCCGAACCCGCGGGCGCGACCGCTGACTTGCCCACGCTTCTGGAATCGGCTCACCGCTACGCAAAATCGAATCAAACCGGGCGGACCGACATCTGGATCTGTAGCGATCTGCGAGCCAGCGACTGGGACGCGGATGGTGGACGTTGGGCAGCCGTCCGGGACAGCTTTCAGGAGCTGCCACAGTCGGTTCGCTTCTACCTGCTGAACTTTGCGGAACTGCCGGAAGCGAACCGGTCGATTCGCGTTTCGTCAGTGCGTCGAGTCGAAGAAGAGGGCGGCGTCAGTCTGCGGCTTGGGCTCGAAATTACCCGCTCTCCGATCCAGAAGAACGAGACGGTTCCCGTGGACATCAATATCGACGGTGCCCGTTCGGTGATGAATGTGGATCTTGCCGGTCCGAAATTCCAGTTGCTGGAGCATCCGATTCCAATCAGCGGCCGGCAGGTGCGTGGTTGGGGGCGAGTCGCGTTGCCTGCCGATTCGGTGGCGTCCGACAACGAGTTCTTTTTCGTTTACGATCGCCAGCCAACCAGGAAAACGGTCATCGTGACTCGCGAGTCATCGTCGATTCGCGCGATCGAACTTGCCGCAGGGATTCCCAGCGACTCAAATACCGAAACGCTGGTTGAGTCGATTACGCCGGACCAACTCCCGTCCGTTGATTGGGGCGAGGTTGGTTTGCTCGTCTGGCAGTCGGAGTTGCCGGATCAGTCGCAAGAACAGTTGTTGCGCTCGTTTGTTGATCAGGACGGCGAGTTGCTTTTGTTGCCTCCTCCAGGTGCCGGCCGGTCAACCGCATCGAACGATACCTGTTTCGGGATTTCGTGGGGCGAGTGGAAAAAAGTCGCGGATGACGTGGTTGTTTCCGGTTGGCGAGGCGATTCCGGATTGCTCGCCAATACGATGGATGGTTCGGCGCTTCCTGTTGGCGAGCTGTCCATCAAACGGGTGCGCGCGATCGAGGGTGAGTTTGTGACCCTTGCCAGCCTTTCGAGCGAAGACCCGCTGTTGGTGCGTGTGCCGACGGACCGCGG
>CALHZT010000249.1 GCA_938040995.1 uncultured Pirellulaceae bacterium | reverse complement strand
GCTGATCATTGGCCGCGTCCTGCCTGGGCGGATTGTCTTCGGCCGCGAGTTCTGGAGAAACGGCGGCTTTCTTTTGCCAGCGAGATTTTCGGGATTGTGTCATGCGAGTGGCGGTTTTCATGACTGGACGGTAAGAATTCGACGCAAATGTGACCAGATCAATGTGAAAACGTCGTATTCATAGCCGTAGCCAGCGCCGTCATCGTAGCCGGAGTGGCAACACTTCGGGCGTATCTGGTTGTGGCATCCACTTGGAGCTACTCCCGAACTGTTGCCAGCCCGGCTACATCTAGTCTACGCGAATGAATTGGATCAACTTCCCAGGCTTGAATTCTTCATCCGCTGGCAAGATCGCTGCGTAAAAATCGTCGTAGCCGGAGTGGCAACACTTCGGGCGAATCTGGTTTTGGCATCCACCTGAAGCCACTCCCGAGCTGTTGCCAGCCCGGCTACATCTAGTCTAGGCGAATGAATCGAATCATCTTTCCCGGCTTCAATTCTTCATCCGCTGGCAAGATCGCCAAACAATCCGCATCCGCCACCGTTCGCAGATCCGCAGACCCTTTCCATGGCAGCAAGTCAACAATCACTTCGCCATCCTCACTCACGCTGCTCGACGCCGGGAAATACGTCGTGCGGCGATTGGCGGCTTGCTCAGTCATCAATTTTCCGACAGGAAAGTTGTTCGCGCAAGCCTCGCCGGCCCCGCTCAGTTTCCTGATCGCGGGTTTTGCGAACACATGAAAGCAGGCAAAACTGCTGACGGGATTGCCGGGCAATCCAAAAACCAAAGTGCGTCGTGAATCTCTGGTTCGCGTGCCAAACCAGATCGGCTTGCCAGGCTTAACCTTCACTTTGTGAAAGACTTGCTCGACTCCAAGTTCCGCCAGAATCGACGGCACGAGATCTTTGACCCCCGCCGAAACGCCGCCGCTAAGCAGCAAGAAATCGCAATCCAGACCGCGCTCGATGGCTGCCGCAATATCATTCCGGTTGTCCGCCGCGATGCCGAGCGGAACGGCGATCGCCCCGGCGGCTTGTGCGAGGGCGGTGAGCATCGGGCCATTGCTGTTGCGAATCTGTCCCGGTTTTAAATCATCGGAGGGAGCCGCCAGCTCATCGCCAGTCGAAAGGATAGCGACCGTTGGCTGGCGAAATACCGAAACCGGATCATTGCCGATTTCGGCGAGCAACCCGATGGATTGAGGCGTCAATCGCGAGCCTCGCGAAATGACGACTTCGTCCGTACGCATGCAGGTGCCCTGACGCAGCAGGTTTTGTTCTGCCCGCACCGGATAGTCGTTGATCGTGACAATCTCGTCGCCGCATTCTGACGTTTCCGTTGCGGTTTTTTCAATCACAACGACTGCGTCCGCATCGTCAGGTAACGGGCCGCCTGTCATGATCCGAGTCGCCATGCCCTCGGTCAGGCCCGTCGTCGGATTGTGGCCGGCGGTGACTTCTTCGAGCACACGAAGCGTTTGGCCGTTTGACTGGATGTCGCTGGACCGGACCGCATAGCCGTCCATGAGGGCTTTGTCGAACGGCGGTGAGTCAACATTGCTTGCGATATTGTCGGCGGCATGGCGACCGATCGCCTGATTGAGCGGAACCGGTTCGACCGTTCCGTCGGGGACCTGCCCGGCAATCAGTTGTAACGCTTCTTCGATTGAAATCATGATGGTGGTTCGCCCTGTCGTTTTTAACCGTTCACGGATATTGACGTTTCCCCAGGTTCGAGAGGGTCAGGCACAAATTTTCGGCGTTTGTCCGAAAGCCAAATTAGTCAGTTTGCCGCCGAAAAATTGTGCCTGATCCTTGCCAGCGTGAACGGTTACGTCGTTTTTAACCACGGTTACATACTGATGAAGCGACGGAGTAACTCGGGACCGTCCGTCGTCAGGAAGCTTTCCGGGTGAAACTGCAGGCCCCAGAGCGGATGCTCTTTGTGCCGGATCGCCATGATCTCTTTCTCGATGCCGCCATCTTCGAGCGGCATCTCACTCCATGCGGAAACTTCAAACTCGCTGGAAAGCGTTTCTGGTTTGATGACGAGACTGTGGTACCTGGTGGCAGTCATTGGGCTGGGCAGGCCTTCGAACAGGCCTTTGCCATCGTGTTTGATCTGATCCGTCTTGCCGTGCATCAACCGTTCGGCTCGCACGATCGTGCCACCAAATGCCTGACCAATCGACTGATGCCCAAGGCAGACACCAAGGATCGGTAGCTTGCCTGCAAACCGCTCGATGGAATCGACCGAAACGCCGGCTTCGTTGGGAGTGCAGGGGCCTGGCGAGACGATCAAGTGGCTCGGCTTTTTCTCGTCGATCTCGTCGAGCGTGATCTGGTCGTTGCGATGGACTTCGATGTCGAGCGAGGCATCAAGTTCCCCCAGTCGCTGCACAAGGTTGTACGTAAACGAATCGTAGTTATCGATAACGAGAATCATGGCTGGCGTGTAGAGTATTTTGGCGACGTGCAAAAAGAGGGGTTCGCGACGAACCTCTGCCAGAATAGCAGACACGGATGAGCAATGCACTTGCAACCGGAGAGATGTCCAGTCGACTTCGCTGGCGGATGGTCAGTGATAGCAATGCGGAAATCGCTGGCGTGGGGGCATGATGCGAGTCGATCTTTAGGAATGACCTCTTCGGTCCGCTACAATTTAACAACATCGCGTTTTGATATTCGAAGCGACGGTGCGAACAATCAGCTCAAGTTGCCAATTCATCGGCTTTGGAATAATTAGTGTGGAATCGTCGGTGTTGGAATCGGTCATCGAGCCTGGGAGAGAATCGAAATTCATGATGATGCCAGGACTTCAGGAAGCGATCCGTTCGAAGACCACCATGGCGATTCTCGCCGTTTGCTGCCTTGCGTTCGCCTATCCGGATTCGGTTCCGGCTCAGCAAGATTCAA
>CALHZT010000248.1 GCA_938040995.1 uncultured Pirellulaceae bacterium | reverse complement strand
TGTTTGGCGGGTTTCTACGCGACGGACGTTTGAGTTTTCTGAAGCGCCCAATATGATGGGGATAGGCGCCATGGCCGCGGTTTCTTGATTTCGCGGCGGGTTTTTCTGGGGCATTTTTCCAGCGTTTGGATCGGAGTTGATGGCATGGGTGTGCGCGTTCCGCGAGTTGCGAGTGTCGAGTTGCGAGTTGCGAGTGAAAAAGTTTTCAGTCGCCAGTCGCCTTTCATTCCGCGAGTTGCAGGTTTTCTGCTCGCAGCGTTGCTGATGTCTGTTTCGCAGACGAAGGCCAATGTACCGCTGGAAGGTTTTATTCCACTGGTTGGGATGGGGCTTACGGATGAGTTCCAGGATTCTGGAGATCCAACTGCCGCGACGACTTTCTTTCTCTCGCAGCCAAGTGTTTCGCCGGGCGGCCAGTCGCTGGGTGCCGGTGGGAGTCCGTTCTATGACATCGCGCTCTTCGATACGGGTGCCGCGACGCACATTCTGAGTCCGTCAGCCAATACCAATTTCGATATTGATGGCGCCGGGTTTGACGGAACCAACGTTCAGCTCATCGGTGGTGCGACAGGTACCCAAAGTTTGCGCATCAATGATCCGCTCGGAGTCTACATGGCCGGTTTCGCAGATCGAACCGGCGCCGGTAGCCAGCTGACGTTCAATCGCTCCGACTTGAGTGGACAAACCAGCTTTGCGACTTTGTCAGGTGGTCCACAGTGGACACTTCCGAACATCATTGGATTGCCCATGGCGGCTCAGCATGCCATCCACATTCAGAGCAGCAACCCGCAGATCTTTGAACATCAGGGCCGGACAGTGCGGACACCGAACATTGAAATGAATGCGATCGGTAGTGGAGGACAGGGGATCCTGCGACGTGCCCAGATGAATCTGAATCCGGGTGCTTCGTTTATTCAGGGGCCGATTTACATTCAGAACCTCGATTTTAATACGCTCACTTTGCATGAGAATCCGCTCTCTCCGACTGTCGTGCAGAGTGGTGGCTTGTTCATTGATGTCGACATTGCCAACGATGGCGAGGAGCTGAACGATACAAGATTCCTGTTTGATACTGGTGCGAGTCTGACAGTCATTTCGACTCAGACAGCCGTACGGTTAGGGTTCGATCCGCTCGTCGATACTGCGGACTTTACGCTGGCGGTTGAAGGTTCGGGCGGTGTGTCGGCTGGTATCCCGGGTTTTATCGCTGACGAGTTTTCGCTCGACACCGCGGGTGGAAGTTTCACGCTTGAGAACGTGCCGCTGGCAGTTCTGGATGTAACGGATCCGAGCGATCCGGGAAATATCGTGCCTGGAATTCTGGGGATGAACGTCTTCGCAGGCCGCGACCTTGTGATCGACGCCGTTCCGTCATTGGGAGCCGGCGGGAATCCACCGGCGCTCTATATCAGCGATCCCGTCACGCAAAGCTGCACATGGACAACACCCTCGCCGACTGGTGCTTTTCAAACGGGTGCCAACTGGTCGGGCAATGCGACTCCGGATGTCATGTGCGACACGCTGATCCAGAACGTTTCGGGCGTCAGGCAGCAAGCCGTCATGGCGGCTGACGCGACGGTTTATCGAACGACGATTGGTGGCGGTTCGAATGCTGCAGAGATGGCAGTCATCGTCGGTGCCGGTACCAAGTTGACGACTTTTGCAGATATCGACGTTCGCGAGGGCGGCCGGTTGCATCTGGCCGGAACCGGGGCGACGCAGGCGTCTGCTGATGCCCAGTTCGTTGACCTCAACGGCGGGACGCTTTCCGGTCATGGTCACATTTTTGTGGGAACCGGTCCTCTGGATGGAACGGTTCGCAATATCGGAGGCGTGATTTCACCTGGTGATCCGCTGGGTATCGACTCGCCGGTTGGCACGATTGACATCACCGGCGACTTGGCCAACGAAGGCACGATGGTGTTTGACCTTGGCGGTCGTTTGACGGGGGAAGCCGATCGAGTCGATGTAGACCGGTTCGCGTTTCTTGACGGGACGTTGCGAGTCGATCTGGTTGACCTGGGAATGGGGACATTCGCGCCGCAGATTGGGGACACATTTACACTGATCAGCGCTGGTGAAGGTGTGGTTGGTGAGTTTTCCGATTTGGTGCTGCCGAATGGGTTCAGTTGGGATGTGAATTACACGTCGAACCTTGTCCGCTTGCAGGTCACGGGACTTGGTTTTACCGGTGATTTTGATGGCGATATGGATCTGGATATCGACGATATCAATTTGCTGACATCGGTCTCGGGGTCCGGCGGCGGTGGTGGTGGAGTCTTTGACTTGACGGGGGATGGAGTCGTCGATGTGGAAGATGTGCGAATGTGGGTCGAGGATCTTTATGGCTCGATCATGGGTGATGCCAATCTTGACTTTAGTGTTGATGCTTCGGACTTCAACTTGTGGAATGGAGCCAAGTTTACGAACAATGGATTGTGGGGGATGGGTGATTTCAATGCGGATGGCGTGACGGACACGAGCGATTTCAATATCTGGAATGCGTTCAAGTTTCAATCGGTGGATGCGGTTCCTGAGCCGAGTGGGTTGGGGTTGTTGGTGGTTGGGTTGGCCTTGGTTGGGTTGCGGCGAAGGAAGTAAGTGTCGGGAGTCGAGTTGCGAGTGTCGAGTTGCGAGTTGCGAGTGTCAGGTATCGGGTGTCGGGTTGCTGATGTGGTCGCTGCGCTCCGGCCCTCCCTTGGAGCTCGTGTTGCTGTGAAAGGGTGGGAACAAGTGAGCAAGTCACAGACAACTCAGACAACTTAAATTTCAGATTTCAGATTTCAGTAGTCAGTGGCTTGGGGTGACGCTTGCGCGTCCCGACACCCGCACCCCGATACCCGCACCCCCAATATTCCCGACAATCCAACCAAATGACTACACCCAAAACAGCGGATAACCGCTCATTGCTGGAACTCGGCGCCTGTCCTTCTACAATTGAATATGAGGCGTAAAATTTCCGTTCTTCAGCGTGCCGGACAGAGTAGATAGCGAAGTGGCAAAGGTAAAAAGTACAGAACAGCTTCTCGAACTGGCTCGGCGTAGTTGCCTGGTCGAAGAGGGTCGCTTTTCGGACTTTGTTGCCACGATTGATTCTCAATCGGAATCGGCTCCGCAAACCGTTGACGAAATGGCAGACCGGCTGATTGATGCCAAACTGCTGAATCGTTGGCAAGTCAACAATCTTCTCAAGGGGAAGTACAAAGGCTTTACGCTTGGGAAATACAAGCTGCTCGGGCACCTTGGCACCGGTGGGATGAGCAGTGTCTACCTGGCTGAACATCCCGTGATGGAACGACTGGTCGGCATCAAGGTTCTTCCGAAGCGATACCTGGAGGATACCAACTATCTCGACCGGTTTCGCCGCGAAGCTCGTGCGGTTGCGTCGCTCGATCATCGCAACATCGTTCGCGCGTTCGATATCGATCAGGACGGCGACACCCACTACATCGTCATGGAGTATGTGGACGGTCGGGATCTTCAAAAGACGGTCAAGGAAGATGGCCCTCTTCATTCTCACGATGCCGTCGATTACATCGCCCAGGCGGCTCTTGGACTCCAGCACGCGCACGATGCGGGCCTTATTCATCGCGATGTGAAACCGGCCAACTGTTTGCTGGACAAGAACGGCTGCGTCAAACTGCTGGACCTTGGGCTGGCGATGTTCTCCCAGGACGATCGTGAATCGCTCAGCGAGAAGTACAAGGACTCGGTCGTTGGGACCGCCGATTATCTTGCGCCGGAGCAGGCTCGCAACAGTCAGACGGTGGATTCGCGAGCCGACATTTACGGGCTGGGTTGTACGCTTTACTTTTTGCTGACTGGCCAACCACCATTTCCTGATGGTTCGATCGCCGAGCGATTGCTCAAGCATCAGACGGACGAGCCGCAGAGTCTTTTTGACCTTAAGCCGGCGACGGCGCCATTCGTTGTTGATTTGTGTCGCCGAATGATGATCAAGAGTCGTGATCAACGTATTCAGACTTGTCGCGAAGTCGCGGGTGAGATTCGAGTCTGGCTGGCTTCGCAGGGCAAGTCGATTCGATTTGATCAATTGGCTGGCGGCGATAATACAGTTTCTGGTGACTCGAACCCGGGCGGCGAGAGTCGCTGGTCGAGGTCGAGTTCAGGCCGTGGTAGCAATCATCCCGGCCGATCCGGCAGCGGGATTGGACGAAGTGATACGGTCCATTCTTCTGTCGGCGATACCGCAAGAATGTCGACGGATTCGTCTCTGAACGAAAATCTGCAACTGGCACCAATTGATGAAACGGATGGCAAAAATGCGTCGACGAGCAGTTCTGGCTTGCACGACGACAAACGATCCAGGTCGGGCGGAAATGCGTCCGATGTAATCGACTCATCCGATTCAAAGATTGATGAGAAAGAGCTGGAGCGATACGGCAGCGGCCCTCTGGATGCGTTGCTTGGCGACAAGAAGTTTCACAAGTCGGTCAAATTGCCAAAGGCCCAGTTGAGTAGCGCCGAGCCCAAGAGTTTTAGTGCCTGGATCTGGATTGGTGTTGGGATTGCTTTGGCGATTTTGGGTGGTTTGATTGCGGTGATGGTGGCGACATAGTGTCGAGTTGCGAGTTGCGAGTTGCGAGTTGCGAGTTGCGAGTGTCGAGTTGCGAGTGTCGAGATGGAGTTTGACGATCTCGGCTGTTTCTAGATTTTGGGCGCGGGGCGTGGTTTGGCGTCTTGTAACGTAGATGCCGTACTGAACGGCCGTTCTGCGTAGCGACCCTCTCTGTCGCTGCGCTCCGACCCTCCCTTCGCAAGCGGTTTGATTTGCTCGTCCCTCGCAAGATCACCGCGTTGCCGTGGGAGGATGGGAAGATTCGAGCGGTCGCTCGTTGCTCATCACTCGCAACGCACTCCGCGATCTACTCGCAACTCGACACTCGTCACTCGCAACTCTTTTCACCCACACTCGCGAACGATTTTTCCGTGCGGATCCATAATGCCGACTCGGCTGCCTTTCGTTGCAGCGAGTGCTTCGGTAACACCGTCCTTGTTCGTCATGGCGATATAGACTTTGCCGCTCAGTTGCGCAAGCCGTGCTTCGGCCTCAAGCATACTGGCCGTTGTCTCTACCTCGACGGTAATGTTGTCCAGTTGGATGTCGAACCCTGGTCCATCGTTGACGGCGGTTCCCAGCGACTTGGCAATACGATTTGCCGTCGCGGTATGTGCCTTGTTGGTTCTCCGGATCCCGTACTCGTAAAACTGGTTTGAGCTAACTCCCGATGGAATTGCCGTATCATTTCCTGGTCGAATCATTTTCTGACTCTTTCTCCGCCCTCTAAATTCCCGTTCTTACTGCGTTTCTCATGAAGCAGGCGGCAAGCCTGCGTCCGAATCAGGCAGAATGCAAAGCCCGTTCCAATTGCACGACTCGTGCGTATTCAAGGCTTAAAGATTATGTAAACTACTGCTATGCAAGGCTGGCGTGCCCACAGTCTGCCCGCCATGATTCGGAAATTGCAGGGCGGGTTGGCGAGCATGACTGCTGAGCGATTCAGCGATTGCCACGATTTTGAGCACTGCCGGTTTGGGGCCAGCGAGACCCACGAATGGAAGCGAACCGACAGATTCCACCTGAGTATCGCTTGCGGCATCCCCTGGTGGGTGTGCTCCTGCCGGTCGTGTGCGGAATCATCGGCGACAAATGTTGGGATTTGTCTCTTCAAGCATGGGGCGTGGCGACGCTGATTTTCTGGATTGTTTGGTGGTGCGTTCGTGCGTGGGAGCGCCGCAAGTTTCAGGCGACGGGCGGGCAAGGCCGGGGAACGAGTCAGGGCAAGAATCCGGGCAAGAGTCTGGATTCGGGTGGCGAACCGCAGGGTAGCGTACATCGGCGTTTGCATCAGTCGCGATGGGGTATCGTCCAGCTGTTGTTGTTCTTCCTGGCGGCGGCATCAATTTCAGGCATGTGGCACCAGTTTCGATGGAACCGGTTTGTTCAGAACGAGATTGGGTTGCGCGCGCCGGAAATTTCGGTTCCCGTGGCGATGAAGTTGTGCGCCCTCGAATCGCCAAAATATGTGATGCCAGAATCGAATCCATTGCACGCCAAGCCGACCGATGACTATTCGGTGTTTCGTTGCAAGGCGCTTGCAGTCCGGGATGGGAAAGAGTGGATTCCGGCGACTGGTACCCTACGCGTTCGAGTCGTCGGGCAGTTGGAAGGCATCGATGGCGGTGACCAACTCGAGGTGTTCGGGAAGCTGAATCGGCCGTCGCCAGCCATGAATCCCGGCGACTTTTCGGGATTCGACTATCAGCGTCGCGAACGACGACTGGCAACATTGCAGGTGAATCATATTCCGGCTGTTCAAGTCGTCGAGCGAAGTTCGAACTGGAATCCACGCTACTGGATTGCCCGGCTGCGTCGTGTTGGTAGAAAATCTCTATGGCGATACTTGCCGGCAGACCAGGCGGAACTGGCGGCTGCGCTTTTGCTGGGCGAGCGGGACTATCTGGATCGTGAAAGAACGGATGCGTTTTTCCATACGGGAACCATTCATTTGCTGGCGATCTCGGGACTGCACGTCGGCATCCTCGCGATGGGGTTTTACTTCCTTTCGCGGACTCCATTTGTGCCGACCAATGTCGCGCTCGCTTTGGCGATGGCATTCACTCTGTTGTATGCCGGAATTTCCGGCGGCAGGCCTCCAGTGATCCGCGCTACCATTCTTGTTTGGGTGGTTTGTGGTGGAGCCATCCTGCATCGCGATGCACCGAGCTTCAATTCGCTGGCGGCGGCCGCCCTGGTCGTGCTCGCGCTGAATCCGGCGGAACTTTTTAGCACGGCGGCGCAACTTTCGTTCGTCGCGGTCGGAACCATGATCTGGTACGTCCCGATTCTCACCCAGCCGAAAGAGATGACTCCGCTTGACCGGCTGATTGCCCGGCAACGATCGTATGGCGAGGTGCTTTTGCGCATTCTTGCAATGAAAGTTTGGCGAGTCGTTCTTGCGAGCCTGCTGATTTGGTCGATCACGCTGCCGCTGGTGTCCAGCCGCTTTCATCTCGTGTCGCCGAGTGCGCTGTTTCTGAACGCGTTTCTGTGGGTGCCGTTGTCGATCGGCTTGTTCTTTGGTTTTGGTGTGCTTCTCTTCGGCGGAATCATACCGCCGCTCGCAAAATTCTGTGCGACGGTTTGTAGTGCTTCGCTGTCGAGCATGGAGTGGTGTGTCACTGGCATCGAAGGGCTACCGGGCAGCCACTTTTGGGTTGCGGGCGCGCCCGGGGTCGCGGTGTTGGCTTTTTACCTGGTGCTGATTGTTTGTGCAGCCATTCCGCTGGTCCATCGTTGGTGGCCGTTCTGGACGGTGGCTGCGTTCGTGATCTTCGGTGTGGGCTGGGTGGCCGGTACGAGTTCGGCAATCGGCGAGGATGAGTTGCAGGTACACTTCCTTTCCGTGGGCCACGGTACATCCACGGTCATCCAGTTTCCAGGCGGTGATGTCTGGATTTACGATGCGGGGTCACTGAACTCGTCCCGTTCGGCGACGAATGCCATCTCTGCGTTTCTCTGGGAGAAGGGGATTACACGCATTGATGCTCTTGTGATGTCGCATGCCGATGTGGATCACTTCAATGCGACTCCGGGACTGCTGGAACGTTTCCGTGTTGGGCAAGTGATTTTTGGTCCACAAATGTTTCTTGGTGGTGATTCTTCGTTGGATGTTCTGGAATCAAGTATCGATCGAGTTGACGTGAAGCGGCGGCAATTGGTGGCTGGAGACGGATTTCAAAGTCACGGTGTCACCGTGCGCGTTTTGCATCCGGTGAAAAGTGCTATGACGTCCAGTGACAATGCAAACAGTCTGGTGCTTCATCTTGAATACCTGGGACGCCAGATTTTATTGACGGGCGATATCGAAGAAGACGGTTTGCTGGCACTTCTTGAGCAGCCCTCGGTCGACGTCGACCTTGCGATGGCGCCGCACCATGGATCGATTCGTAGCCAGCCGAAACTGTTTTGCGAATGGAGTCGGCCTGAGTGGATTGTTGTGAGCGGTGCCAAGTCATCAACGGTGACTGAGGGAGTCGTCATGTACAAGGAGGTCGGGTGCAATGTGCTGCATACGGCAGATGTTGGCTGTGTCAGCGTTTCCGTGCGGGAAGGCGAGCTTGATGTTTCGACTCACCTGGAATCTGGTACGCGTCAGGGTAGCGGCAGGGTGCTCGGCAGCAAAGTTTCCCCCGTCGTAATAACTCGATAGGGTCTACGTCGTAAATGTTGATCGCTGCGGGTTGGACAGGTTGTTTCGTTGAGTCGCCGGTTATGAATCGCTACGTTTGATCTTGTTCACTCATTCCCCCGGTTCTCGGGCAAAAAGGAACAGGTCATGCCATGCTAAATCTCGAATCTTTAGTTGCCATCGCACTTATTACTTCTGTTGCTTCGATGCTTCTGTCGTGCGCGGCGTTGTGGCCTCATTCGAAAGATGGCATGGCATCGATTCGGGACGCGATTCTCTGGGGGGCGTTTATCTTCATGCTGGCTGGAGCGGCGACTGTCGGTTGGAAGCGGATCAACGCAGCGGGGACTTCGATGCCGTGGAGCCCTATAGGTGGCAATGCGATCGAGTATCGCGACTATTCGGACCGTGGTCGAAACGTGCAGGAAAGCACGCAACAGAATGCCGCGTGGGATCGGGGCGCTATCCAGCCGACATTTCAGACGAAATCGCGGCCCGTGGTCAGTGGCGATCTGTACGGTGTGGATCCGGCCAACTCAACTTGGTGAGCACTCACATCCTTCCTCCGTTCGAAGCTCGACGCGCAAGGCTTGGTGTTGCGCCATCTTCAACCACGAAGTGGTGACACATCCCCTGCCGGTGGCCTTGGCCACCGGAATGACTTCGAGAAATACTCAGAGCCCCGAAGGCGGCGACACAGTTGGTGAATCTGTTTCGCCGCCTTCGGGGCTCTACGTCAGAACTTTCTATACCGGTGGCCAAGGCCACCGGCAGGGGTTTTGAAGACCCTTCGGGCCAAAAAGGCGCAACATCGAAACGTGCGCGTTGAGCTTATATTTCGGGTCACTTTCTGGAGCGAAGCGTACAAAGCGCGCACTATTCCGGGACTTTGGCGACTTCTGCAGGGGCGACAAAACCATCAGAGTTGGCGTCGAGTTTCTCAAACGACGCTTCGCTCCCGATGAACTCGAGCCGACTGATCTCGCCGTCACGATTGTGATCCATCTGCGTGAACCAGTTGGGCACGTCGAGTTTCTTTTGGCGACTGGTTGGCGAATTGTACTGGTTCGGTGTGACGGCCAACTGCCCATTGTTCGGTTGATATCGTGAAGTCATCGAGATGGTAATGATCGAAGGTAGCTCGGAAACGCCGAGGTGCCCGTCGCGATTTGCGTCGATCTCCGACAGCTTTTCTCCCGCCGTCTGAATCTCTCGTGCCTCAAGACCGCCGCTCTTGTTGGTGTCGAGTGCCAGGAAAATGGGGTCGTCGGCCGAACCGACATTCAGTCGCAGGCCGGTTGATCTGTACGACTGGTAGATATCGTAGATCGCCTGAACCTCATTCATGTCAAGCTTCATGTCATCGTCTGTGTCGGCATTGCCAAATTCGATGGGCAGCAGGCCACGAAGAGCAATCGCTTCATTCTGGTCGAGGTACTGATTCTTGTCGCGATCCAGCGACTTGAACGCGGTCGCGGCGTCACCAGCGAACACTGGGTTCGACGTTTGGGCGACTTCGAATCGCAGCGTGGTGC
Source organism: uncultured Pirellulaceae bacterium (assembly GCA_938040995.1). GTDB lineage: Bacteria > Planctomycetota > Planctomycetia > Pirellulales > Pirellulaceae > CALHZT01. The sequence continues at coordinate 5,863 of CALHZT010000248.1, read as the reverse complement.
CATGCAACGTCGTGACGAGCGAGCGATTTTCTTGCAGCGTTTCCGCGGCAGCGTAGTAGTCCGCGGAGGGTTCCGTGCTCTCCGCGACTTGTTCTTCCGGTTCTTCGGCGGCTTTGCTTTCACTCTCTTCGGCAAGGTCTTCTTCTTCTTCTTCTTCTTCTTCTTCTTCTGTGGCATCGGCTTCGTTCGCTGCGAGTTCGGTAGCCTTTGCGTCAGCAGCTTCTTTTGCCGCAATCGCAGCGAGCGCGGCGGCTTTGGCGTTCGCCGATTTTTGCAAGGCTGCCTCAAGCGACTCGGCAGATAACGTCAGGATGGCGGATTCGGTATCGCCGTACAGGACAAAGTCGGCATCCAGTTCGTTAAGTTTCACCATTTCGTCGAGTTGCAGAACTTCATCCTCATTGTCGTCAAGCGAAGTGAACAAGTCGCGACGTTCCGCAAAGTCGTCGGGAGCAATTTCGCTCCCGAACGCATAGATCTCTTCGAGGTCAGTCTGCACGCTACGCCACTCGTCGACTCCCAGATCATCATGGATGGCTCGCAATGGGCTGGGGCCCCGGCGTCGCGGTTGATAATTCATTGGCATCATGCCCATCGCCGCGGGTGCCTCGCGGAAATCAACGGCGTACAGCCGGTCGTCCTGATCCGCATCCCGGTCCCGCAATCGTGCGGGAGCATTCTGTTTGTCTTCCGTCGAGAGGATGCCGTCTCCATTCTGGTCCAGCCACTTGCGTACGCCGGACTCGAGAACACTTTTCGATGCGTCGAGCGGTTCTGCCTGAATGCCTAGGCCGAGATACCCTTTCGTATTTCGATCAAACAGTCGCAAGATCTCGGTCGGCTCGACAATTCGATTGCCATTTCTGTCGTACGATTTCAAAATCGTCTCACGTTGTTCCATCTCTCCGTTATTTTGCTGCTCGTTGATGGCAAGGTTGACGAGCAAATCGTCTTCGAGCAGTTCGGACCAGGTAGTCTTGCCGTCGCTATTGCCATCGGCGTGCTTGATCAGCTGAATCGCGTGATGCTCCAGCCCGTCGTCGAACGAATGCTCGCCCGTCGTCAGCATCAGATCCACGACGACTGGTCCAGTCGGCGGCATGAACAGGATGCGTCGGCGACTGGGAGTCGGCATTTCAAAGGTGGGTGGCGCGGGTTCCGCGGCAGGTTCGGTCGCGGGATCGCCAGCAAGTGTTTCGTGAGAGTCGCCATTCGTTGATGCCTGGCCGGAATCCGCTTCGGCAACCGCTGGCTCTGCCACAGTCTCCTCGTCGCTTTCGACCTCCATCGCCACTTGTTCCGGCGTGTCAGTTTGCGCCGGATCGGAATCACTATCGGCTGTTGCTTGGGCCTCCGCCGCATCAGATTCTGATTCCTCCGCCGTGTTCCCAGAATCTTCCGATGCGCTTTGTTTGTTATTCGAGACCGACGCTGGTTTCCCTGCGCACCCGGAGATACCCAAAACGGTGGCAAGCATCAAACCGCAGACGCACATGAAGATGCATCGACGTCTTGTTGCGGAAACAGGCACTGCATTACCTGTCGAGTGGATCAAGGCTGACACTTGCATATCGTCATCCTGGCGGAGAAGCCGGCATCGTTAGTGGTTAAAGCGAAACTCGGCGCTGTTCAGTAGCGCCCACAGGAGGTCGCCCCGGATCGCCCGCTTGGCGTCATCGTCCGCCGACTGGAACGACTTGGCGAACAGCTTGGTCTCCGAATCTGTCGGGAAACGCGAAACCGTCGCAAGGAACAGGGTCTCCAGCCGCTCTTCGTCGCTAAGAAACGGTGCGTCGAGGGCCGCGGTCAGTCCCACATTCATCGCGATTGTACTGACCGTCGGCTGGTTATCATTCATCAGGTGCAGCGTCTGCTGAATGCCCGCCGCGTACTCCGTTGCATCCCGCGTCTTGTTTTCCATGAGAGAAACAAAAGCGTTCCTCTGATTGTTGCTCGCCACATTGGATGAACTCCCTGATGACGAAAGCAGCTGGCTTTGTTGAATGGAATCGAATAGCTGCTCAGCCGTCAACGCTTTGGTTGCCATCTGGGCAAAAACGGCTCGGCGGGCGGTACCCTCTTCCTGCGAACCGGCTTTGCTACTGAACTGGTACGCTTTGGTGTAAGCCAGCGTCCGGAACAGTTCGCGAATGTTGTATCCGCTTTCGACGAAGTACTCGGAAAGCTCTTCAAGCAACTGAGGGTGGACCGGCAAGTTTTCGGGATTCAAGTCATCGACCGGATTCACAATTCCCGTGCCAAACATCAGGGACCACACGCGATTGACCGTCGCCTTGGCAAGGAACGGATTGTTCGGTGAAGACATCCAGATTGAAAGTTGGACGCGACGTGCGCCTTCGTTTCGCTTGGGATCGTCACCGTTGGGGAACTGCGGAGCGATGGCTTCGTTTTCTTCCGGCAAAGTGACTTCGCCACTGGCGGCGTCCGTCAGCCGATAGCCGCGGCCCTGTTGATTGCCTTGCACCTGGGCAAAGAAAGCCGCGTACTCCCAGAAATCTTCCTGGCTGAAATCATCGAACGGATGGTCATGGCACTGAGCACAGGAAAGTTGTAAACCGAGAAAAATTCTCGCCGTGTAAGCGGCCAGTTTTTCCGGTTTTGATTCCAGTGCCTGGTAAAACAGCGTCGGACCTGATTCCGATCCACCAGTCGCCGTCAAAAAGTCGCCGACAATACGATCGTATCGCATGTTCTGGGCAAACCGGCCACGCAGCCACTGGTGCATTGCCTGGCTGCCGCCACCCATTCCAGTCGCAAATCCATCGGGCAGAATGACTCGTTGCCATGTGTTGGCGAGGTGCGTCGAATGACGTGGCGACTTGAGGAGGTTATCGACGATCTGTCGATGCGCTTCGATGCGCTGTTCGGTTGTTGTATCGCCATCGAACTTCGCGGCGAACTTGCGGACCTCGGCGACTCGCGGGACAACGCCTGTCAAATCCAGCCATGCCCGACGCATGAATTCATGGGACGTTACCATCTCTGCCGGCTGGATCTCTTTCTCCGCCCACAGCTCTCCCAGCAACTCGTCGACTCGACCAGCCATCACCAACGCGTCGTGATGATCGCGGGGTGGTGTGTCGGCAGGGGTGGAAGACTGGCCGCTGGCAAACTCGCCAGCGAAGACGAAAAGCACGATCCAGACGAGAGTTCTGGTCGCAAATTGGTGATGACGCACGACGCGGCTCCTTCAGGCAATTTGAAGTTGGCTGCAGTGACTGATAGTTGGGCCCATTCTAGCAAGTCGCGTTGCCTTCGTCAGATATCGGACGAAACCTTCGGATTTTCCCGAAATCTTCGTTGTTTCGGGGCAGTCGCCGGAGCCGGAATTTTGGCGGGCAAGGGACGGGTGATGGCAACGCCAGCATGGTGAATCCGCCGATTTGGATGGTCATTTGAGCAAGTATCCACAGTCGGTAAAGTCTCCCGGTTCAAACAGCCGATGCGCCAAGTATCTTGTCGGCAGAACTGAAGGATTGGGAGCAGCATTGATGGAAACGATCGTTGATCAAGTCGGCCAGGTTGGACAGATGGGTCCGCTTTCGCAGTTCCCGGATGGTGCCCAAATGTGGATCAACGACATCCTGGTCTGGATCGGTTTTGGGACTCTTGTTGGTCTTCTCGCCAAGGCCATCATGCCAGGCCGCGATCCCGGCGGTGCGATCACGACATTGGCGATGGGAATCGGCGGAGTCATCATTGGTTGCGGTGCGTGGACATTGTTTTCTCGTGGCCCGCGTGTCACGCCGGTCAGTCCGCTCGGCATGGTCGTCGCCACGGCTGGCGCATTCATGTTGCTATTCTTTTATCGCTTGCTGGGCGGGCGGATGTTTGTCGAAGGCGAAGGGCCTGATTTAGTACGTTCAGAACGGACACGTCGTTCATATCGTCGTCGAAGTCGCCGCCAGACCGCTTATTACGATTAGAAATCGTCTATCGAAATGGCTGCCGCCCTGAAAGGCATTTTAAAAATCTGTGTTCGGAAGTACCGGCTTTTAGCTCAATACTGCCCAATACCTGCTCAATTGATTTGCATAAGCTACCATCCCAAGCCGAAGGCTTTGCAGCCTGTAGCCGGCGGTAAACGCAGTGCCACCGCCGGTATGGGGCAATCGCCATGCCGGTCGAGCAATTCCGCTCTGGAGTTCATTCAAGTCAACCGAGACCGGAATCGCGGCGTTTGAATTTTATCCGCGAGCCGTTTCGGTCTCGATAAACCGCGACCAGGAATTCAGGCGGTTTTCTCGACCGATGCATGCTCTGTAGCTAACCCGTGGTGGCGCTGCGCTTACCACGGGCTACCAGCTGATATCCCTTCGGGATGAAGACAATGCACGAATGCCAAATTTCGCTTTGCGGACAAACGCCGAAAATTTGTGCCTGCCCCTCTCGAACCTGAGGAAACGTCAATATCCGTGAATGGTTACGTTTTGGCTTTGTACCCTACATCGCCGGGTTTGCATGAGCTAAGCTCGGAAAATCAAAATGCCGAATCCGTTCAGCGGGTTACATTTCGTCCATTCCGTTTATCCCCGGCCATTTGCAGGCGTCGCGACATGCCGAACATTCAAGAAGTTACCCATCCACTCGTTCAGCATCATCTCGTTCGGTTGCGAGACAAATCGACACCGCCTGCCGAGTTTCGCGCGCTGATCAATCGATTGGCGACGGTGCTTGCCTATGAGGTGACCAGCGATCTGGAGTTGCGACCTCAGGATGTAACGACTCCGATTTGCAAAACGACAGGGCACGTCCTCAATCAACGGATTGGCATCGTGCCGATTTTGCGAGCCGGTCTCGGAATGGTAGATCCGGTGCTGCATCTGATTCCCAATGCGGAAGTCTGGCATCTGGGTTTGTACCGTGATGAAGAGACGGCATTGCCGGTCGAATACTACAGCAAGATCCCGTCGACATTCCCGCTGGATGTCGGCTTGATTCTTGATCCCATGCTGGCGACCGGCGGCTCTGCACTGGCTGCGCTCAAGGCGCTGCAGGATCGAGGCGTGAAGCGAATGAAGCTGGCTTCTATTATCGCTTCGCAGGACGGCATCGATAACGTGAACAAGGAGTTTCCGGATACGCAGATTTACGTCTGTGCGATTGATCCTGAACTCAATTCTGCCAAATTTATCGTTCCCGGTCTCGGTGATGCCGGCGACCGCATTTTCAATACGTAGATGAACGATGCTCTAATTGGACAGCTCGGGAAATGAAGTCTGTAAGAACCTCACGTACGATTCAGGCGCCTTTGGAAAAGGTGTTTCAGGTCATTGCCGATCCTCGTGGATTCCAAGCGGCAGTGGCGGATATCACGCATGTCGAATTCCTTTCTGAACAACAGCATGGCGTTGGAACGCGTTTTCGCGAAACGCGAATGATGAAGGATAAAGAACACTCTGTCGTCCTTGAAGTGACGGAGCTGGTCGAGAATGATCGCATCCGAATCGTTTCGGACGAAGGCGGAACCGTTTGGGACAGCGTCTTTACGGTCGAACCGCAGGGGGACGCGGTGCTGATGACGTTGGTGATGGACGTTAAGCCGTACAAGCTCAAGGCGAAACTGACGACTCCGCTGATCATGGGTTTTGTCAGCAAGGCGATCGAGTCAGACATGGACGCCGTCGCCAGGTATTGCGAGCAGAGCTGAGTTCCGTTGTGGCTCAATTTCGTTATGGACGAGGCGAAGCGTCCTGAATTTCGATTTCAGATTTTCGATTTTCGATTTTCGATTTTCGATTTTCGATTTTCGATTTTCGATTTTCGATTTTCGATTTTCGATTTTCGATTTTCGATTTTCGATTTTCGATTTTCGATTTTCGATTTTCGATTTTCGATTTTC
>CALHZT010000247.1 GCA_938040995.1 uncultured Pirellulaceae bacterium | reverse complement strand
CTACTGGATAAACGCCGACTAACGAACTATTTGAAGCTACTCGCGGAGCAGGCGCGAAACGGCCAGTCGCTAAGAGATCGGCGTCGCGAGGACAAAAAGTTTGGCAAGATGATCAAGTCAGTCATGGCGAACAAGCGAAAGTCACGAGATACGATGTAGACCATTCCCTGTTTCGCGTGAACGGACGTAGCCGTCTTTCCCGCGCACGCGGGAACCCAGTTGCAGCTGAAACAGGTGTCAGCTCCTCCAAATGTTCGAAGCAAGTCGGCGAGCCACTGGTTCCCCGCCTGCGCGGATGACGGTGCGCCTGCGCGGGGATGACACGTTAGAAGGGAATGTCGTCTTCCCTGAAGCTAGAGCAATTTCGGACTTGGCATGAACGGCCGTAGCCGTCTTTCCCGCGAACGCGGGAACCCAGTTGCAGCTGAAATAGGTGTCAGCTTTTCCAAATGTTCGAAGCAAGTCGGCGAGCCACTGGTTCCCCGCCTGCGCGGGGATGACGCGTTAGAAGGGAATGACGCGTTAGAAGGGAATGACGCGTTAGAAGGGAATGACGCGTTAGAAGGGAATGACGCGTTAGAAGGGAATGACGCGTTAGAAGGGGATGACGGTGCGGCTAAGCGGGATAGCGGTGCGTTGGATGGGAAAGGCAGTACCGCTCGGACGAGGCCTCACCCTCCCATCGCCGTGACCCTGTCGTCTACAATCGACTTTCCCACAACTGATGTTTTTCGCCCTCCGAAAGCCCACCATTGCCTGACCAAAACCTCTTGCTGATCGCGGCAATACTCAGCTTGGGTGCCATGCTGCAGGGAGTCGTGGGTTTTGGGTTTGGCTTGCTCTCCATTCCACTTCTCATGTGGCTGGGCGTGTCACTGCCCCACGCCATCGCAATCATCATCCCGCTTGTCTTTATTCAAACAGGATTCAATTGCTGGCGGCGGCGCGAAGATATCCCGTGGAGGAGCACGCTGGAAATGTCTGCCGTGCGAGCCGTCTCGCTGCCGCTTGGCGTCTGGCTGTTGAGCATGATTGCCGATTTTGATGTAGCACGAGCCAAGCAAGTCGTTGGAATTTTTCTGATGCTCACCGTACTTTCGATCTGGCTTTTTCGTCCCGAGCCCAGGGACCGGCTGGCGAGTTACTGGACCTTTATCGCCGGCGGGTTGAGCGGAATCTTCGCCGGCATGGTTGGCATGGGCGGTCCACCGATCACGGTCTGGGTCCTGTCGCACAGCTGGCCAGCCGTCAGGCAACGCGCCTTTCTCTGGTCCACGATCATGTTGTTGGCTCCCGTGCAGCTGGTGCTCATGTGGATCAAGTTCGGCGAAAGTATCCGGGCAACCGTGATGCTGGCAATTTTGATGATCCCCCCTGTGGTCATCAGTGCCTGGTTGGGTGGCAAGGCCGGTGATCGACTTGATCGAACCAGACTTCGCAACGTCGCGATGGTCGCTTTGCTGCTAATCGCCGTTCGCAACATCGTGGCCCCGTGGTTCTAGAACGGATTCGACTTTTGCTGTAGCTTCATTTCGTCTTTCTCGCCTGGGATTCACGCCGGCCAGAAACGCTACTCGTCCGTGCGACCTGCACCAGGCTCTGCGGATCAAATGGAAAACTGCACGGTATCCGTGCGTGGTATATCGCTAGCCCAATAGCACTCACCTGAACCGGACGCTAACGCGTGGCGGCTGATGGGCGTAAAAAACGTCGTGATCCCATCAGCCGCCACGCGTTAGCGTCCGGTTTTGTAGTGGGTTGTTCAACAGAGCCTAATTCGTCACGAACCTTCATCGCCATTCTGGCTCCAATCTGGAAGACTGATGTTGCCGGACCCAGCGGCTCACTCGCCCGCAAACGCGTTGGTAGAGTGTGTTCCGTACATGGATTGCTACGAAGGCCATCTTTCTACCACCCGGTTAGCTCAGTGGTTAGAGCACCAGACCGATAATCTGGCTGTGATGGGTTCGATTCCCATACCAACTCCGCGGGCGATAAACCCGTGTTCCCGCCAAGGGGACGGCGTTGAAGAAACGCCACACAAATGGCCAAAGGTAGTCGTCGGTTGTCAGTCGGCTGTTGGACCAGTCACCATGCAAATGGCGGCATCGAACAGCAGCATGACACGACGCTATGCAGTGCGTGGATACCGCCTTCACGCTCGTTGCCGAAAATGCCGGCAAAAGCGGCTCGCCGCCACGCAGGTCTGACTTACGTCAGACGGATGTTTGGCTGCAGACGTGGAAACCGGCAGACGACGCAACGGAATTGACCGCTCAAGCAGCACTCCGCGTTCGCAAATGTGACCGGCGACTTGATCGACTACCTGCGGCTTTCTTTTTTCAAAACCCATACAAGCGTCGAGCTTGTATCCGAATAGCGAGAATTCACAAAGCAACAATGCAAACTCACAAACAACTCGCGAACCAGACTCACGCAATCCTCTCCTTTCCTTTCTGTGACGACAAATTCACCCTGGCAACACTTGCCAATCACGGCCGCCCGACCGTTTCCTGATCGGCGCGAAAGGAGGTACTTCCCATGATCACAATGACGAAAATCCGCAGCTACGAACTTGGTTTGTACTTCTTCGAGGGCGAGATTCAAAAACTGTTGCCGAAAGGAACGCACTGGTTCTTCGATCCAATGTGCAAGATCAGTATCGTCAAGGTTTCTCAACGAAACCCGTGGCTTGTTCATGAAAAACTCGACTTGATCGTCAAAAGCGGTCTCCTCGAAGGGCACGCAGAAGTCGTCGACCTGAAAGATCACCAACGGGCACTTGTCTGGATCGACGGTCGATTCAACGGCGTTTTGCCGCCTGGACTCTACGCGTACTTCGACGGATTCAAAGACGTTCGTGTCGAAGTCGTTGATTCGCGAAACGTCCGATTCACACACGCTGACTTCCAGACAATCGTTGCGTCGAACGGCGCTACGCGGTTGCTCGACGTTTGCAGTGTCGAACGGAACCACGTCGGAGTCAGTTTTGTCGATGGCGAGTTCGTCGAAACACTGCCACCAGGCAAGTACGCGTGGTGGCGTGGAATCGCCGAAGCGAAGCTCATCGAGATCGACATGCGTGAGCAGGCTTTGGACGTTGCCGGTCAGGAAATCATGACGGCAGACAAAGTCACCTTGCGGATGAATGCGCTCGTCAACTTCCGCATCAGTGACCCGAAAAAAGCCGTCATGGTTGCGGGTGGCGTAAACCAGACGCTCTACCGTGAAGCGCAACTTGCACTGCGAGCCGTAGTCGGTACCAGCGAACTCGATTCGTTCCTGACGGACAAGGATGAAGTTACCAACGAGTTCACGGAACAGGTTAATCGGCGAGCCGACGAGTTGGGTGTCGAGGTTATTGCAGTCGGTGTCCGCGACATCATCCTTCCTGGCGACATGAAGGAGTTGATGAACAAGGTTACGGAAGCCAAAAAAGCTGCCGAAGCCAACCTGATTGTCCGCCGCGAAGAAACAGCGGCGATGCGCAGTCAGGCGAACACGGCAAAGCTGTTGGCCAACAACCCGACGTTGATGCGACTTCGTGAACTCGAAGTTTTGGAAAAGATCGCAACGACCGGCAAGTGGAACGTCGTCCTCGGCGAGAAAGGTCTCGCCGACCGCGTCACCAACTTGCTCTAGTCGATTTTTGAAACGGCGTCGCCTAGAACCACAGTTCGCTGTGAAAGCAGGGCAAACGGTTCGCGGCACCACGCTGCATCAACACCAGATCGGCTAGCAAAAATCACCATCGCCCTGGTTCGGGAAACTGAACCAGGGCATTTTCTGAGCCCTACTGTCGCACTCACTGAACTCAAGTAGCTGCGTGTGGACTGCAGTCGAGCAATATATGACGATTGCGCAAACAAATGCCACCAAGTTGTCCCCTGCGACGATTTATCGAGCGAAGAACGAGAATAGATAGAACTCCCGATTCGGCAATTCATGAAAAAGGCCGTGATGCAATCTCTTGCATCACGGCCTCTCAAAGCTCCCCCGGTAGGGCTCGAACCTACGACCTAGCGGTTAACAGCCGCTCGCTCTACCAGCTGAGCTACAGGGGAATGTACTGGTGTCTTGTGGTGTCAAATTGGCGACCGGACTGGTAAATCCGATCTGCCGTCTCGACCAGTCGCCCATTCTATAACAGACGCGATTTTCGGCGAGATGTTCAACCGTTTTTTTCGTACCAAAATGGCGAATCACGCCAGTCAAAATTCCGGTGGTGCCGATTATTCTCAACTTTGGATGACGAATAATACTGGTTTTTGCGACTTGTGCCCCAGAATGCAAGGGGGCATCCCAAGCAGCAGAAGACTTGAATGCCGATTCTACGACAAGCCACCATAAGTCTCAGCCGATTTCCGCAATGGCAAGTTCGAGAGACGGTTTGATGGTGAATACGGTATCGAGCCGGGTGATTGCGAAAACCTCGTAGATCGAGTCCCTGATATTGCAGAGTACCATCTTCGCCTCGTTCGACTTGGCCCGCTTGTCGACTTTGATCAGGTGTCCGAGCGCCGCACTGGAAAGAAACTCGACGCCGTCAAAGTCGAGGACGACCTTTTTGCTCGACTCACCCTCGATCAGATGCAGCAGTTCCTCGCCAAACTTCTGAACGATGATGTCATCCAGAATCTTGTTGGACGTGAACCTTACGACGGACACGCCTTCTTTGTCTTCGACAGTAATCTGTTCGGTATCTGCCATGGTTCGAACCCGTCAGTCGTTTCCCGGATCTCCGGAACCTTCCAGTTGGCGATCACAGACGAAGCAAAACGTCCGCGACCGCGATAAATATTTCGCACTTATGAGTCACAGCTAACGCAACGTGACAAGCACTAATCGTAGGGATGCCCCCTGGAGTGTCAAGCCGCTACGGCTTACCCGGCCTTACCCGGCCTTACCCGTCGGTTTTGCATGCGGCTGCAGCTGAACGGGTACGACCTTGTTTCGTGGACACCTGGAAGAATCGCTTTTGTGTAAGTCGCTGGTCCACGCGGGATCGTGAAAAAAAGATCGAACCATCACGAACGTGCTGCGTAATAAGAGGGTCCATCTTATGGATCTCCCCCGAGAGGCTCATCGTACCACACAAGTCACAGCTCAAAAAAATCAGGAATCTGGTCCGAAAGCCTTCCACGCGGTGGACAGATCGTGTGCTCGTTGAAGTCCGACCCAAAGAGTTTGAGGTCCGGGCTCGGTTGACCGGCGGTCGACG
>CALHZT010000246.1 GCA_938040995.1 uncultured Pirellulaceae bacterium | reverse complement strand
GCGTCGGGTTCCAATCATCGCCATGACGGCGCATGCGATGGCTGGTGATCGGGAGATGTGCCTCAAAGCGGGCATGGACGGCTACCTTTCCAAGCCCATTCGGCTGAACGTTCTTTCCGAGAGGCTGGAAGAGTTCCTTGATCGCAGTTCGACCGTGGCTCGTCCGGATGTGTCTCAAGCAGTGCCGAATGATGCGCCGCAGAATGACATGCCACCCAATTTCAGCCAGGGTACTGGTTCGAGTCTTGTTGACTGGAGCCATGCGTTAAAAGGCGTTGCGCATAACGAGAAACTGCTGAACACTGTCATTGGTGCGTTTATTGAGGACAAGCCGCGACTAATGAACGAAGTCCGTGGTGCGTGGGAGTCGCAGGATTGCCAATCGTTGCGGCGAGCGGCCCATTCGGCCAAAGGTGCCCTGCTGTTTTTAAACGCCAAACCGGTGATTGAGCTTGCGAGTTCGATTGAGGTCGACGCGGCCAACGGAATTGTGGACGGAAATGCAGAGCGAATCGAAGCGTTGGAGGCGGGAATGCAGCAAGTTGTCACCGTGCTGCAACAACGAGTCGAAAATGGTTAAACTTGTAGTGGCAGTTTCGTAGCAAGAGTCCCATCAGTTTGGAGAAATCAAATGGTTGAGTTCGAAACGAAGACGAGGATCCTTGTTGTTGACGACACTGCCGTTGACCGTCAGCTTGCCGGCGGACTTCTTGAATTGTCGCCCAGCATCAAAGTCGAGTACGCGGAAAATGGGCGACTCGCTCTCGAAGCCATGGAGCAAAGCCCGCCCGACCTTGTGGTGACCGACATGCAAATGCCGGAACTCGACGGGCTGGCACTCGTTTCAGAAATTCGCGCTCACTATCCGGGGATTCCTGTGGTGCTGATGACCGCGAAGGGCAGCGAAGCGATTGCTGTCGAAGCGCTGGAGCGGGGAGCGGCGAGCTACGTGCCTAAATCGCAGCTGGCAGAGATTCTTCAGACGACTGTCGGCGACTTGCTGTCGATGGTTGATGCACACAAATCGCATTCGCAGCTAATGGAATGTCAGAAAAATCTGGTGTGCGAGTATGAACTTGGCAACGATCCAGCCCTCATCGACTCATTTGTTGACTTGTCGCAGCAGTTGTTGGCTGGGATGGATCTCACTGACGAGACGGGTGTTATTCGAGTCGGTGTTGCACTGCGCGAAGCGCTTTACAATTCGCTCTATCACGGCAACCTTGAGATTTCTGATGAAGACATGGAGTCTTCCCGCGAAAATCTGATGACTGGCGGCGACAGTTTGCTGGAAAAGCGCAGAACGCAGGCCCCGTTCTGCGATCGAAGAATTCGCGTGCGAGTCGCCATGGATCGGGAGCAGGCTGTGTTCGAAATCGAGGACGATGGTGACGGTTTTGACTATGCAAGTGTTCTCACGATGGCGTCCAATGAAGATGTCGATGTGGAGAACGGGCGCGGTTTCCTCTTGATGCTTTCGATGATGGACGAAGTTTCGTTCAACGAAAGTGGCAATAGCGTGAAGATGATCAAACGCAAGGAAACGGCCGTGCCAGTCGAGGCGTAGGTGGCGATTGCGAGGGCGCGACTGGCAGGCCACCAGTCTGTAATGGTTGCCTTGTTCTGACCGAGGATGGCACAGGAATGCCAAAAGTGTGGCGACGAAGCACTGGCTGTCCTTGCGCACGCGGGAACACACCTGGTTCCTGGTAGTGCGATAACATCATGTGACAGTTCAATCTGCCTGAGTTGGTTATCTGGATTTCCACTCACGCGTAAAAACGCGGGAAAGACACTGGATTCCCGCCTGCGCGTCAAGACGCGGGACGGACGGTAGCGGGAAGTTCCTGGAAAACTCCAAGCTTGTGTGGCGTGTTGAGAATTCTGCTGTCGCTTACCTCCTGTGCCACGCTGATGGCTCGACCGAAGAAGGTTCAGGAGAGATTTCTTCAGATGCGGCTTTTCGTCGCCAGTGGCGCGTTTTGGCAGTCACGACTGCCAGGATGAAACTGGTTTCGTGGCGGGTCGTTTGGCTTTTTTCGTATCTTGCTATCAGTCAACGGAAAAAGTTTTGTAACCGTTCACGGATATTGACGATTCCCCAGGTTCGAGAGGGTCAGGCACAAATTTTCGGAGTTTGTCCGCCAAGCGAAATAAGTCTGTTTGCCGCCGAGAAATTGAGCCGGACCCTTGCCTGCGTGAACGGTTACAGAGTTTTTAAAAATCCGTGCAAGATTCTGCCATCTGCGGCGAGTAACTGGTAGTGAGTTCATCGGGCATATGAACGTTTGAAACTTTGGTTGAAAAGCAACGACATACATTGGGGCCAGATATGAGACACGAAGTGACACGATCCAGCTCAGTCATAAAAATCGGTGCAACAGCCGCATTCTTTGCATTGCTGCTGACGGGTTGCCGGGTTTCCAGCGCGGGACTGGCAACCGTCGTTGGCAGCGGAGAAATCGTCACCCAGGAACGAGTCGTCGAGAAATTCCACAAGATAAGGGTTGGAAGTGCGCTCGATGCTGTGATCGTTCATGGCGATAAACAGTCCGTTTCCGTTACCACAGATGACAACGTGGTCGACAAGATCGAAACAGTGGTCGCCAGCAATGGCGCTTTGGTTGTGCGACGTGCGGACGGATTGAATCTTCATACCAAGTCGCCCATTCGGCTGCGTATTGTGACTCCGGTTTGTGATTCCGTCGTCGTATCTGGTGGAAGTGAAGTCTCGCTGAAGGAGTTTACCCAGAAAGAATTCCGAACGAAGGTTACCGGAGCCTCCAAATTTACACTCGACAGCCAGATTGACCATCTGGAATTGCAGGCGTCGGGTGCATCAAAAGTTTACGCAGATCATCACGCGTCGAAGACCGTCGATATTGACTTGTCGGGTGCCAGCCAGGCCTCGTTGTCAGCGGCTGACGCGATTGAAGGGACCGTCGCTGGTGCCTCGTCGGTGACTTACAGCGGCGAGCCAAATGAAGTGGCAATCAAGACGACTGGCGCTTCGCGCGTACGTCGCCAAAAATCCAAGTCATAACGTCCAGTTTTGGCGGTACCTGTCCACCGCCAAACGCGCCACGGTGTGCCACACCGTGAGGATAGCACGGTGGAAACGCCGTGCTATTCTTTTATCCGTTCACGGATATTGACGTTTCCTCAGGTTCGAGAGGGGCAGGCAAAAATTTTCGGCGTTTGTCCGCAAAGCGAAACAAGTCAGTTTGCCGCCGAAAAATTAAGCCAGACCCTGGGTGTTGTAAATTCAATGTTGAGTGGCATTTGTGCTCACGCCAGATTTATTGCCGCCGTTTGCCTGACCTCGGCAGCTCGCCCCATGCAACCCTCCTCCGACACAGTGGTGTCATGCGAAGAATGAGCAGGGCATACCACGTGTCGCGTGAGGAGGGTCGGAGCCTAAGCGACGGGGAGGAGCGGCCATACGCGTCGAGTTATTCGGATTGCGCTGCAACAGTTCGTGTCCGTTCTGGAGCAACGTAAAATCCGCTGCGAGGCCAACTTTGCAACACCCCAGCCAGACCCTTACCCTCGTGAACGGTTGCTATTCTTTTTTGACATGCACCTGTTTTCGATCAGCGCCAACTGTTGAACGAGTTGAACGACCCACTCTCTGACGCGTCGTGCAATAGTCATTGCCAGCGATTCGTTCAATCGCTCAATCGTTCAGTCTCTACGCGGACATTCTGGTGATCGTGGATGCGACCAGAGCTGCCAGCGACTTTTCCTGTTCCCGCAGATAGAAGTGATGGCCGGGAATCGTGCGGAGTTTAAAACTGCCGGTGGTATGTTCTCGCCAACCGCTTACGTCCTCGAGCGTGACTTTGCGATCTTCCGAGGCGGCGAGTCCCATGACCGGGATGGTTAGTGGTTCATGGCCAGAATGCTCGTAGGTTTCCAGCAACTGGAGGTCGGCACGAATCGTATTCGACATCAATCGCATCATCTGCGACTCGTCCACCGAAAGCTTGCCGCCCTTGCCGTAGTCTCTGGCGAGATACTCAATCATTTCGTCATCCGGCAGTTGATGCAGTTTCGTTTTGGTCGTCGCGTTGTTGAAACGGTGCGGAGCCCGACAGGCGGAGAGGAACAGAACGGTGGGTCGAAGGTCGTGCTGTTGCAACCGGACTGTCAGTTCGTACGCGATGAGACCGCCCATACTGTGCCCGAACATGGCGAATGGCTCGCGAATGTCATCCAGAATACCGGGAACCATGCGATCGAGGAGCTCGTGAAGATTTCCAATCGCCGGCTCGTTAAATCTGCTCTCTCGTCCCGGTAACTTGACGGGGAGAAGATCGATCCAGTCGGGAAGTAGGCGGCTCCAGCGATGGTAGTTCGCGACTCCACCGCCCGCGTGTGGAAAGCAGAAAAGCTGAGTCGCCGGTTGAGCGGGTTCGTTCGGATGCGAGTCGGCTGGTCGAGCCGGGATTTTGGGGAGCCAGATAGACATCAATTAGGATGCGGGATTCTTCTAAGTTGGAGGGGGATTTGCGCCCAAGTTCGGTTAAAGATTGCTGAGTTGTACACGGATCGGCTGTTATCTGGAAGAACGGGAAGGCTGGGTGCTTTAAGATGTTGCTGGCGCTGGTCATGGCAGCTTAAAATTGCGAAGACGCCCGAGGTAATGCCGAATAGAAACAATAGGAACTCACGGCAGCAAGGATGCTAGCGAGAATTCCGGAACGTATTGGTGGCTGCATCACGATTGGTGCGCCGTCACCGCATTCATCCTCACGAGCCACAGGGAAGAGAATGTCGATAATCGAGGAACCGCAGCAGATGAATGACGCTTGCGCATCGGGCCACCGATCGCTTACTGATGTGCTGGCCGAACGGGTCAAGCTGTTCGGTGATCGCACTGCCTATACTTTTCAAAGTGCGAATGGTGACGAGACGATTTCGTTTGCGGAACTCGATTTGAGAGCGCGAGCGATTGCCGGCGCGCTTCAGGAGTCGACGGAGCAGGGTGATCGGGTCCTGTTGCTTTTCCATGCCGGGCTCGATTTTATCACTTCGTTTTTCGGGTGTCTCTACGCGGGTGTTTTGGCGGTCCCGTCGACTTTTCCAAAACCACGACGGCCAATGCCGAGGTTGCAGTCGATTGCGCGCAATTGCGGTGCCACGGCAGTTCTTACCGACGCGAGTACGCTTGGCGTCATCGATCAGGTGTCCGGTTCACCCGAGTTTGCAAATACCAAGTGGATCGCGGTTGATTCGATTCAGGTATCGACGGCCAGCAAGTTTCACCCGCTAAACATTTCTCCATCGGATCTCGCGTTCTTGCAATACACCTCCGGATCTACGAGCGATCCGAAGGGTGTCATGGTTTCACACGGCAATCTCCTTCACAATCTGGAGACGATCCGGCAGGGTTTCGATTTGCGTTCCGCCGAGGATGGTGGCGAAGTGCAGAACGGAGTCTTCTGGTTGCCGGCGTATCATGATATGGGACTGATTGGTGGCATTCTCGAAACACTGTATGTGGGCGGTCACAGTGTGCTGATGTCACCGGCGGCTTTCTTGCAGCGGCCAATTGGCTGGCTAGAGGCGATGTCCAAATACTCGGCGACGATTTCTGGCGCGCCAAACTTTGCTTACGAGCTTTGTAGCAATCGCGCGACAGATGAGCAGTGTCGCGAACTTGATTTGAGTAACTGGAAAGTCGCTTTTTGTGGTGCCGAGCCGATACGACCAGAAACGCTGCAGGTGTTTGCCGAGAAGTTCGCGGTGAGCGGCTTTTCACACGATTCGTTCTATCCGTGCTTTGGATTGGCGGAAGGTACGTTGCTGGCGTCAGGAGCCGACGGGCCAGGGCCACTCGTGGTGCGGCATGTAGATCGTGACGCACTCGGCGAAAACCGCATCGAGTGGGTCACTCAGGCAGAAGTTGATGCTGGAACGGGCCAGTCGCTGGTTGGTTGTGGCGATGCGCTAAACGGACAGCGAATTGCGATCGTGGATCCCAAGACGCAGGAAGAGTGTGGCGAAGATTCTGTCGGCGAGATCTGGTTGACGGGAGCCAGTGTTGCTGGCGGATACTGGGGGCACGAAGAAGAAACCAGAGAGACTTTTCAGGCAAAGCTGTCGAGCGGCGAAGGCCCGTTCCTGCGAACTGGCGATCTCGGATTCAAATCGGACGGTCAGCTCTATGTGACGGGGCGAGTCAAGGATGTCATCATCATCCGTGGCCGCAATCATTATCCGCAGGATATCGAAAAGACGGCTTGCGATTCGCATGAAGCGCTGCGGCAGGATTCGGGTGCTGTGTTTACGCTGAGTGGTGAGAAGGGCGACGAACAAGTCATCGTGGTCCACGAGATTGACCGGCAGTATCGCAAAGCTGACTTTGAGGAAGTCATTCGTTCTGTTCGGCGAGCCGTTGCCGAAGTCCACGAAATGGAACTTCACGGCGTTGTATTGATTCGCCACATGAGTCTGCCTCGTACGACGAGTGGGAAAGCGCAACGTCATCTGTGTCGCAAGCAGATGCTGAGTGGTGATTTGCGATTGCTCGCTGACTGGAAGAAACCGGTTGGTAAAGCCGCCGACAAGGGAACCAAAACGACGGGTACGGAGCGGCTGAAAAAGCAGGACGGCCCGATGACTCCGGACGAGATTGACCGTCTGGCGGAACGGATTGAAAGCTGGTTGCTGAACTGGTTGGTTGATCGAGCCGCCATTGCCCGCGAAGACGTGCATCGTGACAAACCATTTGCTGAGTACGGTTTGGACTCGTTGACCGCCGTCGAGCTTAGTCAGGAACTCGAGGACTGGGTCGGTGTCGAAGTCGTAGCGACGGTTGCCTGGAACTATCCGACGCCTGCGAGTCTTTCTGTTTACCTTGCTGGTGAAGCCGGCGGGGCCAGCGATGATCCGGCGCTTGCCGATGAAGTCGCTGTGGAGCAAGTCGACGATGAGTTTGCAAAAGTGCTTGCAGAGATCGAGTCGTTAAGTGATGCGGACGCCGCAGCGGCGCTTGGGTCCGATGCACCCGATGATACTTCGCCTGAGTAGTTCCGTCGTTGCCGGTGGTTGCTGATTGGGAATTGCGAGTCATGATTGGGATTTGCAATTCATGATTGGGAACTGCAATTCATGATTTGGCGAGCCGGCTGCGTTAGCTGCCGGGTGCGAGCGGCTCAGGGACTCGTTCAGCGAATCCAACGCTCTCAGCGACGGCAGCGCATTTAGCGAACCGAGCACACCCGGCAGCTGACGCAGCCGGCTCGCCTTTGATTGGGCGTTTGATCAGCCGAAGTCTTGCGCTCTTCGGCTTGGCGGTATCTCAGCTTTAGACGGTCAATGAAGGCTCGTCGCGGCTTGGCCGGTCGCCGCAGACTGAAGGTGTTCCGCCGCTCTGGAATGAAGTTGTTTGCCGATTTCAGATTTCGAACTTCGGATTCCCGATTGAGTTTTCAGGCGCCCAGTTAACATGGAACGCATGATCGCGTTTAATGAAGCGTTCCATGGCATCCAAAAAACAACATACTCGGCGCAAGATTCCGCGAAGCATTCGCTTCGTTGTAGCGATCGCGCTTTTGGCTGGACTTCTGCTTGCTGCCGACTGGTTCTCGGCGATTCCCGAAGATGCGTCCGCTGGCTTCGTCGGCGGTAATAAGTGCATTGAATGCCACCAGCAACAAGGCGACGAATGGGAAGGCTCGCATCACGACCTGGCCATGGACGTGGCGACAGATGCCACCGTTCTCGGCGACTTTGATGACGCGGAAATTGTTCATCACGGCGTGAAGTCGCGATTGTTCCGCGATGGCGAGAAGTTCATGGTGCATACCGAGGGGCCTGATGGAGAGATGGCCGACTTTGAAGTGAAGTACGTTTTCGGTGTCGAGCCGCTTCAGCAGTATATGGTCGAACTCGAGCCGGCTGGTGCCGCGACCGGCGTGAGCACTTCCTCGAATTTTGACACAGCCAGTCTGGTGCAGCCAGCATTGGGACGCGTGCAGGTTTTGCGAATCTCCTGGGATACGCAACGGAGCCGGTGGTTTTATCTCGACCCGCCCGATGTTAAAGACAAACTGGCTGCGGACGATCCGCTCCACTGGACCGGTTCGGCACAAAACTGGAACCACATGTGTGCGGAGTGTCACTCGACGAATCTGAAGAAGAACTTCGATACGAAATCGCTGACTTACCATACGACTTTTTCGGAGATCAACGTTAGCTGCGAAGCGTGTCACGGGCCAGGCAGTATTCACACGGAAGTCGCCGAGTCGAAATGGTTGTTTTGGGATCGCAACCATGGATACGGTTTAACCCGAATGAAGGGCGCCGATTCAACGGTGCAGATTGAAACGTGCGCACCGTGTCATTCGCGTCGGGCGCCCGTGGCTGGCGGTTTTGCCTGCGGAGCCAGGTATGACGATCACTACGCGGCCGAGCTGTTAACACCGGCGACTTATTATCCGGACGGGCAAATTCTGGATGAAGTTTATGTCTACGGTTCGTTCTTGCAAAGCAAGATGTATCACAATGGCATTCGCTGTACGGATTGTCACAATCCGCATTCGAACAAGCTGAAGTTCACTGACAATCGGCTGTGCACTTCCTGTCATCAACACGATGTGGCCAAGTATGACACGGTGGCTCATCATCACCATCCAGGTGCCGCTGGTTCGGCGGGCACAAATTGTGTCGATTGCCATATGCCTGCGGCTCCGTATATGAATGTCGATTTGCGGCGAGACCATAGTTTCAAATCGCCGCGGCCTGCGTTGTCATTGGTCAACGCGACTCCGAATGCCTGTGCCGGCTGTCATGTGGAAGAGGAGAACGTGCCGGAAGATCGTCGAGCCGATCTGGAATACTATGCTGACTGGATGTTGGCGGCTCGGGAAGGTGATGAAGCGGTGTCGGCGGAGTTGGAGCGAGTCAACAAGTGGGCGGCTGATCTCCTGGTGCAGTGGTACCCATCTCGCAAGTCGCCGGGCTCGTCATCCGAGGTTGAATATGGATCGATATTTCGACGAGCGTGGAACGATGAGCTGGAGTCCGCAGCGGAGTTGGCCAAACTTGCCGGTGACAAGAAAGTCGCCGGAATGATACGCGCCAGCGCGATTAGCTGGATGCAGAGTTTCCCGAGAGATCAGGTGATGCCGTCCTTGATGGAGGCGATTTCCGACAAGAATCCGCAGGTCCGCGCCGCCGCGGTGCCGCTGTTTGCCATGGTGCCAGTTGCGAATCGGGTGCGGCCGCTCATTCCGTTGTTGTCGGATCCCGTTCGTAATGTTCGCATGCAGGCGGCTCTTATGTTGGCTGATGCTCCGCGGACAACGATGACTGATGCTCAGGTGAGCGCGTTGGCGAAATCTCTTGGGGATTATCGAGCCATGATGCTCAACAATGGAGACCAGGCAAATGCTCACGTGGGAATCGGGATCCTGGAAGAACGCCTCGGCAATTTGGCCGCGGCCGAGTCGGCTTATCGTACCGCGATTCGGGTACAGCCGCTCGTAACCGGCCCAAGGTCCAATCTCGCGGCGTTGCTGGATGAGTCGGGGCGAACCGAAGAATCGCAGGCAATTCGCAAAGACGAACTGGAGTTGATGCAACGGGATGCAAATCTGATATCTGATAACGCTTCCGTTCAATACCGATTGGGTTTGGCGTACTACATGCAGGGGCAGCTGGAGGAGGCGCAGACCGCGCTGGAGCGTAGCGTTGAGTTGGCACCAGGCAATGGTGAATATGCACTTTCACTCGCGTTGCTGTATCAAAAGGTGGAACGCTACAAAGAAGCCATCGATGTGATCGAAGATATGCTGGTAACTTCGCCGGGCAACCGAATGCTGCTGAAGCTTCGGGCCGATATCACTCGTCAGCAAGCCGAAGCGGTGAAGTAGGCCAGTGGCGTCGTTCAGGAATCTGACCTGGAATTTCTGTTGCGTTGATGTGGCCGCTGCGCTCCAACGTTTGGCTCCAACGTTGGCTCGCGCTCGCATTCCGGCGCGAGACGCAAGCATTGTCATTTTGCTAATTCGTTTGAATAGCGGTATTAAGCTCTGATTTTCGAGCCGAATGATGAAGTTCGAGCATGGTCAAACTTGCGAAATAGCGACTTACGCCAGTAGAATTTGATCAAGCGAAATTTATTCGTAACCGTTCACGCGGGCGAGGGACTGGCTCAATTTTTCGAGGGCAAGCTGACTTGATTGGCTTTGCGAACAAACGCCGAAAATTTGTGCCTGACCCTCTCGAATTTGAGGAAACGTCAATATCCGTGAACGGTTGCTTTATCAAACACTCTCATTGCGTCCAACGACGGAATCAAAAGGAGTCTTCTCATGGCCACAATCGTAGAACCAGGCAAACGTCCCGACGTGAAACACACCAAGTGTTTTATCAACGGTGAATGGGTCGATGCTGCCAGCGGCAAGACTTTTGAAACGGTCTGCCCGGCAACGGAAAATACGATTGCGGAAGTTGCGGAAGGCGACAAAGAAGATGTTGCGCGGGCGGCCACGGCTGCACGCGAAGCATTTGAGAATGGTCCCTGGAGCCGCATGGACGCGAGAGATCGCGGGCGGCTGATGTACAAATTCGCCGATCTGATGGAGCAAGAGCTGGATCAGCTCGCGATGCTCGAATCGTGGGACAACGGCAAGCCGCTGCGTGATTCGCGAGCCGCCGATGTGCCGCTTGCAATCGACTGTATTCGGTACTACGCCGGCCTCGCCGACAAGATTCAAGGCGATACGGTTCCCATCCGCGGTAACTACTTCTGCTACACACGTCGCGAGCCCGTAGGTGTCGTCGGGCAGATCATCCCGTGGAATTTTCCGATGCTGATGACGGCATGGAAGTGGGGGCCGGCATTGGCGGCGGGTTGCACGATTGTGATGAAGCCAGCCGAACAGACCCCGTTGACTTGTTTGCGTATGGCACAGCTTGCCAAGGATGCGGGCATTCCTGACGGCGTGATCAACGTGATTCCCGGATTTGGTCCGACGGCGGGAGGCGCCTGTGTGGAGAACCCGGACATCGACAAGATCGCGTTCACAGGCGAGCACATTACGGCTCAGATCATCATGAAGAACGCGGCGCAGACGCTTAAGCGCCTGACGTTTGAGCTCGGCGGCAAGAGCCCGAATATCATTTTTGCCGACGCCGATTTCGAAGCCGCCGTAAAGGGAGCTCACTTTGGTCTGTTCTTCAATCAGGGACAGTGCTGCTGTGCGGGCAGTCGCGTGTTTGTGGAAGATAGCGTTCACGATCAGTTCATTAATCGCATTGGCGAGATGAACGAGAAACGCAAGGTCGGCGATCCGTTCGATATGGCGACGGAGCAAGGGCCGCAGGTGGACAAGGCTCAGTTCGACAAGATCATGGGCTTCATTGAAAAGGGCAAAGAGCAGGGAGCCGATTGCGTGACGGGTGGTAATCGAGTCGGTGACAAGGGGTTCTTTATCGAACCGACTGTGTTTGACAATGTGACCGACGATATGGACATCGCGCAGAAAGAAATTTTTGGTCCAGTCATGTCCGTTTTGAAGTTTAGCGATGTGGACGAAGTCATCGAGCGCGGCAACAACACGTTCTATGGCTTGGCAGCTGCCGTCTGGACAAAGGACGTGAAGAAGGCGCATCACATGGCGGCCAAACTCCGTGCCGGTACGGTCTGGGTAAATTGCTATGACGTCTTTGACGCAGCCGCACCATTCGGCGGATTCAAGATGTCGGGAATCGGTCGGGAGCTTGGTATCCGCGGAATCGACGCCTATACCGAGAGTAAGACGGTAACCGTGGCTTTGTAGTTTGGTATCGATGCCGAGGCGCCCAAGGCTGGCTTGTTGGGCGCCTTTTTACCAGCACGAGCCTTCGCCACGCAGTGGCAAAACAAGCCAGCCTGGGGCACAGCAAAAACGAGCCTGCGAGTTTATGCGACGCCCCAGGGATTTGGATACCATGATAAAAATTGGTCGAGTCAAAATGCCCAACACCTCATCAGCGCATCCGAGACCGAAACTGAGGTGGCCGCCCTCATCGCTTGCGATCTCGGATCATCTCAACAATTTCAAACGCACGACTCGATCGCCCAACCTTCGGAACCTCAGGAACCTGGGGCGACTTGCGACTCGCCAAGGCTCGCCGCGTTTGCCCCAAGCTGACTTGTCGGGCCCCTTCAGGGCGGCGGGTAGCCTGCAACGGCAGTAATTTAGCGAACTCGTCTGGAAGATCTATGGAATCAACCAACAGCGCCGGTGAAGAACGATCGTACGACCGAATCACTGCGGCTCCGGGAACTCCAGAGTATGATCGTCAGTTTGATGAGCAAGTAGAGGAATCAGCAGCTCAAGCTCAACGAGTCTTTGATTCGTTCGACATAATGCGATATCCCGTCGTACGATGGTTCGTTGGGGCTTTCGTATTTTTGTCGACCTGTGGTTTTTTGATTGATTCATATCAGCGCGGAGAACTCTCGCTTAGAAGGCTAGTGACTGTTTTGGCGGTTTCATTTTTTGCGACTAGTCTTATATCGTCCAAGCCAGAAAATTTCAAAGAGACTTCATCTTGAGTTCTGATCCGCAAGACATCGAAGCCATCTACAATGAGCGAATCGCTTCTATGTCGCCTGCGGAGCGTGTTGCGCGTTCGGCAGCCATGTTTCAGTGGACTCGGGAGCAGCTTGCGCGACAGATCGTTCGCGAATGTGGAGAGATGGATACTGAAACGTTGAAGTTGCAAGTCGCATTGCGACTCTATGGATCAGAACCGGAAGTTCGGGCCTTGATTGAAGATGAGCTAGACAGAATTTCCCGTTGAGGTTTTCAAGAAACCTGATGTTTCGCACCCTCAGGATTCCACTATCTTCGTAATTTGTGTATCTAGTGTTCTCGCGGTTCTTTCATACACGCGCATGGACACCACTCTCGATGAAAAAACTCAAATCCGGTGGCGGCTGGCCCGCCATCAAGTACACGCTACAAAAAGGTCGCGAAGTCGGCGGGATCTTTAAGCTGTGGAAAGCCATGCGGACCAAAAACGCATGCAAGACTTGCGCGGTCGGTATGGGTGGTCAGCGCGGC
Source organism: uncultured Pirellulaceae bacterium (assembly GCA_938040995.1). GTDB lineage: Bacteria > Planctomycetota > Planctomycetia > Pirellulales > Pirellulaceae > CALHZT01. The sequence continues at coordinate 2,998 of CALHZT010000246.1, read as the reverse complement.
GGGATGGTCAATGAAGCCGGCACGTTTCCGGAGGTCTGCAAAAAGTCACTGCAGGCGATGGCAGCCGACATGCAGGGCGGCATCGCTCCGGAGTTCTGGTCCACCTACTCGATTCCGCAACTCAAGAAACTCTCGCCGTACGACCTGGAGCATTGCGGCCGCTTGGTCCAGCCGGTTCTTTACGAAAAGAGCTCGCAGTACTACCGGCCCATTGGATGGGAAGAAGCCTTCTCGCGCATCTGCAATCGCCTGAAAGAGATCCCCGCGGACGAAACGTATTGGTACTTCAGCGGGCGGAGTTCCAACGAAGCCGGCTTTCTTCTGCAACTGTTTGCCCGCATGCTTGGCACGAACAATGTCAATAACTGTAGTTACTACTGCCACCAGGCCAGTGGAGTCGGACTGACAAGCAGTATTGGCAGCGGCACCGCCACGATTGTTCTCGACGATGTCGAGCATGCAGATCTTGTTTTCCTGATCGGCGGCAACCCGGCCAGCAATCATCCGCGGATCATGACCACGCTCAAGAATATCCGCCGTAAGGGCGGCGAAGTCATCGTCGTGAATCCAGTCGTCGAGACGGGGCTGGTAAATTTCAAAGTCCCGAGTGATCCCATTAGCTTGCTGTTCGGCACCGAGATCGCGTCGCTTTATGTCCAGCCACATATTGGCGGCGACCTCGCCATGCTGACAGGGATCGCAAAGCGGATTGTCGAGATGAAGTCGCATGACGAAAAGTTCCTGCAGGAATCATGCGACGGCGCGGAAGAATGGCTTGCCCGACTGGCAGAAGTCACTTGGGAAGAGATCCTCGAAAAATCGGGACTGACCAAATCCGAAATTGATGACATGGCGGACCGCTACGCCAAAGCCAAGAACGTTGTCTTCAGCTGGACGATGGGGATTACGCATCATGAACATGGTGTGCAAAACGTTCAGGCGATTGCGAACCTTGCGCTGCTTCGGGGAATGGTCGGCCGTCCAAAAGCGGGCTTGATGCCGATCCGGGGCCATTCCAACGTGCAGGGAATTGGTTCCGTCGGCGGAACACCGAAACTGAAGGATGCGATCTTCGAGCGGCTGGAATCCGAGTACGGACTGAGTTTGCCGACGACGATCGGCAAAGACACGCTGGAGTGCATGGAAAGTGCCCACGCTGGTGAAATGAATTTTGGATTCTGCCTGGGCGGGAATCTCTACGGATCAAATCCTGACTCCGTGTACGCTGCTGAGGCGTTGTCGCGAAGCGGCATGCTCGTCTTTTTGAGTACCACTTTGAATACTGGCCACGCTCACGGCCTTGCGGACGAAACGATCATTCTTCCTGTGTTGGCAAGAGACGAAGAGCCGCAACCGACGACTCAGGAGTCCATGTTCAACTATGTTCGATTGAGCGACGGTGGAAAGCCACGTCACGAGGGGCCGAAAAGCGAAGTCGAAGTCGTGGCAGAAATGTGCAAACGAGTTCTCGCTGCTGATGGGCCGCTGGATTGGGACTCGATGCGCGATACCGGCCGTATTCGCGACGCGATCTCGAAAGTGGTTCCCGGGTGGCAAGCGATCAAGGATATCGCCACAACAAAAAAAGAGTTTCAAATCGGAGGTCGCACGTTTCATCGACCAGAATTCAACACGCCGTCGAAAAAGGCCAAGTTGCACTGCCACGAATTGCCACCGCTCAAGGGAAGTGGTGACGAGTTGCGCCTGATGACGGTGCGCAGCGAAGGGCAGTTCAATACCGTCGTGTACGAAGAGCACGATTTGTATCGCGGCATCGACCGACGTGACGTGATCTTGCTTCATCCCAGCGACATTTCGCGACTGGGACTGAGTGAAGATCAGCGAGTCACCATTTCGAGCAGTACCGGAACGCTCGACAACATTCTCGTTCGGTCATTCGAAGAGATTCGATCCGGTAATGCCCTGATGTACTACCCTGAAGCCAACGTGTTGGTAGCAAGGCGACCCGATCCTCAATCGAAAACCCCAGCATTCAAGGGCGTCGTGATAACGATCAAGGCTTGAATATCGTTGAGTCTTCGGCTTCGTTCGTAGTGGATCTTGTTAAAGATCCCGGGCCACCCGAAAATCGCGGAACTTCAACTACGCCTCATTCTTCGTGCGGAGCAAGTCATGGAGAAACGTAATCACCTTCGGCGTCTGCCTGCGGAATTTTATCGTAGCCATGCGATTGTGCACTGGTCTTTGACGATGCTTGATCGCGAGCAAGGCTGGTTGACGCCGATATTTTACTATCGGTTTCGTGAATTACTTACGCACACCGCATTTCGCTATGGTATTGCGTGTCCCATATTTTGCCTCATGCCGGACCATCTTCATATGGTTTGGATGGGCCTGTTCGATACGTCGGATCAGCTATTGGCGATGAAGCATTTTCGCAAGTCATGCAATGAATCGCTAAAGCGAATAAATCATGAGCTTCAGGATCAATCCTATGATCATGTGCTCAAAGAAGAAGAGCGGCTAGCCGATCAGTTTCGAACTATTTGCAAATACGTTGCGACCAATCCAGAGCGAGCGGGTCTTGTCAAAGCTGGTGGCTATGCAGACTACAAATTTAGTGGCTGCCTTGTTCCCGGGTATCCTCAACTGCGACCATTCGAGCCGAACTTTTGGGACGAATATGATCGTGTCGTTTCCTATCTGAGAAAAGAAGGCCTGTTTAGGCGCCCCAAGTAGTGGATCTTGTTAAAGATCCCATGCGCGATTGAGCCATGCGCGATTGAGCCATGCGCGATTGAGCCATGCGCGATTGGCGAGCCTTGGGAGGCTCGCTAAGGATCTTTAACAAGATCCACTACGAAGCCTACGGGTGATCGGCCGATCAGTGAAGAGCTCGGCCGCAAGACGGCACGAGCTTGGCTATTCGAGATCGGTTCGCTACTTCAGCGATTCCTGAACGAACTTCAGGGGATCGCTCATCGAAGACGTCATGATGACTGAACCCGATCCGTTGGGATTTTCCCGAACGGTCGTG
>CALHZT010000245.1 GCA_938040995.1 uncultured Pirellulaceae bacterium | reverse complement strand
AAACCCAACCCTCTCCCCCCAAACCTCGCCCCCTCAAAACACCAGCAAAACGACGAAAGCATCCACCAAACGACTTCCATAGTCGGCGAGTACCAGGCTTCCGCTTTCCCCGGATCCGCTTGTCGGTAGCAGGAAAGCTTGGTAAATTACGAGATTCGAAATTAGCCCCTTTCGGGGTTCGCGGTACAACAGCCCGCACGACTTTCGACTTTTGAACAGGAATCGGATCGATGAAGAAACAAGGCCATCCGGAATACCACGTGACGAATGTCCGCTGTGGTTGCGGCAACGAATTTACGACCAGAAGTACGGTGCAAGAGCTGAAGATCGATATCTGCAACGCTTGCCATCCGTTTTACACCGGCAAGCTCAAGTTTGTTGATACCACTGGCCGTATCGAGAAATTCAAGAACAAGTTCTCTGCAGGCAACTACGCCAGCCTTCAAAAGGCCAAGAAGAAAAAGCCAACCAAGGCTTAGCTGTTTCAGCATTCTCCAAGCGTGCCGGCTCTTTCGCCCATTTTCCTGCGAAAGTCGATTTGTCGCCGGCACGCGCCCAGTGAGCGCTCTGTTCTCGCTGGTTGCAGGCGGTGTACGATGACGCCGTCAGCTCTTTCAGGATTTCCGCTCCAATAACTCGCACAGCTCTTTTTCAACGGTCTCACCATGCGCGAAATGCTCGACAAGAAACTGGCTCGCTTCGAAGAGCTGGAAAAGTCACTGGTCGATCCCGAGGTGCTCGGCAACTCGAACAAGATGGCTGCGGTTGCCCGCGAACACGGATCACTCGCCAAGCTCGCCAACACGTATCGAAAATTCCTCGATGCGGCACAGCAAATGGTGGAAACCACCGAGATGGCCGAAGGCGACGATGCTGAGCTCAAGGAACTGGCCGAAGCTGAATTGCCAGAGCTTAAAGAGAAACGCGAAGAAGCATGGTCGGCTCTTCTGGAACTGACCATCGGCGGTGAAGATGCAAATCGCGCACGATGTGTGATGGAGATTCGAGCCGGCACGGGTGGCGACGAAGCCGCGCTGTTTGCCCGCGACCTCTTCGCGATGTACAAGAAGTACGCCGAGACCAAGGGCTGGAAGATTGAAGTGATGGACTCCAGTCAGACGGAGCGGGGTGGCTTTAAGGAGATTCACCTTTCGGTGCAGGGTGAAGCCGTATTCCGGGAGCTGCAATATGAAAGTGGTGGTCATCGCGTCCAGCGCGTGCCTGAAACGGAAACGAAGGGGCGCGTGCACACGTCAGCCGCGACGGTAGCCGTGTTGCCGGAACCGGAGGATGTCGAAATCGATCTGAAACCGGATGACTATCGCGTTGACAAGTTCCATGCGAGCGGGCCTGGCGGACAGAGCGTCAACAAGACGACTTCCGCGATCCGGCTGACACACCTCGAAACCGGATTACAGGTGCAGTGTCAGGACGGCAAAAGTCAGCACAAGAATCTGGCGCAGGCGCTTCGAGTCCTCAAGACCAGGCTTTACGAGCGAAAACGCCAGGAAGAGCATGACAAGCGGGCGGATCAGCGCAAGACGCTGGTTGGCTCCGGTGATCGCAGTCAACGGATTCGCACGTACAACTTTCCCGAAAACCGACTTACCGATCATCGCATTGGGCTGACCATTTACAAGCTGGACCAGATAATCGCCGGTGACTTGTCGCATGTTACCGACGCGCTGATCGACCATGATCGGCAGAATCTCCGCAACTCGTTCGATCCCGAGGATTCGTAATGACGACGACAGAGGATTGGACCATCCTTCGGCTGTTAGAGTGGACTTCAGGGTTCCTGAAGGAGAAGGGCTTTGAGAGTCCACGGCTGGAGGCCGAAATCTTGCTCTCTGCGGCGAGGGAATGTTCGCGCATTGATCTCTACACCGCATTCAACGAAGTCGCGTCAGACGAAGTGCGTACTGCGTTTCGTGAGCTGGTGCGACGTCGAGGCGAAGGTACGCCGGTAGCGTATCTGGTTGGCCATCGCGAGTTTTACTCGCGCAAGTTTCGCGTCACCCCGGACGTATTGATCCCTCGCCCCGAAACCGAGTTCATTATTTTGCGACTGCTGGATTTGGTCGCCGGCAAAACGAACCAGCCCTGGAACATCGTCGACGTTGGGGCAGGCAGCGGAATCGTCGCCATCAATGCGGCGCTTGAATTGCCATCTGCGAGTGTCACGGCGATCGACATCAGTCCAGCAGCGCTTGCGGTTGCGCAGAAAAATGCAGTCGATCACGAAGTGACAGATCGAATTGAGTTTGTTGAGGGCAGCGTTTTGTCGTCTTTGCCTCCGGAACCGGTGTTCGATTTCGTGTTAAGCAATCCGCCGTACATCACAACGGCCGAGTATGCGGAGCTCGACGGGCACGTGAAAGATTACGAACCCAAAGTCGCTCTCGAATCCGGCGAATTCGGCACGGACGTGATTGAGCAGCTCATTCCTCAATCGGCAGAGCGCCTGAAGCCCGGCGGATGGCTGGTCATGGAGATCAGCCCAATGATCGAAGCGCGCGTCAAAGAACTGATCGCAAGCGACGGGAATTTTGGCGAATCGCACACAACCAAGGATCTGTCCCAGTTGGCTCGGGTCGTTTCCGCCCAGCGTGTTGGGTAGCATCCGTTTGCAGCGCAATTGCCGAGACGACATTCAAGAGAGCATTCGGGACGGTTGTAGTGGACGAGGCTACGAGTCCCTGAAGAGTTCTCTTCGTTCAATTGGTAAATCCGTCGCCAACGACTCACAATGAGTCCTCCGGATATTCGCGCCCGCTCACATGGCTCGCCGACTTCCACGAATGATTCTTCTGCCCGCGTTATTGGCCTTCCGCGTTCATGGCTTTGTTCTGCTTTTTCGGCATCATTGAAAGACGTGACGCCTTCTGGGGTGGCGGTGCAATGATGACGGCCACATAAGGGAGCTTCTCTTCGGTCTTGACCGGTTTTTTGTCTTTGCCGGCAAGAATCTGCACGGGGTGAACTGTTCGATTACCAGGTTCGTCCGACAGCTTGATGCTCGCTTCGCAAGGGTACGGCAACCAGCCAGCAACTCTAACCAACACACGACCGTTTTGCCGTTCAGGAATGTCTCCACTGGCAGGGCAATAGTGTCGGCCGTCAAGCCGACCATCCCAAATGAAATTGTCTACGATATCGTCCGCAAGCAGCCCGTCACAAACAGGCACCCAGTCTGTAACAGCAAAATATTCGGACTCGCCGAGCTGTTTGAGCTGCTCTGCAACCCACGACTCAACAGCAGGGCCGTCCCGCTTGGGAGTGCGCGAGGTGCCCGGTACGATGACTTTGACGAATACCTGATTGAACCGTTGCCGCGCGGTCGACACCTTTGTAGGGCTTTGAGCGGGTAACTCGGCGGCACTGGCTGCAACCATGCTGAAGGCCAGTAGACTGACGAAACCAGGGCGCCTCATATTGAACCTCACCTGTAAGTACGTTGGATGAACCAGCGGCAATTGAGCAAAGTAGCCTTCACTGTACCACGGGCACAGAGCCCGTCCGAGTTTTAGAGCAAAACGTCGTAATTCACCCCGACGACCGTTCTTCAACATTTGGATCAACCATGATGAAAACGAAGTGGCCCAAACGATTGGTGGGAGAGGAGTAACTTGGCGAGACGAAGAGTACAGTTTGCTCAAACAATGCAATGCCGCGTTTGCGCGTCGACATTAACATGATTCGACCTTGAGGAATTAGAACGCAGAATGCGTTTGAGAATCGCGAAAGAGCTGGTCCCAGAATAAAAAAAGGGACCCCTGACGCGCCAACGACATATTGGCACCCAGAAGGTCAGGGGCAAGGCAACCTTCCGGAAATAAGCTCGTCAGAGGCCCCGCGGGCCATCGCTTTTTGCTCGGGCGATTCAAGTTGATTCGCTTCGAACGATTCCCTTAAATGCATCCGGCGTGCCAAAAGTCACCACTCCTTTGGTAAAGTCAGCGGTTTCGTCCTTAAGTCACTATTTCGTATGGGTTTCGGTCTATTCTCAAAGTGGGATGTGCGACCAGCGGCAATGTTTATGGAGGGGATGCACGCCAGGATGAATGTGGCGGCGGCGTTCAAAAATAACGCAGCACGATTTTGAGACGGCGATGGTCTCAATGTGGGAATTTTCATAAGTCGAATATTGCAATAGGGTTACGGCGTCCAATATTGCGACTGTTAAGATGGGCTGTCTGGTTCGGTTGCTCGCATTGAAAACGACGTTCTTTTGGGCGGAATGATCCGCTGCGAACAGCATTCGACCTGTATTTCAGGATTTTGGCCGACTCGCATTCGAAGTTGGAACCTGCCGTTGAAGCCTACGAGAGGGGCGCCAATACTGTCTCTCCTGTATCTTTTTCAATGCTGCATGTCGCCTTTGCCCAAAACCACGACGGAATTCGAAATGTCAAATTGTCACGCTCAGGTTGGGCCGTACTCGGTGGGCGAGGATCAACCGCTGCTGCTTGTTGCCGGTCCGTGTGTGATCGAATCTGAAGAGCTCACACTGGAGATTGCCAATCGGCTGGCGGAAATTTGTGCGTCGCGTTCGGTGAATTTTGTATTTAAGGCGTCATTCGACAAGGCGAATCGCACGAGTATTGCGTCTTATCGAGGCCCGGGACTCGAACGTGGTCTTGAGGTTTTGGCGAAGGTGAATGGCGACTTGGACGTGCCCGTGACCACGGACATTCACGAACCGTCTCAGGCGTCTCGCGTCGCTGAGGTTTGTGCGATGTTGCAGATCCCGGCATTCTTATGCCGACAGACGGACTTGATTGTCGCGGCCGGAAACACGGGAGTCGCCGTGAACGTCAAGAAAGGGCAGTTTATGGCTCCGGGCGATATGGTTCATGTCGTCAAAAAGCTAAACACAAGTGGGTGTAGCGACGTACTACTTTGTGAACGTGGCACGTTTTTCGGCTATGGCCGTCTTGTCAATGATATGCGTTCACTTGTCGAGATGCGTGACCTCGGATGCCCAGTCGTGTTCGACGCGACGCACAGTGTGCAGCAGCCGGGCGGTGCCGATGGCATTACGGGCGGCAATCGGGGCATGGTTCCTTTGTTGGCTCGCGGCGCAATGGCGGTGGGAATTGATGGTCTGTTTTTGGAGACGCATCCCGATCCCGACTCGTCACCGAGCGACGCCGCGAACATGGTACGGTTGGATGATGTTGAAGACCTTCTTGACGGTTTATTGGCGATTCGGGCGGCAGTCGACGGCGTGGTGAAGGGTGGTGTTTAGGCGAAAGGCGAGTGAGAATTTGCCAACAAGAAATCAGTGGCCGTAGTGGCTCAAGAACGCAAGTTGGTAAATTTTACCCGCAGCTCGCCTTCGTTGAGTTGCTTTGCAAGAGATCGTATTGAAATCGCGGCGCAATACCGCGTGATAAAAAGGGGCGGGATGAGAAGGTCACCGTTAGGAAATCGCAGCATTGTTGGTTGGATCATGTTGGGTTGCATGGCATTTGTTGCCGGCATGTCAGGATGCAGCACGCAAAACGAGTTTGATATCGCGGAGGCGTCGACTCGTAGCAAAGAGGACGCCGGACTTGAGGCTTCGGCGGACTTTCGAACGGCGATAACGTATCTCGAGGACTTGCACGAGTTCGAAATCACCGCGGCGACGGCGAAAATCTGTTACCACCTGCATCGTTGGGCAACGACCAAGGAGCCTGATCCCGACTGGATCGCGGATCCGCTTTATTCCCGGTTGCCTAAACGGCTGGACAGGATGAAGTCGGCTTTGACTCCGCTTGCGGAGAAAGCCACGTTCAGCGCCTTTGATGTCATGATGTTGCGCGAAGCGATCTGGATGCGGGATCTTTCACGTCAGATGAAAGACGCCGATGTGCAGGATGCTGCGTTCGCCGACTGGTTGGCAAGTGACAGTGTTGGCGGCCTGGACGAATCTGCCAGAGAAGACTTGCGAGTCGGTTTCGCGATGTGCGATTGGGTCGTAAGAAACGTGCAACTTGACCCGCTGCATTCCGAAGTAGGTTACGCGTCGGAAGCTGAAGAGTCATCAGATGAGTCGGGCGAATCCCCGAAGTATCGTGACGGTGCGGACAGTCTTCCCTGGGAGGCACTATTACTTGGCCATGGTGACTGGATCGCCCGCAGCCGCATTGCAACGCTGATGGGGCGGCAGCTTGGGATCAACATTGTGATGCTGGGCATCGAGGGCGATGGCGAAGACCGGCCATGGTGCGTCGGAATCCAGTTGCGTGACCAGGTTTATCTCTTTGATATGCGGTTGGGCCTGCCGATTCCGGCCGAGGACGGCAAGGGAATCGCTACGTTGCAGAGTGTGGTTGATAGCCCAGAGTTGATTCGCTCGCTGGATGAGTTTGAAGAAGATTCGTATCCGGTTTCCAACGATGATCTGAAGAACGTAGTCGCGTTGATTGACGCTCCGCCCGAGTATTTGACGCAGCGTATGAAGATCGTCGAGGCGAGTCTTTCGAACAAGGGAAAGATGGTTCTTACCTGTGCTCCGTCGTCGATCAAACAGGAACTCAACAAGTGCAAAGGGATCGTCAATGTCCGGTTGTGGACGCTGCCGTTTGATGCCTACTGGCAGAGAATGCAGATGCAGTCATCTTCTTCCAGGCCAGCAGAGTACATGGTGGCGTTGATGAAGGACCTGAAGATGATCGATGGCAATCTTGGCCACCCTTTGGCGGCTGGTCGGCGACAGCACTTCCGTGGCAATTTTGCCTCGACGGATGAAGTGGTGGGTGCGAAAGAGTTTTATCTGCACAGCCGAATGCCCGAGGCCAGTATTAAGGATATTGAACAGTTGACGGACAAGGGTAAGGCGGAGTTGCGGAAGTACAAGCGTTTCGCCAGCTACTGGTTGGGGTTAATCGCTTTCAATGAGGGCGAGTACGAGATGGCGACCAACTACTTCGACAAGCGACTGCTAAGTGTGAAGGATCAGGGCGACGCCTGGACGCAGGGAGCAACCTACAATCTGGCTCGAACGAGTGAGCAGTTGGCGGCAGAAGCTTCTGGCGAGGATGCAGCCGGGTTCAGGGCCCGCGCCCGCGAGCTCTATCTTGGCGATACGGAATCGCCGCAGTTCGCTGGTAACCGGCTTCGCGCATCCCGTTTGGGACCCGAATAAAACGCACCCGCACAAAACGTGCCTGCACAAAGCGTGAGCGAGTGAGTCGACAAATCCTGCTGGGTAAGTGCTGGCGGCCGCTTGCGCTCGATCACACGTCCGATCCACGTTGTACCGTTAAGGATCGTTCGATCAATTAGTGTCGAATCTCCGTTCATGACGACCCGATTGACGGCCTATGGCCGTCTTCCCCGCGAACGCGGGGACCCACTCGAAGCGAGTTAAAGCTCAACGTCTTTCCCAGCATCAAAAAGCCAATCCGATTCAATGGATTCCCGCCTGCGCCGAAAAGACGGAGGAAGATCAGGCAGTAATTTCTCGAACGATCTTAAGTGCAAACCTGAACGGTTTCTACTTCCACCCAAAACTTTGCCCGGTGAGTCGTTCGTAGGCTTCGATATATTTCTCACGCGTCTTGGCGACGATCTCGTCCGGAAGGACAGGGGGCTTGCTTTCCTTGTCCCAACCGCTTTCGCTCAGCCAGTCACGCGCGAACTGTTTGTCGAATGACATCTGGCTTCGGCCGGGTTCGTACTTGTCGGCTGGCCAAAATCGCGAACTGTCCGGAGTCATCACTTCGTCGATCAAAATCACTTCTCCATCGACTTGGCCCCACTCAAATTTGGTATCGGCAATCAGGATGCCTTTTTGAGTCGCGAACGTGGCTCCCTGGTTGTAGACCGCGATGCTCCGTCGTCGGAGTTCTTCGGCAAGGTCGTGCCCAATGATCTCGACCATTCGTTCAAAAGAGATGTTTTCGTCGTGGCCTTCTTCAGCTTTCGTCGCTGGCGTAAAAATTGGCGAGGGCAGTTTGTCTGATTCCTTCAGCCCTGCGGGGAGCTCAATTCCGCAAACGGTTCCGCTTTTCTGATACTCCTTCCATCCAGATCCTGCGAGGTAGCCTCGCACGACGCACTCGATCGGAACGACTTTTGTCTTGCGAACCTTGATCGTGCGTCCATCGAGCGTTGCTCGATCTTCCGCGGACGGCAGATCAAAATCAGTGACATCCGTGGAGAGAATATGATTCGGTTCGTCGAGTAAGTCGAACCAGAAATTGCTGACCTGGGTAAGCACCCGCCCTTTGTCCGGGATTCCTGTCGGCAGGACCCAGTCGAAGCAGCTGAGGCGATCCGTGCTGACAAGTAACAGGCTTTCGCCCATATCGTAAATGTCCCGGACTTTTCCGCGTCGAACGGGCCACGAATCCAGGGACGTCTCCATCAATACCGGGTTGGACATTACGGGCTTTCTTTCACGAATGCTCTAGGGCGTAGTTGGGCTCTTTTCGGTTGATCAAGCAGTGAAATATAGCCTTCTCGATAAGCCGCGAGAACGACCCATTCGGTCGCTGATACCGGGAAAGGCCGGGCGATAGCGTTGCCGGGATTATTGGGGTCACGTACACTTTGGTAGCGTATTCATAAACCACTATTAAATCTTCGGCGACACCCAATGGGGACTCTACGACTGCTTGCCGATACCGACTTGGTCCCAGCCGCACTGCTTGAGCGGGTGTTTGTGACCGACTTTGAGGGCACGCCCTGGCCCTGTGCCGGAAAATACGTCACGGGATCTTCGAATTCACTTCAAGAGATACAGATTGCCGTTGAGGGCGACCAGTCGTTCTACTTGCAGATTCCGCTTCGTACCGCGTCCGGCTCGGAGCTCATGGTTTCGACAGCGACGTTGCGACAAAGAGAAGAACCGTACTTGTTGGCGCTTGAATTGTTGCGAGGCAGCATTCACCGGCTGACGAATCAGAATTTCGAGTGGGGGCGAGGCGGGTTTGCGTTGCTTGAAGATGCCGACGAGAGAATCAGCGACATCATGAAACGTTTCACGTCGGTGGCTACGATTCCTCACGACTGGGAGCGTTGCCATCGCCAGTCGATGGACATTCTTCCCGACGTGATCAAACTCGTTTCCGGGTTTAGCGACGGAATTACGGCTGAACTCACGAGGATGAATGCGACTGCCGGCATTGAGACGCTGTTGGCAGGCAACTGGCAGGATCAGGCCGTCGCCAACGTGGACATGGAATTGTTCAAGTCGGTTTTTGATACGGCAATCATCGACCTGGATTGGCCGACCACCGAGTTATCGTTGGGCAGCTATGACTGGTCACGAGCCAAAGAGCAGGTCCGCGTTTGCCTGGAACACGGCTTGCGAACAATCTCCGGTCCGCTGCTGGATTTTTCGCCATCGAATATTCCAGCGTGGATGGAGAGTTGGCGATCGGACCCGGGCCGACTGACATCACGGGCGATGGAATACGCAGTCAACACGGTCGAAGCGCTTGCGGGTGATATCCATCTATGGAATATCACGTCGACGATGAATCAACCTCTGAGTGTTGGGCTGAGTGATCAGGCCCGGTTGCAACTGACGGCGGATGTTGTTCAGCGTGTTCGACGGTTGGAGCCAAAGACGCCGATTCTTGTCACGTTTCAACAACCGTGGGGCGAATTCCTGGTTGGAAGTGAAACGTCCGAGTCGATTTCGCCGCTGCGATTCGCGGACGCGCTGGTTCGGGGGCAAATTGGCGTGTCCGCATTGGGGCTACAATTGGATTTGGGAAGTTGGCCGCATGGAAGTGTTGAACGGGATGCAATTGAGATCCTCAAGCGACTGGACATCTGGTCACGTTTCCAGCTCCCGTTGGTAGTTTTTCTTACATCGGCAAGCGACCCGGTGGTCGGTGGTGATTCGAACAATCCTGTCATGAATCCAGCCATGACGACTCACCGGAGCCCAACACAAAATTCTCAGGCGACTACCGCAAAGCAAATGGTCCAACTTCTTTCGGCTCATCCAGCCGTACATGGTGTGGTGTGGAATGAATGGACCGATCGCGCAAACAGTCGATTCCCGACGTGCGGAATTGTCGACAGCGATGGGAACCCCAAGCAGGCGATGATGGTCCTTCGCGAGCTGCAGTTGCAACAGGCGGCTGTGGCCGACTGACGGGTGCGCAGGACCCGCATTTCTAATGCCGGTGGCCGTTACCGTAGGTCGATTCATCTGCAGCTAGATTCATCTGCAGCTAGATTCGTCTGCGGCGACGCTGTCGTGGTCGAAAACAACCAGGCCAAAGCCAGTTTGCGTACCAATTTGCGTGTCACGCGACAATAGCACAGAATCGGACACGTCACGCCGGCACGCCGAAATGGATTGAGCGCTAAGGTTTGCGGCGAATTGTGAGCATGCAGATATCGTCCGTCTGGCTGGAATCGCCCAGGAATTCTTCGATATCCTGAATAATCGACTGACCCAAATCCTCGGCCGTTCCGCTCGCAGATGCAAGTTGCTTTGCAAGGCGGGCTTCACCGTACTGGGATCCGTCCGACTTCATCGCTTCGAAAAGACCGTCGGTGAAAATGGTAAGCGATTCGTTCAGCCCCAGTACTTGCTTCGCAACACCATAAGTGGCGCCGTCGACAACGCCCAGAAGCGGACCTGCGTGTTTGTTCGGCAACTCAACGACTTCACCGTTGGATTTTTTGAGTAAAGGGTTCGAATGGCCCGCGTTGAGAATCGTCAGCTCGGAATCGAGCGGGCTGAGAATCATCATGATCATCGTGACGAAACGACCGTCAATGTCGTCGTCGCAGAGAAGCTGATTCAGTTTGGCCATGACTTCGGCAGGGTCGTCGATTGTCGCGAGGCAAAATTTGGCGTCGGCTGAGAGCTTTGCCATCTGCATTGCAGCGGCAACGCCATGCCCAGAGACGTCGGCAAGCAACATCGCCAGGCGGGCATCTGGCAACCGCACAAAGTCGTAATAATCTCCGCCGATTTTGTTCGCAGCTTTATAGTGGCTGAAGAAATCGTAGGCTGCGATGATTGGATTGGACTTTGGAAGTAGCTGTAACTGGACGCGTCGGGCCAGTTCGAGTTCGGATTCTATTCGCTGAACTTCGACCGATTTGTCATGTAGCTGGGCGCGTCCAATGGCAATGGCGGCCTGGGATGCAACAGCAGCGAGTAACTCAAGGTCTTCTTCAGAGAACGTGTCTTTGCTGTCGACCGCGTCAACCTGCAACGCGCCGATTACCACGTTTTCAGTGTCGACCAGCGGCACGCACATGAACGAGCGGATCCGCAGACTGGCGATGCTCTCGCTCATGTTGAATCGTGAATCGTCCGCGGCATCACGCGAGAGGATTCCCTCACGCTGGGTCATGACGTGATTCATGATGCTGCGACTGACGCGAACGCGTTCTTCCGTTTCGCGACGGGACTGCCAAAACCGTGGTTCCCAGTTGCCACTTTCATCACGCAGAACAATCACTCCATCGTCGGCTTGGAGGAAGACCTTAAACAGCGACTGAAGAACCGGTGGCAGGACCGCATCGACCGTGAGCACTTTTCCGAGCGACTCCGTCAATTCCATCATTGCCTTGAGCTTCGTGTCCGCGGTGGCGCGAACGTGGACCAGGCTGCCTGTGCCAGAGATTTCCAGGCGACTCATGATCGAAGCTTCCGTATCCACCGCCTGATCATCTACGACGGAAATCGGAAAGCCTGTAGTTGCTTGTGGACGCGGAGTCGTTTTTTCATCGCAAAACTCAAAGACAAGGTCGCAGATCTGGATGAGATCCTGATCGTAGAGTTTTTCTTCTCCTTCAATCATCTGGCCGTTTACAAACGTGCCGTTACGACTTTCGCAGTCCTTCAGGAAGAACGTGCCCTCTTGCCTACGGATCTCGGCGTGAAACCTGCTGACTGACCCGCCGCTGTCAATGAGGACTTCGCAATCCGGGTGCCGGCCCAGTCGGCATTGTTCACCAACAAGATCGTATTTCGTTCCAATGGATGAGCCATTGGCGGCTTCGAGATGAGCCATAAAAGTACCTGAAAGAAGCGGGTGAATTGAACGATGTTGCTGAACCCGGATTCTAATTTTTTCACGAGGCCAACGTCAACAGATTCCACATGCGTACAGCCGGCTTACGAATCTTGTTCATACATCCGGTAGTGGGTTTCATGCATGCCGAGCTTCTTGTAGGTCTCCTGAGCCGTAAGATTTTCTTTTTCCACGTACAGTCGAAAACCGCAGACATTCTTCGATTCTGCGAGACTCCCAACCTGCCCGTACAGCGAGCGATAGATGCCCTGCCGCCGGAATGAGGGGTGAACGTAGACACTTTGAACCCACCAAAAGACGCCATTGCGCCAGTCGCTCCACTCTGTGGTAACAAGCAGGCAGCCGACGACTTTGTCCTCCTGTACCGCGACGAGATAGAATCCCAGCTCGTCATGATCGATCAGATGTCGGACTCCCTTTTTTACCGTCTCGGGATCCAGGCGTAGCTCTTCCGTTTCAAGAGCCATCGCGATATTAAATTCAGCGATGATGTCGACATCGGAGATTGTGGCTGGACGAATTTCCATAGTCGATTGCTCGTTCGTTGGATTGCCAGCCGAAATGCTGGCATAGTAAGTGATGGATGGCTGGACGCTGCAGCGACTATCAGGTCTGACTCAGTCGCTTTTACTCGCCCTTACGAAAGCAAATATGGCATCGGGAAGCAATTTTTGGAAGAGAGCAAGGTGGCTTGCGCTGCTCGTCGCACTGGTTGTCTTGCTGCCTTATCTCACAAGTCGCCTGTTAAGTCGCGGTCGTCGGATTCAGGTGCGAACGTGCGCGGCGCAGGTTGACGATTTTCATGGGCGAGTTGCCGGGCGGCCGTTGCGTGTCGCGTGCTACAACATTGCGCACGGGCGCGGTGTACCATTTGACAACTGGAATGGTGAGTCGAAGAAAGTGCGGCTTGAACGGTTGCAGGATATCGCGAACCAGCTTCGCGAGATTGATGCGGACATTGTTGCCCTGAACGAAGTCGACTTTGATAGCTCGTGGAGCCACGGGGAGAACCAGGCGGAGTTTCTCGCGAGGAATGCGGGCTATCCGTATTGGGTCGAACAGCGGAATCTTGATTTTCGCATTGGAATCTGGAAATGGCGATTCGGAAACGCAATCCTCTCTCGCCATCCGATTTCGAATGCCAAGTCGATTGAGCTGCCCGATTATTCTGTTCGCGAAACGCTTCTTGCTGGTAAGAAGCGAGGCGTCGCCGGATTTATCAGGCTCGACAAGACGCGCTTCCCTTCGTTACCAACGATCGGACTCATGGCAGTTCATCTTTCGCATCGCAGTGAACAGTTGCGGGTTGATTCGGCGAAAATGATTGGTGAAATTGTCGGCGACATGGACATGCCGATCATTGTCGCGGGCGATTTCAATTCGTCGCCGCCGGGGTTTGCCAAGTCATCGACGACTGAATCCGGGCAGAATGCGATTTTGACATTCGATGAATCGCAACAGTTTCAGCGAAGCCCCGCCGCCACTCCCGCGTTGAGCGAAATGACATTTCCGTCGAATGCACCGCAACAGGTCATCGATTGGATCCTTGTTCCCAATGCATTGCAGATTGTGGATTATGAGGTCATAGGTCTGGACTTGTCTGATCATCTTCCGGTGGTTGCCGACGTGGCTTTGAAGGCCGAGGGCGATGGTTCGGCAGGAGAATTGTGAGCGGTTCGGCGCGAGCCGCCGGTGGGCACCGAGCCTGGAATTGCGAAGCCAATTATTGCGATTCCAACTGATCCCACGCTACTGACCATGCGAGCCACTTTTTGCGGCCTCGACTGCGAACCCACCGGCGGCTGGCGCCGAACCGCTCACAGTCGTTTTCAATTGTGTTCCCGACTGGGACTGATGCGATTCATCGCTGCCGGATACAATCCGTAGATGAAAAAATTGATTTTGCTATTTGATATTGATGGCACGCTTATTCGAACGGGCGGAGCAGGCCAGTTGGCGATCGAATCGGTGGTGGCTGGCAAATCGGGAATCGGCGGACATGGCATTCGGCTCGCGGGACGCACGGATCGCGGCATCTTTGGCGACTTCCTCGACCACTACGGCGTTGGGGATACCGATGAAAATTATGACGCCCACAAGCAGCCGTTTCTCGAAACCCTTGCGACTTGTCTGACGGAGTGCGACGGGCATGTGCTCCCTCGAGTCGTCGAAACACTGGAGTGTGTTGCGAATCAGCCGACGATCGGGCTCGGTTTGATAACCGGAAACATGCGAGCCGCAGCGAAGCAGAAGCTGGTGGCGTATGGGCTGGACCGGTTCTTCTTTCAGGATCGCCCCGACGGAGTTGGCGGGTTTGGTGATCGTCATCGGGACCGGGACGATGTCGCGCGTGATGCACTGGCTGAGGCCCGCGAGTATCTGTTGCCGGCCGTGGACCCTGAACATGTCTGGATCATTGGCGATACGCCGAACGATGTGAAGTGTGCACGAGCCATCGGGGCCAAAGTCGTAGCGGTGGCGACTGGATCGTATTCACTTGAAGAACTGGCGGCGACAGATGCCGACCATGTTATTGAAAGCCTCGATCACGCGGCAGAGTGGTGGGCCGGGTTGGCTGACGAGTATGGTATTGCAACGCCAACTTCTGGTTAGGTTCAGTACTGCCCCTCGCAACACCACAGGTAAAGTGACAATTCTCTGCGAGAACTACCCATGGGTATCAACTTTCAACAGCGGCGCGATCGGCTGAGGCGCAAGTTTCGCCAGGCCGGCATTGAATCGTTGTTGGTAACGAACTTCACCAACGTGACTTATCTGACTGGCTTTACCGGTGAAGACAGCTATCTGCTGGTTCGTAGTGACGGCGATCTTCTGATTAGTGACAGTCGTTTTACGGTTCAGCTTCAGGAAGAATGTCCCGATCTGGATGTGAAGATCCGTCCGCGGACGCAGGGGATTGTGCAGTCTTCCATCAAGGCCATCGAAAAGGCGAAGATCGCGACGCTGGGTGTCGAATCAACGGCGATGAACGTTGCTGTGTACCAGCGACTGACCGGCGGCCTTTCGAAAACAAAAGTCGAACCTGTCTCGGGGCTGGTCGAGTCACTGAGGGAAATTAAGGACAAGTTTGAGATTCAGGCGATTCGCCGCGCGGTGCGTCAGGCGGAAAGGGCGATCCTCTCGGTGACCGCCGGATTGATGCCGGACCAGACGGAGCTTCAGGTTGCGGCCGACATTGAGCATACGATTCGCCGCTTCGGAGGGCGGAAATGTAGCTTTCCTTCCATTGTGGCGGTGGGCCCTCGAGCCGCGTTGCCTCATGCGACTCCGACGGAACGAACGATTGGCGAAAGTGATTTTGTGCTTATCGATTGGGGAGCCCGCGAGAAGCAGTACGTCAGCGACTTGACGAGGATTTTTGTCACCGGTAGAATCTCGCCGAAATTGGAACGAATCTACGGAATTGTGCTCGAGGCGCAGCGTCGCGCGATCAGGAAAATTCGGCCGGGCGTAAGCATGGGCGAGGTTGATTCGGCGGCGAGGTCTTACATAGACCAATCCGGCCATGGCAAGAACTTTGGCCACGGTCTCGGGCATGGAATCGGGCTGGATGTCCACGAATCGCCACGTCTGGTTGACGGGCAGAAGCAGCTATTGAAGGCCGGCATGGTCGTTACGGTCGAGCCGGGCATCTATCTTCCCGGCTGGGGCGGCGTACGAATTGAGGATGACGTACTCGTCACCCGCGATGGCCACGAAGTGCTCAGTTCTCTTACGAAAGAGCTGGAAGATTCGGTTCTTAGTCTAGCGATATGACCGCCAGACGTAGATAATGGGCGGTCAACAAAACACGAATCAGCACGGGTCATGGGCAACGGGAGAATTGAATGGCTGCCAAGAAGAAAGCCACTTCGCGAAAGAAAAAAAAGACAGTTTCGTCCGGACGCAGTTCGGCAGGGCGCAAGTCGCAGGACGTCTTTGATCTGGAGCAACTGACAGAGATCGTTCAGCTCATGAAAGATCATGGGCTTACAGAAGTCGACCTCGAGCAGGATCAGCGAAAGATCCGTCTATCGAGAGGCGCCGTTGCCGGACCGCCTGCGGCAGTCCCACAGGCCCTACCGGCTGCTGCAGCACCTGCGGCTGCAGCTCCCAGTGCTCCCGCGGACGATGCCAATATCGTGACCATCAACAGTCCCATGGTTGGGTCGTTTTATGCCAAGCCAAATCCGGACTCGCCGAATTTCGTAAGCGTTGGAGATCACATTGGCCCGGAGTCGATCGTCTGTATCGTCGAGGCCATGAAAGTATTCAACGAGATTCCGGCTGAGGTTTCCGGAAAAATCGTTGCCGCGCTGGTGGAGGACGGAGCTTCCGTTGATTTCGGAATGCCGTTGTTCAAGGTTGACACCAGTCAGTAGATCATCGTTGTCATCCGACGATGCCGTTCGTTCACGATTTTGTTTCGGTTGTTGAGGAACGTCTCACCGAATCAAACCGTGAAGTCTCATCCGCCGTTGTTCTTCACTTACTGTCTGATTGGCCATGTATCGACGTATTCTGATTGCTAACCGAGGCGAAATTGCTCTGCGAGTCATTCGGGCCTGCCGTGAAATGGGCATCGAATCTGTAGCGATTTTTAGTGAAGCGGACCGGGGAAGCGCGTACCTGGACTTCGCGGACGAAGCCATCTGTGTTGGTACCGCGAAATCTGCCGACAGCTATCTGAAGTTTGACCGGGTGATTAGTGCTGCCGAAGTCAGCGGGGCCGAAGCGATTCATCCCGGCTATGGATTTCTGGCGGAGAATGCGAAATTCAATGAGGTCTGCCGCAGTTGCGAAATTGACTTCATTGGGCCGATGCCCGGGCCGATGGAGCGGCTGGGGAACAAGGATCTGGCCCGGCAGCTGGCGATGTCTGCGAATGTTCCCGTTGTACCTGGTAGCGATGGAATTATTTCAGATGACGGCGAAGCCAAGCGAGTCGCTGAAGGAATCGGCTATCCCGTCCTGATCAAAGCGGTCGCTGGTGGCGGTGGAAAAGGAATGCGTATCGCCGAGACGGCTGAAGATCTCTCCACGGCGTTGAATCAGGCACGCACAGAAGCCGCCGCGGCGTTCGGGAATGGCGACGTTTACATTGAGAAGTTCGTGAGCCAGCCGCGACACGTAGAAGTTCAGATTTTGGCGGACACGCACGGGAACGTCGTACATCTTTGGGAACGTGATTGCTCGACGCAGCGTCGCCACCAAAAGCTGATTGAAGAAAGTCCGGCTCCGAACCTGCCTTCGGCGACCAGGACTGCCATGTGCGAAGCCGCAGTGCGACTGATCCAGAATGCTGAGTATTCGAACGCTGCAACGGTCGAGTTCATCGTCGACAGTGACAACAACTTTTACTTTATCGAAGTCAACGCGCGGATTCAGGTAGAGCATCCCGTCAGCGAGATGGTGACGGGAATTGACCTGATCAAATCACAGATTCTCGTGGCGGCTGGCGAGAAGATTCCCTATCGCCAATCGGATATTCATTGCCGCGGCGTTGCCATGGAATGTCGAATTAATGCGGAAGACCCGGCGGCTGACTTTCGGCCGAATCCGGGGAAAATTACGCATATGATTGCTCCCGGCGGCCTCGGCGTGCGATTCGACTCGCATGTTTATACGGGCTACACCGTCCCCCCGCATTATGACTCGATGATTGGTAAACTGATTGTGCATCAGCCGACCAGATTGCAGGCGATTGAGTGCATGAGTCGTGCGTTGGACGAACTTTGTATCGAAGGCATCGCCACGACCATTCCATTTCATCGCCGCATTCTTCGCGAGCCGGCTTTTGTGGACGGTTCGATGGACACGAAGTTCGTCGAGAGAAACTGGGAGCATCTCAGTTCTCGCGATTAGGCGTGGCTGTTCTGGCATTGTTTCGGCAGGCGGTTGAACTGCGCCCGAAGTCTTGCCTTTTTCGAGCCCCGGACAACAGGCCAACAGGCGATTGATGTCGCCCTGATTGACGTAGGAGTTACTGCTTTGACCGAAGCAATAAAGAACAGTTCTATTCGACGCGTTGCAATTCTGTTTGCAGGTGGACCAGCTCCATCGGCCAATGCCGTTATTTCGACTGCCGCGACTTCGTTCATGCGAAATGACATTCAGGTTCTTGGCATCAAGCATGGATATTCAGGCTTGCAGGAGTTTGGGCCGGATCATCCCATGGAAGTCGGTCGGGATTACGTCGTGATCGATCCGAAGATTCTCAAGCGAACGAGAAACTCGCAAGGCATCATGATCGGCACCGCGCGTGCGAATCCGGGACGCGATATTTCGGATCCCGCTCATCTGGAAGATGCGGATCGAGTCGCACCGCTCAAGCGAACTTACGAGGCTTTGCTTTCTCTTGACGTCGACGCGCTGGTTTCAATCGGTGGCGACGATACGCTCAAGACCGCGAACAAGTTCAAGATGTTCCAGGACCGGCTGCCGGAAGGTTCGAAGAGGATCCCTGTCGTTCATCTGCCGAAGACGATTGATAACGATTACAAAGGGATCGACTTTACGTTTGGTTACTTTACCGCGGTCGATACGATTGCATCCGAGATACGCAATCTTATCCATGATGCGGAAGCGAATCGCGCCTATTTCCTTGCGGAAACGATGGGCCGCAGTGCAGGGTGGTTGGCTTACGGGGCCGCGATGGCTGGTGAAGCCAGTATTGTGATCAGCGTGGAAGATATCTGCGACGAGTTCGAGGCGACCGAAGACTATACCGATCCGGCAGGGAATACACGTGCCCGCCGGATCATGAATGTGAATAACGTCGTTGGCCAGATCGTAAAGATGATGGTCTCTCGCGAGCAGGATGGCAAAGAGTACGGCGTCATTGTGATTGCGGAAGGTTTGGCGGAACTGCTACCTACTTCCTACCTCGAAGGGATTCCGCGAGACGATCATGGCCACATTTCCATTTCACACGTGAATCTCTATCGGGTGTTCGCGCAGCTGATTTCGGAACGCTACAAGACGGAGACGGGGCGTAAGCGAAAAGTCACCGGTTTGCAGTTGGGTTACGAGTCGCGATGTGCGGCTCCTCACGCTTTCGATGTGATGCTCGGCAGTCAGCTTGGCGTTGGGGCCTACAGCGCACTCGCGGAAAAGGGGCTCGACGGCGTGATGGTTTCGATCACCGGTCAGCTCGATCTGCACTATGTGCCTTTCGAGGAGCTGGTCGATCCAGCCACATTGGTCACCAAAGTTCGTTTCATCGAACGTGGAAGCGACTTCCACCGTCTGGCTCGATTCCTCGAATCGCATGTGAACGACTAGAGCTGCGTCAGCCAAGGTATCTCCTCCTCTATTCGACCGTCTCAATTCGCCGGCAAGCCGCGAATCCAGGGCCGAAGGCCCGACACAACCCCTGCCGGCGGACTTGTCCGCCGGTACAAAACGCCAAAAAACACTTGAGCACCGAAGGTGCGCCACAACTTTGCAAGCACCGGGGCGGTAAAGTCCCTTGCAAAAAACTGCATAATGTCCGACTACCGGCCATCAGGAGTTTTCACGAAATCTCTCTGGCGACAGGAACTCGATTGGCAATTTTGTCGTACCCGCCATTGCCAGATCAACCAACGCCTTGCCGAGGACCGGTGTGAACTTGAATCCGTGTCCGGAAAGTCCGGCGGCAATCAGGACATTGTTGTGGTTCGGGTGCTGGCCGAGCAGGAAGTGTTCATCAGGGCTCATTGTGTAAAAGCAGACCGCGGAGTCGCGGACATCAGTCGCGATAAATGGCAGGCAGGCTTCGGTAAATCTCGTGACTCGTTGAAGGTCGTCGAGGTCGACGTCGCGCGGAAACGCTACGACGGAGTCTTCGACCAGAATTCCGCCAGAGTGTTCTGCGACTTTGGCAGTCGATCCATCGAGCGAAGGAAATCCATAATGAATGCCTTCATTTGTCTCAAACAGATAGACGGGGCAACGTTCACTTTGATTCATCGGTGCGCCTGCGTCGAACCAGTGCATATGCTTGGCGACGACCGTTAGTTGCTGATGAATCGAAGGCAAAGCCGTGCGAGCCCAGGGGCCGGCGGCCACGATTAACTTGTCAGCGCTGTAGCTACCGGCCTCCGTATGTACTTCGACGGAATCGCCTTTGTCGTACCATGCGGATGCCGATTCCTGTTTCCACACGGCATCGAGTTTGATGGCTTCGGCAATGTTGGCTCGTACGCAATCTTCAACGAGCAGGTAACCGGCGGCTTTCTCAAAAACGGCCTCCATCCCATTTGGTATTTTGAATTGCGGAAAACGCTTCATAGCCTCGGTGGCTGAGAATCGCTCAACGTCCAGATCGTGCGTTTCCGACGACTTGACCACACCCGAAATCACGAGCCCATCTGCCGGGCCTGCCTGGAGCAAACCCGTTTGCCAAAGTAGTTGCCTGCCGTGTCGCTCTTCCAGCTCGCTCCACAAATCGTACGCGGCGATTGCGAGCGGCACGTAATCGGGATGTTCAAAGTACGCCTGACGAATTACACGCGTTTGCCCGTGTGAGCTGCCGCGGTCATGACCGGGCGGGTGCCTGTCGAGCCCGAGGGCGCGGTGGCCTCGCTTGGCCAGTTCGTAGAGGGCAGCGCTGCCGACTCCGCCAGTGCCGAGCACGATTGCTTCAAAGTGGTTGTCTTGTCGGGCCATTTTTGTGTTCAGTCTGATTTGTCGGCGGGTATGGGCGAGCAATCGCAAGCGGTACGATGGTCGTTCCTTTCAACTTATAAGTCGCGTGAACGATATCAACAATGTCGCTACTACCATCCGAGAACCGTCTGTTTCTGCTTGACGGTATGGCCCTTATCTACCGGGCCCATTTTTCTCTTATCCGCAGCCCGCGCTACACTTCCGGTGGGAAATGTACTTCGGGTGCTTTCGGTTTTGTGAATACGCTCCTCAATATTCTGAACGAGCACGAGCCGACTCATATTGCAGCGGCGTTTGATACGTCGGCACCGACGTTTCGTCACGTGGAGTTTCCTGAGTACAAGGCTCAGCGGGACGCATTGCCTGAGGATATCGGTGATGCGTTGCCGATGGTCGATCAGCTTCTTGATGCGTTCAATATCACGGTGATTCGCAAGGATGGGTTCGAAGCCGACGATGTGATCGGAACGTTGGCGAAGCAGGCTGATCTTGAGGGCTGCGAAGTCTTCATGGTGACTCCGGACAAGGACTTTGCGCAACTGGTGACTCCGAATGTCAAAATTTACAAACCGGGTCGGCAGGGGTCGCATGCGGAAATTCTTGGCGTTACGGAGATTCTGGAGAAGTGGAAGATTAAGCGAGTCGAGCAGGTGATCGATATTCTTGGCTTGATGGGTGACGCAAGCGACAACATTCCGGGGGTGAAGGGAGTCGGTGAAAAGACGGCTCAGAAGTTGATCGAAAAGTACGATACTGTCGAGAATATGCTGCAGCATACGGATGAGTTGAAGGGCAAACAGAAGGAGCGGATCGAAAGCAGTCGCGATATCGCTTTGCTTTCAAAAAAGCTGGTCACGATCAACACGGAAGTGCCACTCGACGTCAAGTTTGCCGATCTCGAAAAGCGTGATTACGACAAGGAAAAGTTGACAAAGGTGTTTGTCGAGTTGGAGTTTGACGGGATCGGCAAGCGGCTGTTCGGAAAGTCGTTTACGGCGGCTCCCGCCCGTGCGGCTGTTATTCGGGAAAAGCGGGAAGTCGAAATTCAGGCGAGTCTTTTCGATGAACCTGTTGAAGAAAAGACGATTAAGGAAGTTCCGCACGATTACAAGATCGTAAAGACTGCCAAAGATCGAAAAGCACTTCTGGACCAACTGAAAAATCAAAAATCGTTTTGCTTTGACACGGAAACGACTTCGCTGAATGCACGTGATGCAGTTCCTCTCGGGATTGCATTTGCTTTCGAGGAAAGCAAGGCGTTCTATGTCGTTTGTCCAGACGATGAATCGGAAGTTCGCGAAGTCTTGCAGGAGTTTGCTCCGCTTTGGGAGGACCCTGCGATTGAGAAGATCGGTCACAATCTGAAGTACGATGTGACGCTCCTGAAGTGGCATGGGATCAACATTCGCGGCCCGCTCTTCGACACCATGTTGGCTCATTCGATGAAAGAGCCGGAGATGCGGCATGGTCTGGACTATCTCGCCAAGTTGTATCTCGGATATCAACCGATCCCGACGTCGGCGCTGATCGGAGAGAAGGGCGAAGACCAAAAGAACATGCGCGACGTGCCGCTGGAGCAACTCGCGGAATACGCCTGCGAAGATGCCGATGTCACGTTAAAGGTCGCCAATGTGATTCGTCCGGACATCGTTGAACGTGGAGTCGAGAAAGTTTGCTTCGAAGTCGAAGGGCCGTTGATCCCTGTCCTCGTTGATATGGAACACGAGGGGATCCGGCTGGACTCAGATGCTCTTCGCGAGAATTCGAAGAAGCTTGCGGCAGACATCGAGCAGCTGCAGGCCGACATCTACGAGGCCGCCGGTAGCGAGTTCAATATTGGCAGTCCCAAGCAACTCGGCATCGTCCTGTACGACGATTTGAAGCTGGTTGAGAAACCGAAAAAAACGGCGACGGGGCAGTATTCCACCAAGGAGTCGGAGCTGCTCCGCCTCGCTCCCAAACACAAAATCGTTCGGGACGTTCTCGATTTTCGAAACGCGTCGAAGCTGAAGTCGGTCTATGTGGATCAGCTTCCGAATTACGTGAATGCGGAAACCGGCCGATTGCATACGCACTACAGCCAGGCGTGGACGGCGACGGGACGCATCCAGTCCAATAATCCCAACTTGCAGACGATCCCGATTCGCAAGGCGCGGGGCAGGGAGATTCGAGCCGCGTTCGTTCCTCGCGACGATAATTATCTGCTGCTCGCCGCAGACTATTCGCAAATCGAATTGCGGATTATGGCGGAGCTCAGCCAGGATGCGAGCCTTCTTGAAGCGTTCAATGACGGGCTGGACATTCATACGGCGACGGCTTCGAAAGTTTACAAAGTCGACATTGCCGATGTGACGCGGGAGATGCGCGACAAAGCCAAGACCGTCAACTTTGGGATTATCTATGGGATCTCAGCGTTCGGATTGCAGCAGCGTCTGAATATTCCACGCGGCGAAGCCAACGAGTTGATAGAGAACTATTTTGAAAAACATGCGGGTGTTCAGGAGTATATCGACAAGACCGTCTCGTTCGCGGAAGAGCACGGCTACGTAAAGACCAAGACCGGCCGTCGCCGATATGTTCGCGATATCAACTCACGAAACAAGACGTTGAAGAATGCCGCTGAGCGGCTGGCGATGAACAGTCCGCTGCAGGGCACTGCTGCCGACATGCTCAAGCTCGCGATGATCAAAGTGCATCGCGCG
>CALHZT010000244.1 GCA_938040995.1 uncultured Pirellulaceae bacterium | reverse complement strand
TCGCTGTCCATGTAGCCAGCGCCGAGCACTTGCTGAGTCGGCCGAGTGAGATCGAACTCGGTGGTATCCTGAATGAAGAGAGCAAGATCACACGCCGAGATTCTTTCCTTGGTAGCGTCGATATGAGGCTGCAATATCTTCCCGGGAGTAACTTTGGAATTATCGAAAAACCGGTAAGCACCTTCCATTTCAGCCCGACGATTGGTCGCCGCCGGGATACTCAGGTTCGGATGTTCTCCCAATTCCTTGATGACCGTTTGCAACCTTTCGTCCAGGCGCGCATCCCCAAACTCAGCCCCAACAACTTCATCAACTATCGACATTTCAGGAAACCTCCAAAGCGAAACTGAAAAAACAATCGCTTCAACATTCCCTCGAAGACAAGCATCCAATCATTCGCTGCTAGCCAGCAGCGAGTCCAGCCCAATCACGATGAACCGCGAACGAAGCGCCAGCCTGGCAACGGACTTGTGTGGTACGATGAGGGGTGGTAGTTGTATTGCAGAGCTGTGTGGGAAGCTGTGCTAAAAACTTCGTCCTTCGACATTCCTTGTTCCGTGATCGATATTCAATCCACGGCCCTCCCCGTCGCTGAGGCTCCGACCCTCCCACTCGACAAGCCGGTATGCCCAGCTCGTTCCTCGCCGGACACCGCGTTGTCGGAGGAGGGTGGTAGTTGTATTGCGGAGCTGTGCGGGAAGTAGTGCTTAGAACTTCGTCCTTCGACATTCCTTGTTCCGTGATCGATATTCAATCCACGGCCCTCCCCGTCGCTGAGGCTCCGATCCTTCCACTCGACAAGCCGGTTTGCCCAGCTCGTTCCTCGCCGGACACCGCGTTGTCGGAGGAGGGTTAAAAGAGATTCTTTGGCGCTGAAGAGAGGACGCTATTCGGCGGCGGATTTGCTGCCGCCTGGTGCGCCGCCGATTAGATAGCCATCACGAAGCACGCGCGCGGCGGTTCGAAAACCGCGGCCAGTTAGGGCTTCTTTGACTTTGCGGAAATCTGCATAGCCATCAGGATAGACCCAGAAGGTGATGGTTGTCGTTTCCGGATTGAGATACGCGACACGTTGTAGAAACTCTGATTGAGTCGATTGAAGAGCACCATCGACTGCTTCACCTAACGTAACACCCTCTTCGGGCACCATGTCAATTTCCCGCAGCTCAATCATCTCGGCCATCCGCGGGCCATCGTCCGTTTGCACCATCCCACGACGCTTCTCGATTGTGTAGCGGCCGTAGAAACCGTTGACTGGGCCGATGACCTCGGTGGCTTCATTCTGGTTCTGCAGCTTCCATTTCTTCGAAGATACGTCACGCTGCATGATCGAGACGATTTCCGGCATCGGAACGTAGGCGATCCTGCCGCTCGAAATGCGGAAATGCTCTTCTTCGCCGAAAACGGTCTTCGCCAACGGAGTCGATTTGTGCTCAAGAACTTTTGGCGGTTGTTTGGTGACCGATTCGACGGCTGAGATCTGTCGGTGCAATTCGCCAAGTGCATGCTTTGACGAATCGAGTTCCTGAGCCATCGCCAATTCGACTTGTTGCTGTTCGCCAAGCTTCGAGCGGCGTTTCGCAATGGCTTTGTCCGCCAGTGAAATAGCCAGTTGCAGCCGCTGTCTCTCTTCGTTTTGAAGCTTGGATGCCGCTTTCAACTGCTGAATGTTGGCGTTCATCTCGTGCGCGTCGATGTTGATCTTCGCGGCTTTCGTTTTCTCAATGTGAAGCTGTTGCTTCAGTGATTTGATTTTCGCAATGTTGTGAGCCGGATGCTGCAGCTGTTTGATGGCAGCCATCGGGATAACGGGAGCGTCCTGCTTTTCCTCGAATTGCCTGTCGATCTTGGCAATCTGTGCCTGCAACGCGTCTTTCTTTGCCTGTTCCTGTTTGGCCATCTCGATAGCCGCCGCAACCGATTCCGGAGACGACTCGGCGACATTCTTGGCTCGAACTCCAATCACCATGATCAGGATCACGAGGATGCCAACGAGGTTGGCAACGATGTCCAGAAACGAATCGTAGTTCTGGTCGTTGAATTCTTCGGTGTTGCGACGCATGGTTGATTGGTTGCCAAATTGGACGGATGAATTTATTGGGCTCGTTGAACCTCGAAGCCGCTACCATCAAGCAGGATTTTGATCTGTTCGTATTGCTGCTCGGCACCGGGTTCGACGCGGAATTGCAAAACAGGTTTCCAGTAGACGTTCGGACCGGCGATGCCCCAGTGCTCAATCCGTTGCCAAATGGTCTCGGCGAGTGGTTTCATGGCGGCTTGTAAGTCACCATTGATCGCAAGGTTGTCGTGCCGGCTGTTCGTTGTGCCGGATTCGCCCAGGATCGTGATGTTCTCGCGACCGCAGAAAACCTGCAGTGGTCGTGTGATCCCGATGCCGCCGCCGTTCGCACCCGGCAGTGCCCAGTTCGATCCCTGAGAAGCTGCGATGCTGTTTGCATGAGGCGCCGAGTCGCTGTTGGTGCCTTGTGCCGGCGTCAGAGAAAGCGAGTTGTTTGAGCCAGTCGAGCCCTGGGAAGACTGTGCCGATCCACTACTGCCAAATTGTGGTCCACCTGAACCACCGGTTCCGCCGGTTTGAAACTGGCTACCACGGCTGTTGTTCACGCCTTGGCTCTGTGCGGTTTGCCCATTCCCGGGCGAGCCGCCCGAGCCGTTGCTGGCGGCTGATCCGTTGTTTGGATTACTGTTAGCCGTTGATGTACCGTTGGCTGCTGCGCCATAAGCAGATGGCGAGCCGTTTTGGCTGGAACCACCGTTGGAACCACCGTTGGAAGCGCCGCCATTTTGTGACGAAGCACCGGGGATCAAGCTTTCAAATTGGCCGCCAGCCCGCGTGCCCGCTGAACCGGCGACATGGGTGATGCCCGCTTGCCCAGGTGTTCCGCTGGAAAGCGTTCCAGGGATATTGGAGGTGCCGTTTCCATTTTGCCCAAGCGGTGCGTTTGAACCACTTGGTGACTGGCCACCGGTAGCACCAGCAAGAGCCATACCGGACTGTGGCGCCGTCAAAGTGCCATTGCCGAACCCACTCCCCAAACCATTCATTGAACCGTTTGCTGAATTGTTGCCCAAGCCATTGCCCGGACTACTTCCAGGTGCGTTGCGAGAGAACTGGTCAGGTCCGCCTGGTCCGCCGGCCCTTCCGGATCGACCACCGCCGCCGCGAGGGATGAGGCCGGACCCCGCCGTTTGTCCGATCGAGTAACCCTGGCTGTTATTGCCGCGACCTTGTTGAGCCAACATTCTGGCTCGTTTGATGGCAGCGATTTGAGGAGCCGTCGCTTCCCGGATTTGTGCGATTGTATTGTTGAGGAGCGTTGCCAACGAGCTGTCGGACTCCGGAAACGCGAGCTCCATTCCGTGCGGCACCAGCTCGTAGCCCCAATCTTCGTCCCATCCTTTTAGTGACCGGCGACTGGCGACAAACGCGGTTTCGCCGCCGGGACGCACGATGATGAGCGGATACGGCTCGCCAGAAATCTTCGTGACGCCGGCATCCGAAAGGTACTCGCGTGTGATTCGCAAGGCTGCGGACAACGCGTTGGTCGGTCCGGTCACGAGCAAGTCGTCGACCGTCATTTGGATGCCTTCGGGTTGAAGCTTCACGCCTGCTGCGGTGCATTCGATGTAGATCGGTCGCCGCCGTGTTCCGTTCTGGCCATCGTAAGCCACCAGGGCATACTGCTGATCTGAAACCGCTTTGGCGGCTTCCTGCTTCTTTGCGAGTTCGGCTTTGGCATCGTCGATCTTCTTCTTGATATCCACGATCTGCGATTGAGCCAACTGGTTCGGACGCGCCTTGCCTTCTTCGGCGGCGAGTAGATCCGCCGCCTGTTTTTCCATCAAGTCGAGTTGCTCGCTCAATCGTCGTGTCTGGTCTTCCAGCCGACTGAGTTCCATGCGACTCTCGGCAAGGTCCTGGCGAGTTGCTTCGCGTGAAGCCGCCAGTTGTTCATTGGCCCACTGGACGTCGGCAACTGCATCTTCGAGCGCAATCGAAGGGTCGGCTTCGATGGGTGGAGCCGCAAAGGGTGGCACCGGGGATCGCAGGATCGCCATCTCGGCTGGCGCCGGTTTTTCGACTGGTGCAATGACCTCGGGCTCCGGCGGAACCGGATCGGGTGTTCGTTCGACGGCGGCAAATTCTGCCTTCGCGCCCTGTGATTTTGCCTGTTGTACAACGACAACCAGCAGCACAATGAGCGAGCCCATCGTGCAAATCAGGACAGCGAGGAATGGAAAGAGCGTGACCGCGACCTCGGTTTTTCCCGTTGCTCGGCGGCTCATGCAGCCCTCCGGTAATCATCGTCGCTACCATGGATTCGCAAGTGCGAAGCCTCGCGGGCTTCGGCACCCAGCCGTGCATTCAGAAGATTGATCGCGGCCGACAGACTCATGATCGTCTCGTCAAACTGCCCCATCATCGTTAGTGACTTGAGGTTTTCGTTCAGCGCGTTTTGCACCTTTGAAACCTCTCCCGAAGCATTGATGGCTTGCAGCATCAAGTCGCCTTGCTTCACGAGTTCGGCCTGTTGAGCCTGCATGACTTTGGCATTCTCCGTCAACACGTGCTGGAACTTGTCCCACTGCCGCTCGGTTCTGGCCAGCGAATTGGATTCAGCGCGATCCAGCTCTTCGGTGTAATCACGCATCGACTGACGAAACGCGCTTGTCATATTGGTCTGAATGTTCGTGCCAGCCGCCTGAATCACATCGCTCCAGCGAACTTCGTTGGCTCGAACAGAATTTTGCCACGCCTGCGTCTGCTTGTTCACCATGGTCTCGACGGACTTCAGAACGACTTTGCTGAGGTGACTGACATCCGCCACGTGCGGGCTGGTCGACTCAATCGTCGCTGTCGTTTCAGGTGGGCTGACAAAACGCCCGGCGAACTCGTACTCGACGTGGGTATCGACGGCTTCGAGCAAGTCGGTTTCCAGTCGATTAGTCACGAATTGGCAGAACATAAGAATGATCGACAACGTCAATGCGAGGGCCGTTGTATCAAAGGCGATACTTAAGCCGGCAAGAAGACCTTCCATCGCCTTTTCGGGAGTCGCCACAAGCGACGTCGGTGACAAGTCGCCGAGAGAAAGCGTAATTCCAATGACCGTTCCCAGGAAACCGAGCATCGGGATGGCCCATACGATGATTCGCACGAGTGCGTAGCCTTCATGGCGTCGAATACCATCCAGTTCGGATTGGTGCTTGAGTTCTTCTTCAATTCCGACCGGCGACTGACGCAGCTGCACGAATTGAAGCATCGTTTGCAGTCGCGTCACCAGATAGGAGTGGCGAATATGATCAGGGAACTGCTTTAAGCTGGCGAGCATGCCGTCGACATCTTCGATCGCTTGCCCGTCGACTGGTTTGGCAACCATTTGGACTTCGGAGAAGGTGTTGAATTGCCCACCGACACTGATCAACTTCATGAACAGGGCGGCAACGCCAATGAAGAACAGGACGGCTTCGAAGTAGACGACCGGATGGCCGGTGAAGTATCGATTGACAATCCTGGTGTCAATGACGCCGAGGTTGATCAACAGGTAAAAGCCAAGCGTCATGGCGACGCCCCAGAAAACGGGAAGGCCTATTGTTTCAAAGGCGACATTGAGAAAGCTTCTTTTCTCTGACTTGGTCACGGTCCTGGTCCTTATCAAATGGATCGCGGCCGACTGCAAGTAATTGCGCAGTCGCTGCGTACTTTTCACCTGTCTACGGAATCGGCGTAGAGCCGTTGATAAGTTGATCCAAATGTTCTGAACGTGACGATTAGGGAAGATCGCCTGCGGCTAGCGTTGATGGCATGAGCCGTGGAATCAGGATCGTGAAAGTACTCGCAGTGCTACGGTGCAGCGGGATCGTCGTTATTTCAGAGGCTTCGTCGATGCTCGTGGACGCGGGGATTGTCAAAGTTTGCGCAACCGCGAAAGATTACCAAAGTCGCAAACCCTATTCGTCGATAACAACTCTCACGCAAAAGCCGCTGGTGTCAAAGTCAGCGCTACTGCACGGGGCAGGTTCACAGCCTGCTGAGTTTCCCAGGGGGGATAAGTCCGTGGCCGGTTTCACCAAGCCGGCGACGGGCTGTTTTTATGCGCGCTCGCCAACTGGCTACAACTCACTTCACGCGAAATCTTACCGCGTCGTCTGGATGAGTCTCCATCCCCGATTAGGCACTGGCTTTGCCGTTGCCACAATACGTTGCGAAACAGTTGACTGTTTCCCACAGGCTGACTTCGGTGACCGGAAAATCTCGCGCTATCGTGTAATCGAAAATCGCCTTGGCAATATTCTCGGCAGTAGGATTTGTCTTAAGCAGAAACATCGGCTCGCCAATATCCTTGAGCATCTCCACGACCGGATCTGATTCGCAGAGGATCATACGGTGATCCATGTTGTCATCGATCCATGTGCTGACGTCTTTTTTGATATCGCTAAAATCCATCACCATGCCACGATCGTCAAGCTTGTCTGACTCGATCGTGATCAAAGCGCGACCGTTGTGGCCATGCAGGTGCTTGCACTTGCCGTCGTAATTCAATAGCCGATGGCCGTAGCAAAAATCAATTTGTCTGGTAACTCGAAACATGGATTCCTCAAAATCAAATGCGGGCTTTTGCACGCGGGATTCTTCCGAATGAGACCGAATGAGATGACATGCAGCGACTGTCGGCCATGCCAGCGGTCTACGCGTGAAGGGGATATTCTATGTCCGCCGTTCCAATTCCAGTAGGTCGCTGAACGACGGAGACCCACCAACTCGCGACTTTGATGATGCGGAAGTACGAGAAGCTACCAGAAAATTTACGCACGATGCGCCAGCCATTCAGTCTCAGGGAGCCTGACGTGGCGAGATCCGTGATGTCGAAGGACGGGGAGGGCGACTGGCAAAGCCTGACCGCGATCGGATTGCACCAGTCGGAGGGGCTATAGTGTCTCGAAAGGCGGGCTTGTGCGGGTCCTGGCGGTTGCACACGTCGAGGTGGCGGGAATCGTCTATCAGCCCGCAGAGTTTCCAATTTCCCTTGAATCAGCAAGGTCGCCTTTTAGAATGGGTAACAGGCTCTCGTACCCGGAATCAGGCGATTTCGTGGTCGTAGCCAAGTTGAAAATTGGGCAATTGCATTCGAAAGGAATCAACCATGCAACGCGCCGCGACAGGAATTGTGTTTCTCGCCGGATTGATGGTGGGTGCACTCGCATTCACACGACCCGGAACGATGGCTTTGGCCCAACCCCAGGGAATGTCGAACCAGTCGATAGTCATGACAAACGTGCCGCTTCCCCAAGGTGGGCAGCAAGTGGTAGTCATGGACGCCCAAAAAAGTGTACTCGCCTGTTA
The DNA here is from genome assembly GCA_938040995.1 of uncultured Pirellulaceae bacterium. Lineage (GTDB taxonomy): Bacteria > Planctomycetota > Planctomycetia > Pirellulales > Pirellulaceae > CALHZT01. Next base: position 5,784 of record CALHZT010000244.1, on the reverse strand, counting down.
TCACGCAAATGTGGACGGTGAGATCGCGTTGAAGAGTGTTCGCAACATCTCCTGGGATTTGCAAATGCAGGCTTTCAACGACAAAAGTGAACTAGAGCCTGATGATATTCAGGCGTTGATAAACAAGAGATAGACAGGCAATGGCATACATCAAACTTGAACAAGCCGCCGAGATGCTCGGTCTCACCATTGAAAAGCTGAATGAGTATCGTGAGAACTACGATATCAAAGGCTACAAAGATGGTGCTTCGTGGAAGTTCCAGGAAGAAGAAGTCGAACGGTTTGCCAAGAAGCTTGGTACGGATGTTTCGGCTGTTGCTGAGAGTCTGTCTGGTGTTGATCTGCCGACTCCTTCGGCTGATGCAGGCCTTGTCGATATCGACTCGGACCTGGACGAAATGATTGATCTTGGTGCCGACTCGTCGGAAGACACCGACGGTCCTGATTCGGTGCTCGTCAGCGAACAAGCGTTGGGCGAATCCGATGCCGGCGCATCGAGCACCATTATTGGTGAAGACAAAATGCCCGCCGCCGATAGCGGGCTCAACCTCGAGCTCGAAGATAACGAGAGTAGCGAAGAGCTGGTTCTCGACCTCGATGATGATGTGCCGCTTCTTGGCGAAGCCGCCGATGATGGCGATGCACTCGTGCTGGAAGATAGCGGAGAGCTCAAGCTGGATGGCGGAAGTGAATTAAAACTCGACGACGGTAGCGAGCTCAAGCTTGATGGTGGCAGTGAATTGAAGCTCGATGGCGGTAGCGATCTCAAGCTGGACGAAGGTAGCGAGCTCAAGCTGGACGGTGGTAGCGAATTGACGCTGGACGCTGGGAGCGAGTTGAAACTGGATGGTGGATCGGACCTCGATTTGTCCAGTGAAGTGAGTGACCTTGATCTTGCTGGTACGAGTGGTAGTTCGCTGGATCTTGGTATCGAAGAGGCTTCTGGTGATTCGCCTACCACCGGAAGTGGTCTCGAACTCGCTGATGCCGACAGCTCGGCTGATGGCGGAATCGCAGGTGCTGCGGCAGCGGCGGCAGCAGCTGGAACGGCGGCCGTTGCGGCGGTCGGTGGTGTGCTCGGCGGCAACGATGATGACAGCGGCGAACTCCTTCTGCAGGGTGATTCCGGAGTACTCGCATCCGGAGGGGACGATGCGAAACAAAAGATCGCCGATGCTGTTGCCGATAGCGACGTGATCGACATCTCCGACGACTCGATAGATCTCGACGGCGACGATCTCGTGCTGGAGGGCGGTAGCGCTCTCGATCTTGGTGGATCCAGTCTTAATCTTGAAGGGTCTGGAACCGGAATCGGTCTGAGTGGGCTCAGTGGTCTTGATAGCGACGTAACCATTAACGCGGGCGACAGCGGCATCAGTCTCACCAGCCCGTCGGATAGTGGCATCTCACTGGAAGATACGCCGATGGAACTGGCCGGCGGCTCGGACATTGACGCGCTGGAACTTGGTGAAGCCGACGACGACATTATTGATCTTGGTGATGATGCTGTCGAAGATCTCGATGCAAATACAATTATGGATTCCGACGACTTTGGTCTGACTCCAGTGGAAGGCCTCGAAGACGACGATGCGGACAGCGGTTCTCAGGTTATCGCGCTCGATACCGACGAGCTCGAATCCGAAGAAGTCACCGAGCTCGGCGATGCAGATTTTGGTGGTGGCCTTGCAGGCAGTGATGATCTCGGCGTCATGGACGAAGGCGTCGAAGAAGTCGCACCTCTTGGAGCTGGCGCTGGAGTCGCCGCGGCACCGGAGGCTGGTTATTCCATTCTTACCGTCGTTTTACTCGGGATGTGTGCTCTGGTTCTCGCCCTGGGTGGCATGATGATTACGGATCTTGTCCGCAATATGTGGAGCTGGAACGAGCCGTACGCACTCAATAGCGCATTGATGGACATGATCATCCCGAAGTAACGACGGTGGCCGCAACACCGCTGGCGGCAATGTCTCTTCCCGGCGTGACACATGAAATCGCCTTTCCCCTTGCCTGTTTCAGCCCCCAGCACGATGGACTTCCACGTCCTTCGCTCAGCCGTATTTTGCGACGCACGTGGGCGAGCATCGTATGGCAGTTGCGGGGCAGTTGCGGTTTTGAAACGGATTCCACGCCATTTCCCCTCTGGTTCACGATTTCGCTAAAATTGGGAAATTCACTTAGCCCTTTTTGAGCAACCGCCACTATCTACAGGTGGCCCCACAGGCCTTACCGAATTGGCCATGAACGCGAACCCGAGGATTGGTCGTTTGCAGCCAACAGTTCCCGACGACAAGCCGTCAACAGATGCCGAGGCGATTGCTTCGGTATTGGCTGGTGACGTCGACCGTTTTGAAGTGCTGGTTCGGCGATACCATCCTGCGATGTTGCGAACGGCGATGATGCGGATTGGGGATCGGCAAGTCGCCGAGGATGTGGTCCAGGACAGTTTGCTGGCGGCGTTTCGCGGTCTGAAGTCGTATGATTCGAATTACAGCTTTCGAACGTGGCTTTGGGCGATCCTTGCGAACGAGAGTCGCCGGAGATACGGACGGATGAAAAAGAGTGTGGCGACGTTGCCGGGCGGTTCCAATGTCGAGGAGATCTCGAGCCGCGTTGATCCTCAAGCGTTGGTCGCTGCCGAACAGCTGGAGCGGGTTCTGCAATTGCTTGACCGGCTGCCGGAAAAACAGGCGGAGGCGATTCGGTTGCGGTTTGCTGGCGAGTTGAAATATCGCGAGATAGCCAGTCTGCTGGATTGTAGTCTTGCGACGGCGAAAAATCGTGTGAAAGCCGGTTTGTTGGCGATGGGGAAAATGGTGCAATCCGAAGAAAGAGGTATCGGTCCGGTTTCAGGTCGAGCTGCGAAAGATCAATCATGAAAACACTATTGAGTTGCGAACGGATTTTTGAATTGTTGACTCGGGGACCTTTCCCGTCCGGCGAAACTTCCGATGTGCAAGTGATCGAACACATCGATGTGTGCCACGAATGTCGCGAACTTGCCGAGGCACTCCGGCCAGTCACCGATGTGCTCCACGAATCACTGTTGGCGGCTGATCGCGTCGGGTTACCCTGCTACGATCCGCCAAGTCTGTCCGGTGCATGCAGCGAAACTGGTTCTGAACTGGCGGTCAGTGACATGCATCGCCGCGCCCGGCAAGTCGAAAGCTCCGCGTTGGCCGGAATTATGGCTCGCGTTCGGGAAGCGTCCGTTGCTTCATCGAACGGAGCGATTGATTATGCGGGCCCGCGGAAACAGCCGGCTCGGTTGCCAAATTTCTTCTCCGTCGTTTCGATCGCCGCAGCACTGTCCGCTATCCTACTGGTTGCAGCCATCGTGCCTTGGCGTGGTGGGTCGGGAGCTTCCGCCGCGATGCCGAAGACCGACGCTGAAAAGCGGGGCTACCTGCTGCAATTGGGCGTCCTGGAGTCCTGTCTTCAGGCGACGGCGTTGGCAGATTCGGCGAACAAAAAACCGGTTTCGCCACATGAACATGCGGCGACGGATTGTTGTACCGATTGTCACTTCGCGGCTGATGCCCGATCGGCGGCATCGTCAACATCGTCAGCTTCGGCAGCTTCGCCGACTTCGTTAGACGATGTTCCGTTGAGCCGTATGGCTGCCACGAGTTCGCCACTGTCCACGCATTGTCTGGCAGTGTTGGCCAGTTCTTGTTTGGCGTGCCACGAACCTGCTTCGCGGTAGATTGTGGAAGAGATCTCGCCAGCAGATCTGGACGAGCCCGCGGGAAATGATTGCCCGTATCATGCCAAGCGGCGCTGAATCGGGGTGCTTAATTCCGCCCCAGTAGCCTAAAATCCCCCAGTCTGAAATGAGTTGGAAGAGCCGGGTTTTTATGATTAAACGATACCGTTCCTTGTGTTCCTTATGTGCTTTTATGGCAATACTTGTCAGCCTGGTGGCTGGCACAGGCTGCCGCAAAGAATCACCAATTACAAGTTACAACATCCCCAAAGAAGTCGCCCCGACCGTCGGCTCGTCCGATAGCGGCAGCGCGGCCAGTATGAATAGCCAATCGAATACAACCGCGAAAGGCCGAATGTTGGCGGCGATCGTGGTCGAAGAGCCCAAGGCATGGTTCTTCAAACTCATGGGCGGTGATGCCCCCGTGGCGCGGCATGTCGACGGCTTTCGTGAGTTCGTTGCGAGCGTCAAGTTTGCGGACGGCGTGCCGGAGTGGGATTTGCCGAAGGGATGGAAGCAACAAGCCGGCTCGGGGATGCGTTTCGCGACTTTGAATGTTGGTCAGCCTGGACTTGATGTTTCAGTCATTGCGTTGCCATCGAATCAATCGGTGCTCGAAAATGTGAATCGCTGGCGAGCTCAGTTGGGGCAGCCGCGTGTTGAAGAATCCACGCTGGATGAATCAGTCGAAAAAATTGACTTGGCCAACGGCGAGAACTTCGCATCGTTCGTCAACATCGCTGGAACGCTCTCGGGCGACTCGATGGGGATGGGCATGCGGGCTCCCTTTGCAAACTCCGCCGGGGCAAACTCCGCCGGGGCCGGCAGCAAGCCCCCGATGGCTGGACCACCGCCTTCGGCAGGCGGCGGAAGCCCACCTGCTGCAGCCGCAGCAGCTCCTCAACCAGGGTTTGAATACCAGACGCCGGATGGGTGGGAATTGGGGCGCTACGGCGGAATGCGAAAGATCGCATTTGTGATGGGCGACGCCGAGGGTGATGGGAAGGCGGAACTTACGGTTACTACTTTGGGCACGGCGGGATCCGCCGTCCTGCCGAACGTCAACCGTTGGCGCGGGCAGCTGGGCCTGCCACCGACGGATGAAGAAGGGCTTGCGGAATCACTCAGTGAAATTCAGGTGGGCGACGAAACGGCGACATTGGTCCAACTGGTGGCTGAATCGGCCGCGCCAAAGCAGGCCATGATGGTTGCCTTGTTGCCGCGAGGGCCGGTGACCTGGTTCTTCAAGCTGATGGGCGATGCTCAAACGGTAGAATCGCAAAAAGATAGTTTCGAGGCGTTTGTGAATTCAGTGAAGTTCTAGCGATTTTGAAAACTGTATCTCAATCTCAATATCAAATCTGGAATCTGGAATCTGGAATCTGAAATCTGAAATCTGAAATCTGAAATTCACTCCGCAACCCACCAAACTCAAACCAACTTGCCTCACACGGCAACCAAACAAAAACATCGAGTCTGAATATCATGTCTTCGCATTCGCCGACCATCGGCTCTGGATCCACACCTGAATTTCGTACCGCAATCACTGGCGAAGGCTTGTTTGATCAGTTTTCCACAATCCTCAAGCCGCTTGCATCGCTCAAACTGACGGTCACACTTTTTGCTTTTTCCATTTTGCTGATTCTTGTCGGCACGCTGGCTCAGTACTACATGAGCATGCAGGACGTGATCGCCGTATTCTTTCGCAGCTGGATCGCGCGCGTCGACCTTCAAGTCTTTTTTCCTCCGTCGCTCTTTCCTCCGACATCATTCCCGTTCTTCGCAGACATTCCGGGCTTTATCTTTATCCCGGGCGGGAAAATGTTGGGCTACGTCATGTTTGCCAACCTTTTTGCCGCACACCTGCTTCGTTTTAAAGTGCAGGCTACAGGTCGTCGGCTGTGGATTGGCGCTGTCGTAACGTTGATTGGTGCTTTGCTGACTGGACTGATCATTATCTCAGGCCACAACCAGGAAGGCCTGCAGGGGCTGCCCATCATCAGCTGGGATGCGCTCTGGATGTTAATCCGGGTGAGTGTCGTTCTTGCCTGGATTGGCGTGGTCGCGCTGCTGATCGCGAC
>CALHZT010000243.1 GCA_938040995.1 uncultured Pirellulaceae bacterium | reverse complement strand
GCGAACTCGGCAAGAAGATCGACGATAGCGAATCTGGCGAATCAGATCAGAACGGCGAATCGTCAAACAGTGAGTCGAAGGATGGCAAGTCGTCTGACGCCGAGAATGGAGATTCGGACAAAGCGGACGGCGAAGGAGAAGGTTCTGACGGCGAAGGAAGCGAATCCGAATCCGATTCCGACAAGAACAAAGACGGCGAAGGCTCAGAAGATTCCCAGCCGAAGGATGGCGAAGAAGGCGAGTCGAAAGCTGGACAGGACGGCAAACCAAATGATGGTGAGCCGAAAGATGGCGAATCACAGGACGGCGAGGCAGGCGACTCCAAATCTGGAGAAAGTGGAAAAAGCGGTGACAGCCAGTCGGGTGAAAAGAAAGACGGCGAGAAAGATTCCGACGAGAAAAAGGACGGCGAAGAAAAAGATGGCGAATCAAAGCCAGACGACGCCAATTCCAAAGACAAAGATGATTCAAAATCCGACGAGGACGCCGACAAAGAATCTTCCGAAGCAAAATCGGGAGAGAGTAAGCCTTCGGACGGAAAGCCTTCCGAAGGAAAACCATCCGAAGGTAAGCCGAGCGAAGGAAAACCGTCCGAAAGTCAGCAAGGCGACTCGGATTCCGGCGACTCGCAGCAACAACAACAACAACAACAACAGGAAGAATTCCCCGGGCAGGATAAACTCCGTGAAGCCGAAGAAAAAATGAAGCAGGCTCAGCAAAAGCTGGCTGAAGCCAAGCGCGAATCTGCCGTCAAAGATCAGGAAGAGGCCGCGAAGAAGCTTGCCGAGGCAAAGGCCGAGCTGGAAGAGATCTTGCGGCAGCGACGCGAAGAAGAAATCGAGCGGGTCCTTGCCATGCTCGAATCGCGTTTTCGCAAAATGCTCGAAATGCAGATGCAAGTCTACGAGAACACCATGCGACTCTACCGCATTCCGGCCGACCAGCGCGATCGCTTCGTCGATATCGAATCTGGAAAGCTGAGTTTTCAGGAACGCCGAATTGTCACGGAAGCCGAAAAGTGCCTCGCACTGCTACGCGATGAAGGATCGTCCGTCGCGTTCCCGGAAAGCGTACAGCAGATGATCGAAGATATGCAAAGCGTCGAAAAGCGATTGGGCAAGTCGCAAATTGGACGCATCACGCAGGGCCTGGAAGAGGACATCATCGAAGCACTCGACGAGATGGTTGAGGCACTGCAGCAAGCCCAGATGGATCAGGACGAACGAAAGCAGCAACAACAGCAGCAACAGCAACAACAGCAGCAGGAGCAGGATCAGGCCCTGGTTGACCAGATCGCCGAACTCAAAATGCTCAAAGCGATGCAGTTGCGAATCAACAAGCGAACGACCCGCTATTCCCGGTTACTTGACGACGATCAGGATATCGCAGGGCAGGCCTCCGATGGTGAACTGGTCGAAGCCCTCAAAGAATTGTCGGAACGTGAATTACGACTGCACGGAATTACCCACGACATCGTGATTGGGAAAAATCGCTAAAACCAAAAACGAGAGTGTTCGTAGAATAGCCAGCCCCACCCCCGGACATACAACGTGACTTATCAACGCTACATTCTTTCGACTCTGATGGCTGTACTCGCGTGCACTGCCGGCTTCGCCGACGATGAACTGGAACGTCGCGCCAGCTGGCAACACCCGGAACTGGGATCGGTTCGTACGCACATCGACGAGTGGATCAGCGGTTCCGAGCTCACCAAAGAAGCCCGACTGGAAATCGTGGATTCGTGGGACAACACCAAAGCGGTTGCGAACGCCGAATTGCTACAGCAGGTCATGGCATCTCTCAGCGCTGGCGAACCGGACGTCGCCCGCTTGCTCGAGTTTTGTGAATCGCCAACGCCGGCTGGCATCCCAACCTTTGACTGGCTTGCGAGCGAGAACCACAAGCCATTTGTGCGTAATAATTCGCGACTGTTCCTTGGCAAGTGGTTCACGATGAACGAGATGTACAACGAAGCACTCGATGTCCTCGCTCCGCTGACCACCGACGATGTTGTGGACCCCGCGTCGCTATTGTTCTACCGGTCTGCGGCCCAATATCGACTACGGGACAAGACAGCCGGACTCGCGACAATTGACACGCTCCTGGAAAATCGTGAAACATTACCCCGACGCTACGCGACGATCGCCGACCTCATGAAATCGGATCTCGACACCCTCGAACCCGACTCCCTTGATGAAATCGCAAGGCTGATGGAAAGCGTTCGAGCCCGACTGGGTCTTGGTCGAGCCGGCATGCGTGTTCGCAACGAAGAAGACGAGATCATCAAGAAGCTTGAAAAGATCATTGAAGAAAAAGAGCAGCAGCGCCAACAGCAGCAACAACAGATGGCTCAGGGTGGCGCCCAGGGGAACCAGTCGCAAAAACCAGCCGAAGACAGCTACCCGGCTCAGGCCAAGGGAGCCGGCGATGTTGACCCGCGGAAGATTGCCGGAAACACCGACTGGGGTAACCTCCCTCCGAAGGAACGCGAAGAAGCGTTACAATCTTTGGGAAAGGACTTCCCGTCACATTATCGTGAAGTCATCGAAGAATACTTCCGAAAGCTCGCTCGCGAAGAGATCACGAACGAGTAAACACTGTTCAACTGACATCGTTCAACTGACACTGTTCAACTTTAACGCACGGAAAGCGTAGCCCGTAATTCGTCGTGACGCCCATTTTGGTGGCTCACGATCATTCAAATGAATCAGGATTCGTTTTGCTTTTCCTCTTGCTGACCGCCGCGCAACTGTTCCTCGGACAGCTGGAATATGAAATCCAGTCGATGAATGGCTCGTCGATTGTTGCCAAAGTCGAATCGCTGAAGGACGACGTGCTACATTGCGTTCCGGCGGAAGGCGAGGACGAAATCGCGGGGCTGAACGATGCTTTTCCGCTCGACACGGACGAGGAATCTTCGACCGAAGACCGCTCCATCTCACTGGAGCAGGTGCTCAGCATTCGCCCAAAGTCGCCGGCGAATGCCGCGCAGGATCTCAAGTCGGGTCCGATTGTCAAACTTCTGGATGACAGCTCGATACGCACCGCGAACGTAACGTCGGATGGCAAGAATGCCACCGTGACGCTTGCCAACAAAGACGCATCCGTAGGCATGTCCCACGTCGCTTCATTTCAGTTTATTGACGGCAGCGATGAATTGATGAAACAGTGGGACGAGATTCGCAACGGCGAACGAAACAGCGATGTGCTGGTGATTCGCAAAGGCAGTGACAGTCTTGACTACCTCGAAGGTGTCGTGGGCAAAGTCACCACGGATAATGTCAAATTCACATACGACGGCGACGAAATTGACGTAAAGCGGGAGAAGCTGTTTGGCATCCTGTTCTATTCAGCCAGGGGCCAGGCCGGCATGGCCGCGGGCGCTCCGGCAAAACTTCAATATGGCGAGAGCAACTTCAACATTTCCAGTGTCGACATCTCGGGAGCGACGATCCGCTGGACGAGTGCTGGAGGCGCAGAGTTCCGTGGTACGACGTCATCTTTGCGACTAATCGACTTTGGCGCCGACAAGATCGCTTACCTCGCGGACACCGAACCGGCCACGCTGACGATCACACCCCGATTCAAATCGATGTTGGGTTCGGAACTGGACTCGTTGCTCTACGCACCGCGAAAGAACAAATCCTTCGACGGAGCGCCTCTGCAGCTGCGATTTCATTCAGCGGAGAAAACGGAATCCTGGTCGCGTGGACTCGCGGCCCACAGCCGAACGGAACTACAGTACCGTCTGAACCGTGAGTACCGCAGCCTCAAGGGCATCGTCGGTATGGATCCGACAGCAACCGGCACGGTACAGCTTGTCATTTCGGTGGACGATGAACCGCTCCTGGATCAAATGGTCAGCCCGGACGATGAACCTTTTGAACTCGACCTCGACCTCTCTGGTCGGCGACGCGTCACGATACTGGTAGACTACGGTGACCAGTCGGATGTGGCTGACCGACTGCATTTTTGTGATCTGCGAATTGTGAAATAGTGCGAGATAAACTGACCAACTCGATGACTGGCAAACACCGCAAGACTCTTTTACTGACAGGTGCCTGGATAGCAGGTGCCCTCGTCGCGGCTGCAACTCACGCTCAGGAAATTTCCCCGCAGGAATTGCAACATGTTATCGATGCGCAAAACCGGCGCATCGAAATCGTCAAGAAGATCTCAGCACCAACCATTGCGGTCTTCGGACCAGCGGGTGGCGGTGGAGGTTCCGGTGTCATCGTTACGCCAGATGGATACGCACTGACGAATTATCACGTCACCAAGCCGTGTGGCGACTACATGCGCTGCGGGATGAACGACGGGAAACTCTACGATGCCGTCATTGTCGGCATCGATCCGACGGGTGACCTTGCACTGATAAAACTGCTCGGCCGGGACGATTTCCCAACCGCAGATCTGGGTGATAGCGACTTGCTCGAACCCGGTCAGTGGTGCATCGTTGCCGGCAATCCTTTTCTGTTGGCCAACGATTTCAAACCGACGATCACTTACGGCATCATTTCTGGCACGCACCGTTATCAGTATCCGTCGGGGACGTTGCTTGAGTATGCCGACTGTATCCAGACGGATGCGTCGGTAAATCCCGGCAACTCCGGTGGGCCACTGTTCAATTCCGATGGGCAGCTGGTGGGCATCAACGGTCGCTGCTCTTTCGAGAAGCGTGGCCGAGTCAATGTGGGTGTGGGATACGCCATTTCCATCAATCAGATCAAGAAGTTTTACGGCTATTTGAAGAGTGGACGCATCGTCGATCACGCAACGCTGGGTGCGACGGTCGGCACGGATGATGAGGGCCGAGTCGTCGTGACGGATATTCTTGAGTCGTCGGATGTGTATCGACGCGGACTTCGCTACGACGATGAGATTATTTCGCTGGGCGGAAAACCGGTTCGAAGCGCCAACGAATTCAAGAACATCCTTGGGACCTATCCGCGTGGATGGCAGATCCCCATCAGCTTTCGCTCGGCTGGCGAACGACGGGACGAACTCGTGCGGCTGGCGGGCGTCCATTCCCGCGAAGAGTTGGTCAGCATGATTCAGGCCCCGGCACCGGAGCTGGAAGTTCCTGGCGAAGAAGAACAGGAAGAGCAGGGCGACGACGAAGAAAAAAAGATTCCACAACTGCTTCCACCCGGCGCAAAACCAAAAGTGAAGTATCCCCACGATGTCGCCAAACAGATTGTTCCGCGTCGAGGCTACGCAAACTTTTTCTTTAACCAGTCAAACGTTGACCGGATCTGGCAAAAAGCTACCGGTTTACGCGACTTGAGTGAGAAAACCGGTGAATGGATCGTATCCGGGAAGCGGACGAAGCGTCTGGAGAACCGAAATACAGCCACGCCATTCGAACTGATCCTTCGCAATGACGAGGCATTTGCCGACTGGCCCGAAACAGGATACCGCATCAATCTCGATAGTGATCTGGATCTTGAGCTCGGACCGGACGCCGTCGAAGGACTCGCGTTGTCGATCTCGCTTTGGCGGCGGCTGCTGGTTTTTGGCCCAAAGAATTATGGCGAAGTCTTCTTCCTCGGCACCGCGCCAGCCGACGGTAGTGGCTCACACGAAAATCAGGACGATGTCCTGGTAGCGACGCACGATGCGACGGAGTCGTTATTTCATTTCGATCAAAAGACGGGCGAGCTTCTTCGCATGGAGATGTTCCCCACGGTGAATACGGATCCGTGCGAGCTGATTTTTTCCGAATACAGGAACGGATTGCCGCAGCGAATCTCTGTTCGAAAAGGTCAGACGGTCCTTGCCGAACTTCTGGATATTTCAGTGGGCCTGAATGGGCCGGCGGGTGCCAACTAGTATGAATCGTTCCCGCATGACAGCATTGAATATCCTGTTTACGCTCACGGCACTAATCGCTTTTGGCGGAACTGCCATGCTCGTTGGTTCTGCATCTGCCCAGTCATTTGCCGAAGTTTCGACAGCGACTCAACCGAAGATCGCCAAGATTTATGGTGCCGGTGGCATTCGTGGGCTGGAAGCCTACCAGAGCGGTGTGGTCATCTCGGCCGACGGACATATTTTGACAGCGTTCAGCTACGTTCTCGACACCGACGATGTCAGTGTAACGTTGCATGACGGGCGGGAGTTTGCCGCGACGATGGTGGGAGCCGATCCCAAGCTTGAATTGGCACTGCTGAAGATCGACGCGACGGAGTTGGCTCACTTCGACCTGAAGAACACCGCCAAACTGACGCCCGGCGATCGCGTACTGGCGTTCAGCAATCTTTACGGAATCGCTGCCGGAAATGAACCGGTTAGCGTCCTTCACGGCTCGGTTGCCGGAGTCACCAAATTGGCCGGACGACGTGGCGCATTCAACACTCCGTACCAGGGCCCCATCTACGTGCTCGATGCGATCACGAATAACGCGGGTGCTGCCGGCGGTGCATTGACCGACCGGCAAGGCCGACTTGCCGGGATCATTGGCAAGGAGCTGCGAAGTTCTGAGACGAATATCTGGCTAAACTTCGCCATGCCGATGGAAGCGATCAGTGAATCAGTCACCGCGATGAAAAACGGAACACCGTTACCCGATGCGCTGACAGAATCGAAATCGGCTCTCGCGAAATCTCCATGGACCGATCAGGCGATGGGGATCCGGATGGTTCCGAATCTCCTGATCAAGACTCCGCCGTTCATCGAGTCCGTCGTCAGTGACTCGCCCGGCGATGCTGCGGGCCTCAAATCCGATGATCTGATCATGTACGTGGGTACGGTCATGATTCGCTCCTGGCGGGATCTGGCAGGCGAATTGAAGAAGATCGAAGACCAGGATGACCTGCAGATTACCGTACTTCGCGATCGCGAACTGGTTCCGGTGACTCTGGAACCACCAACGGGAGACAAGTAATCATGCATCGACTTCGCCCCTCAATGAAACTGGTGTTCGCTGCATTCGCCATTCTTCTCGCGGGCACGACGAATGCCCAAACCGACATCTCGGCACTCGAAGAAGCCGCGATTAAAGCGGCGGTCGCCCGCGTGTCACCATCAACGGTTCGCATCGACACGGTCGGCGGCCTCGAAAAAGTCGACAAGGTTCTCATCGGGACCGGACCGACGACTGGCGTGGTCGTAGATCCTGATGGCTACATCGTTTCGAGCGCGTTCAACTTCATCCAGAAACCGACTTCGATTCTCGTCACCCTTCCGGACGGAACCAGAACAGCTGCCGAAATAGTGGCTCGGGACCACAGTCGCAAAGTCGTGCTTCTCAAAGTGGAATCGAATCAGAAACTACCCGTCCCCGCACCGGTTCCGCGAGATGAAATGGTACCGGGGCAATGGAGCATCGCCGTCGGACGAACCTTCGCCGCCGAATACCCGGGAGTTTCCGTCGGGATCGTCAGCGCCGTCGACCGAATCTGGGGCAAGGCACTCCAGACCGACTGCAAAGTATCACCCGCAAACTACGGTGGGCCACTTGTCGACATCCAGGGCCGCGTTTATGGGATTCTGCTGCCTTTGTCGCCTCAAGCCACCACCGAAACTGCCGGAGCCGAATGGTACGACTCGGGCATAGGCTTCTGCGTGCCGCTCGTTGACATTTTCGATTCGCTCGAAGAACTCAAATCCGGAAAAGACCTGCACGCCGGATTGCTTGGAATCACGATCCGGGGAAAAAACGTGCTGAGCGATCCCGCCATCGTGGCTTCGGTGCCCGCCGGAACTCCAGCCGCAGAAGCTGGCCTGAAGAGCGGCGACAAGATCGTCGAAATCAACGGGCAGCCAGTCGAACGTCATTCCGAATTGAAACAGGTGCTTGGCCCACTCTACGCCGGTGCAACCGTCAACATGCGTCTGCTTCGTGATGGCAAGTCGGTCAATGCGAAAGCAACGCTTACCGATCGCATTGAACCGTACGACCTGCCTTTCCTTGGAGTCTTGCCGCTTCGCACTGCAGGGGATCCAAACGACGAGGAAGAATCACACCCTCTCGTGGTGCGGCACGTTTATGCGTCCTCGCCGGCAGATACGGCTGGCATCGAGGCCGGTGACCGGTTGATCAGCCTCGACGGCACGAAACTCGAGAGCGCTGCGGCTTGGCGTGAGTTGGTTGCAAACCGGCGACCGGAAGATACCGTCACGGTCGTACTCGAAAGAGACGGCAAGGAACGGACGCTTGAACTGGTACTGGGACGACAGCCAGAACTGATCCCGGCAAAACTGCCTGTGGCCATCACGCCCAACAAGGACGCCGACAAGAACAAGGTCGCCGACGAAAACAAGGACACCGAAAAAACTGATAAAGAGGCGGCGGAGGCAAAACTCGTAAAGATCCAGATCGCGGAACATGCCAACGAATGCGTTGCACTGCTTCCTGCTGACTTCAGCAACGACGTGCCGCATGGCGTCGTCATTTGGCTGGCTGCGCCCGGGCAGGCGGATGATCAACAGCTCAAAAAGCGATGGGCGGCGGCGTGCGCGGAACACGATCTGATTGTGCTTGCGCCTCGTTCAGAGAACCAACGGCGATGGAACCCGACAGAGATCGAGTTTATTCGCAAGACGATCGATAAGGTGATCCAGGACTACAACATTGATGAACTTCGCATTGTCGCGCACGGGCATCAGGGTGGTGCTTCGATGGGATTCCTGGTGGCATTTCGAAATCGCGCGATCGTGCGAGGCGTCGCTGCGGTGGATTCTGTAATCCCACGCCGAATGGTCATTCGGGCAAACGACCCCGTTGAACGACTTGCATTCTATTTCAGCCGCCCCAAAGACTCGAAACTCGGCGAAAAGATCGATTCGGAAATCGAACGCCTGAGAAAATTCAAATATCCGGTCACCGTGAACGAAGAAACAGAGGAAGCGTACCTCGATGCCGACGCGATCACTGCGTTGGCACGATGGATTGACACGCTCGACCGCATTTAGACCCGGAGTCCGAGCCATTGCATTGCGCTTCGATCAACATTTTTGGGAGGGCGAGGCTCCGTCCGAGCCGTTGAGATCAACATTTTTCGGGAGGGCGAGGCTCCGTCCGAGCCGTTGAGATCAACATTTTTCGGGAGGGCGAGGCTCCGTCCGAGCCGCTGAGATCAACATTTTTCGGGAGGGCGAGGCTCCGTCCGAGCCGTTGAGATCAACATTTTTCGGGAGGGCGAGGCTCCGTCCGAGCC
>CALHZT010000242.1 GCA_938040995.1 uncultured Pirellulaceae bacterium | reverse complement strand
TTAAATCCGAACGCCAGATGCTGAGATTTCCGTCACCATCGCCGGTGACGACTCGTCGTTGATTTTCCGTGTCGCTGATTGCAAGGGAAATGATGGCGTGGCGGTAAATCTTGCGACTGACCAGCGCGGACGCAACTGGATCGGGCATCGTCTCTTTGATGACCAGCCGGGGGCGTTTCTGCTGTAGACTCTCGAGCCCTGCCGCGGTAACCATCGTTTCGTAAACATGTAAGAGTTCAAGCTGCGACAAGTTGGCAACGGATACGAGTGATTTGTCAGTTACAGGTGCGGAAACCAGATCCAGCTCGGTCAGGTCTGGAAAGAAACGCAGCCTTGGCAACAGCTTTTCCAGTTCGCTATCGGTTACCTGATTGCCCGCAAGCAATAGCCTACGTTCTTTCTTCTTGGCGTTTACGACAAGTCGACCTTTCAGTCGTTTGACTTCGCTTCGCACGATATCGCGTTGACGGGCGGCTCGCCATTTTGCTCCGAACAAACCGAGCGAAACACCAGACACGGTGAGAATGAGGACGAGGGTTTTCAGCCGAAAGCGGACAGGTTTCATGGAAGACCGCTGCTATAAGGGCGTTTTTACGATTGGGTTGCTTGAGTCGCTATGTCAGCCATTCGACACCAAATATACGTAAACGTACAACCAGTCGTTCGCCGATCGTTCAAAGTTCGCGGAGTTTAGTTTACCGGAACTTTGAGTAAGAAAGCGTGCTTTTCATCTATGCAGCACCCTCCTCCCAGCGAGACAGTGGGATGCGACGCGCGAGATCATAACGCTTGGCGACTGAGGGGGACCATGTCCTCAGCGATGAAGAGGGGCAATTGTTGTTCTGGACCGCATGGCAACTTTGATGTTGCTTTTGAATATCGATCACGGAACAAGGAACGCCGAATTTCGAAGGGCGCGCGGTCGCAGGTGAAAGCCTGAACTCCAACGAAGCTACCGCTTTTCGCGGACCCGGCGACTGTAGTCATCCAGGATCTTTCGCTCTTTCGCGGTGAGGCTGTCGGCGCCTTGCTTGTGCATTTTTTCGAGAATGGCATCGGCCCGTTGGTCAAGCTCAGCGGCTCGCTTCTCCGGATCGTATACCTTGAGCTTGGCCTTTTTGATGCTGGGCATGATCTTTGGCAGCTTCCAACCGCCACCGCCCGATCCACCCTTCCACGCGTCAGCATTCGATCCATAACCGCCTTGACCACCGACAGGCGATTGCGCGTATCCGCTGCGGTTGCTGCCACCGGTAAGCCGAATACGGCTGAAGAAATAGATGGCTCCGAAAAGTGCTCCGCCCAAGTGAGCCGTATAGGCAACATTGCTTTTCCCCGTCGCACCAATCGCACCCAGCGCGTCGAAGCCAACAATCATTGCACCCAAAAGCCACGCAGGCATTGCAATGGGCGGAAAGATAAGTCGCAGTTTTTGATGCGGAAAGCTCAGCGCGAATATCACGACGATGCCTGCAATACCACCCGAGGCTCCGATCGCAGGCGTCGGGTCACCGGAAACGAGCGCACACGCACACCAGATCGCAGACGCGCCTGCAAGCAAGGCAAGATACATCGCGAGGAACTCGCGACTGCCGTACTTCTGCTCTACCAGTCGGCCGAAAATCCAGAGGCTCCACATGTTGCCAGCGATGTGCCAGATGGTTCGCGACATTTCCGCGTGCGTCACTCCAATCGTAACCAGCTGCCAAATCTTGAGTGGATTCGTTAGCGCACCTGGTTCCAGGTGGAGCGTATTGTTAATCGCATTATTGGCAAAGAAATTGTCGATCAGATACACGACCACTGTCACAATGACGATCTTGGTCGCCATTGGCTGCCTCATGAAGCGGTCAACATGACCGCCGTTTCCGTAATCAGATCCGGCTTGTGTGTATCCGCGATCGTACAATCCCATGACTTTGCTCCAGCAGCAGAATTCCCAGACAGGGTATCGTACGCAAACGGCGCAATTGGGGGCAGTCGAGAATTTTGAGGTCGGCGGCTACAGAATAACCGCCGCTGGAATCGAGCCAGTGGCTGCTACCATTCGCCCGTGAATCACGCCGCTCGAGACGCCAGACGTCCCGGCCAGCGACTTAGTTTCCGGCAAAGATGAAACCACGCAGGCTATCGGCCAGTTGGTGGTTCCAGTGATAGAGACTGCTCATTTCCGAGCGCTTTAGCTCAAACTCCTGCTCGAGCTTCTGTCGGAACGAAGACAAGGTCGCGAGCTCCGCATCGAGTTTTTCCTGGTCGATGCCCAGTCGTTTGAGCTCCTGTTCGCGATAGGCAATCTGGGCTCGGGCTTTTTCAGCAGTCGCCGCGATGGCGTCGTTATCGATCTTGAGCAGTTCATACTCGTTGTTCAATTTTTGCAGCTCAGTCGCATCCAGCGAGAACCCGCGGGCGTAGTCTCGCAAGCGACGCACGTAAATCGGTGCTTCTTCGACAAACTCAACAATCCCGTCGGCTCGCAATTTCGCAGCCGTCTGGGAATCGAAAGGAACGTCAGGCGTATCACCTTCCTTGAACGTTGTTGGTTCACCCTGTCTCAAATCTGCCGCCACGGCGCGACCGGTCGGATCGAAGTCTTCGATCCCCTTCTCTTCTTCGTCAACATCAACGTCGACGGTGTATTCACGAAGAAACTTGACGCGCTGCATGGTTCGTTGCGGATCCTCTCCCGCGGGGGCATCCTGCATATCTTTTGCATACTCCTGAATGATCTGATTCTTGTCCGGCGACTCAGGAAAAATTGCCGCAAGCTGTTCGGGTGCCATACCAGCCAGCGATTCGTGCTGGTCCACTGGCATGATCTCGTACAGGACCCATGAGCCCTGCCCGGCTTCTTCCGGGTTCGTTGCAGCGATCACCGATTTGACCTGAATGTTTGGTCCTTCCACACCAGCAACGCGGAAACTGCCAAGGAACTTGAATGGAATGCGGCAACGACCCTGCTCATCCTGGTTGGGCAACTCTGAATCGCCGAACAATGCCTGCTTGATCGCGTCCGGTGCTCCCGTAACACTCGATTCAAGAAAGGCATAAAGTACCATTCCTTCATCGATACCATGCGGCTTGCCAGCAGGCGCTGCACCCTCGCCTTCGGCCGGTGCAGCCGGTTGATCTTCTTCGCCCAACGCAAAGCAACTGTCACCGCCCCATTTCGCCAGGTTCAGCGTGACGACTCCATCCACAAGATCGGCGGGAACTGCGCCTCGCCAGACACGCCCTCGATCGATCGTGATCTTTCGAAGCTCTATTTCCATTTGCGGAACGGAAGGTGAATCCTTGTCGCCACCGAAACTCAACTGTTCCAGCTGCTCCTTTTTACGTTCGATCTGTTGGGCAAGATCGTCATGCTTCTTCTTCCACGCGCCACGCGTCTTGAGCGCAGCCGTCGAGAAAGCCGTAAAGGCGAGCGACATGAGAAATACAAAAAACAGCAACACAAGATGGCTGGCTTTCCAAGTCTTGGACGCAAGAAACGCCAACACACCAAAAACAACCAGAAGCACTGCGGCGATTATCAAACCGATCATGTTATTCCGTCACAAAGAGCCAGCGAGGACGGAGCATTTCCGCCATCCCCGATGATAAACTGGGCGATTTGGGCGGTCAAGTTCTTGCTGCAAAACAAGTTACGTCGCGAACTGGACAGCAGGCTTACCCCGCCAACCGTCAGAATCGTTCAAGTCCGAATGGTTTCCATCCCGAATCGTTAAGAACTGAACGATTCTTTGGTGGGCAAGGATCCGCATTCTCTGCAGGGCGAGGATCCGCCCAATGCCGCTGAATCTGTGGACAGAAGCAACTGCCCTGTTTTCGGAAAGCCGCCGGTCATCCCTTTTCGCAATCAAGACAACGCCGATATCCCCTGGTTCAGTTTGGCTCGAATGGCCTTCTGCGCCCAAGCGTTTGTCAAAAAGCGGCTAAAACAAGTCGCCGAGTCCGCGGATCTTTCGGCGGTGGAAGCTCTGCTGCTTCTCTGTTGCCGCGACGCCCACAAAGGGATCAGCCAACAAGAGCTCGTTCGATTCACTGGTTGTTCCGCCGGGCTGGTCAGCAGTCGGATCGAGTCACTACTGCAGCGGGCCTTCGTCACGTCGCGAAGAAATCCAGACGATCGGCGGCATCAGTTCTGGCAAATCACCAAGGCCGGTAGCGAGATTGCTGATCAACTTCTGAAGCAACTCGAAACTGGTGACTGGAGCGAGTTGCGTGAACTGGGAACAGCGCTGACGAACTTCACCGCAGCGAAGCCTGAAAGTTGCCCCCCGAATCACACGGACGCTGATGATGGCGATCGGGGGTTGGCCGCATGATCAAGCGACTTTCAAAAACTAGATCTGCCAAGTCAAGAACCGCAAGGTCACGAATGCTGCGGATCATCCTGATGCTGATCTGCATGCCAGGGATGTTGCTTCCCGGCTGTGCCAAGCCGCGATCATTTTATCGTCAGCAAGCCGACAGCGAAGTGTACTCGCTCATCAACGAGAAAAACTGTGGCGAGATTGCGACGGAGCAGCTGGCAATTTCTCCGCACCCGATGTCGCGAATGTACGATCCGTTCAGCCAGGATTGTCCGCCGATGCCGTCGGACGATCCGCGATCCCATCAATTGATGCATTGCGTCGACTGTCGGGAAGGATACGCCTGTTGGCACCACAATGGAGATCGGCAACAAGTCGAGAATCAGGATTGGTGGCAGCATATCCTTGACAGTTACACAGGCGAAGACGGGATTGTCCGGATCAACATCGAGGACGCGATGCGATTGGCGCTGGTGAACTCGCCGGCTTATCAGCGGGAAGTCGAAGAGCTCTACCTTTCTGCACTCGAGGTGAGTTTCCAGCGTTTTCAGTTCGACGGGCAGTACTTCGCTGGCTACGCCGGGTTTCTCACAGGAGCAGGACCGAACAATCGCTTTGGCAACGGCAACAGTGCTTCGACATCACTCGATTTTGGAACGTTTTCGGCGCCGGGAAGTAACCGGCTGCGTCGCGAGCAACTGTTCTCCGACGGGACCCAGTTGATTGTCGGCCTGGCAAACTCGTTGATGTGGGAATTCGCGGGCAGCAACACGCACATGGCGACGACGCTGCTGGACTTTTCACTTGTGCAGCCGCTGCTTCGCAACGGCGGGCGTGATGTCGTCCTCGAGGCGCTGACGCAATCGGAAAGGAATCTGCTGGCGAACGTTCGGCAGATGGAGCGATTTCGACGCTCCTTCTATGTGGAAATTTTCGCCGGACGCAACTCGGACCAGGGCCCATCGCCGACGGGTGTTCCACTGCTCGGACTGAATGGGCAAACCACCACCGCGGGCAACGCCGGCGGGTACCTGGGAATCCTGCAATCGCTGCAGGACATTCGCAATCAACGCTCCAACATCGCATCACTGCAAAGCAGTGTGGCTCAGCTTGAAGCATTCTTTCTTGCCGGTCGAATCGACTTTTTCCAGGTCGAGCTGGCTCGTCAGGCACTCTTCAGTGGCCAAAGCCGACTGCTGAACTCCGAACGGGCACTCGAGGCGCAGCTTGACGCGTTCAAAATTCTGCTGGGACTGCCTCCGTACGTTGAGCTGGAATTCGATCAGGAAATTATTGAACCATTCCAGTTGGTAGATCCCGAAATCGTTCCGCTACAAACCCGACTGACGCGTTTGCAGCAAAAGGTCGGCGAGACGATGAGTCGCCTGTTCGCCAACGCGACACTCCCCAGGCTCGAACGACGGGAGACGCGGGAAGAATTGCCGGCTCCCGGCGTTGCGAGGTTGCGGACCGCGAAAGAAAAAGCCGCCAGAAAGAATGGTGCAATACCCAACGGCGAATCCAACGGCGAAAAAGACGGGGATGACAAGGACGCTGAAGACAAGTCGACCAGCGAAGGTTCAGGCAACGCCGACAAACCGGATGCAGACCCGACAGACGACTTGTTCCTGCTTGATCGCATGCTAGGGGCAAACGCTGGAAACGCTGATGATTCGGACGACGATGGCGGCAAAAGTGACAGCGGCGCGGAGAATGCCGGAGCAGACGACAATACAAACAGAAATGCAAACGAGGACGACGACGAGGAAGAAGCCGAAGACGCGATCGAACGTCAACTGCCTGCGCTGGAATGGTCAGAGTCCACCGCCAAAGAGCTGCAGACGCTGAAGCAGCAGGTTCGTGAAGCCATCGAGACGATTGGCAAAGTCCGCGAGAAACATACGCCCGTTGTGGAGCGTGATGTCCAGCAACTGCGGCAGTCAACAAGGAAGCGCACTACCGCCGCCGAATCCTTGCGGGAGCGGATCAAGGAGCGTCTCG
>CALHZT010000241.1 GCA_938040995.1 uncultured Pirellulaceae bacterium | reverse complement strand
TAACCAATCGACTTCGGAAGAGAAGACTCAAGCCACCGATACAGATCAACCATGCAGAAGTTGGCTCGGGTACGGTGGCTGGGAAACCAGTGCCAAAGTGTGCGGCCCAAAAATCATAATCGGCCATGGTGATCTGCTGATCCCCGTCTCCATCAGCCGCCAATCCAAGCCCGACCTGTCCAAAGGAATCACGCCACACCGTAAAGTCGCCGGCGTCTACGACCCAGTCAAAGTTGTAATCGCCAGGAATGATATTCCTCTGGCCAAACACAGTATGCCCTTGCCCGACCTCGAATGCTCCCATGTCAGGACCGCTCCCAAGGAAGTCGTCGTTGATGCCCGGGATCACCTCTGCCTGCCCCTCAACACTTGCACCACTCCCGAGTCGAAGATCAACGGCCGCATGCTCCGTTAGCACCGCCGCCTTTGTTGTCGGCTGGCTAACGCCGGGAAACAGGGGTGCCATATCAGCCGCAGAGATACCTTCGATGATCATGCCATTCGCTTCGACATCAAGAAATGGCGTCGAATTCGGATTGTAGATTCGCGCACCATTGGCCGGGTTGGCCGCCGTGGTTACACCGACCGCGTCATAGTCGTAGTCGCAGCTGCCGTCGCAGTTTTGCAAATCAGCCGGGCGACTATTCCCGCCGTTGTAGCCATTGATTTCACCAACATCCGCACCGCCAATCGCGAGGTTGTTCCGAAACAGCGCATTGCTGTACGGGAAACCGCTGGACGTAAACAAGCCGGAACCCGCCTTCACGACCGTATTGTGAATGATCACATCGCCGTCACTAAACCGGTTCGGCTTGAACGGAACAGAGACAATGTTGTACATCGCATTTCGCATCACATACGTCGGACCACCCAGCGTCGGTTGGGTGCTGATGCCGATAAATGCGTCCGTAATTCGATTCTCATAAACGCGAACATTGCCCTGGGCAAAGTCGGCTTCGATCGCATCATCCAGACTTTGCAGGATCTCGTTGTTATGAATATCTATACTGCGCTGGTTGCCGGTACCGCCTTCGAACTCGAGCGTTGAAATATTGTCGCGAAACCCTCGCACCGTGTTAAATGCAACCACGTTGCCAGGACCACTGATTTCGATCCCCTCACCAATGTTGTCACCCGCTGCACCGACGGCTGATTCCATCCATACCGACTCACCTTGAACATGATTGTCCGCAATGTAGCCATTCGTTGCGTTTCCAAGCGCACGAACGCCGTAACGGGCGTTGACCGTGTTGCCGGCAATCACAAAATCTCGCGCACCATTGGCTTGAATACCCGTACCGCCCGGATTGCTAATGTCCAGGCCGAGGATGTAAACATCGTGCACGCCTTCCATGTTCACGGTGCTGACCTGAGTAGGATTCAATCGCGACCGGCTACGATAAATTCGAGGATTGGCGGGTGTCCCGCTGACAACGTTGAGAGCTCCCATCGGCCCCGGCGGCAGATCGACGATCGTACCCTGACTGAAGTTTGGCAAGTCGCGAGTCGAAACATTGAGCGTCTGCTGGCTCGATCCGCCATTCGGATCCTGCATGTTCAATTGCACTTCGTAAGGCGTCCCCGGTTGCAGCCCGAAGAGACTGCCCGAATACTTCGTTGTCCAGCTTTGCCCGCCCGCATTCGCATTCGTCCCGCCGTTGACTCGCCGCAATGGCATCCCCGGCGACCACACGCTACTGCCGACTGGCCGATACTGCACGTCAACGTTTGCGTTCGAGTTGTCATCACCACCGAACTCCCATTCGAATGACAGGTTTTCAAAAGTCGGATAAGGGGAGATCAATTGCCCTGGGATAATGGGGTCAATGGCTTCGCAGGAAACATTCAGCGATGCCACAATGAGCAAAAACGCCACGACCGTGAAGCCAGAACTTGTCACTGCCGAACGATGCTGCCGAGGTGACCGATGCTGCCAATGGAATGAATGTCGCATGCGTCGTTCTCCGTAGAATTCCGAGCCGCCGTAGCAGCAGTATCAACTCAACATCTGAAAACACGACTTCCTGATCACCTGAGCCTAACACGATATAGAGTCCAGGCGAGATTATTCCTCAAAGCTGCCAACGAGGCAGGGTTTCGTCACCCACCGCATACCCAAACTGCCGATTGCCGTATAATTCGGCCTAAACTGGATTCCATCATTTCCACCATCAAAAAAGAACCATGACCGATTCTGACTTTCACGGAGCCGGCGGTCCGCCCGCAGCGAACGACTCGAAACCGACTCTTGCCGAACGAGCCCGCACATTGATGGAGCTTGGTGGAGCCAGCAGTCTTGCCACGATGTCGCAGAAGCATCCGACTTACCCGTTCGCGTCCGTGATGCCCTACGGACTGGACCCGACCGGCAACCCGACGTTTCTGATCAGCCGAATGGCGATGCACACAAAGAATATTACGACGACTCCCCGAGCCACCTTGCTCGTCGCAGAACAAAACGGTTCACCGCTCGGATCGGCGCGAATTTCACTCATCGGCGACGTTGCCGTGGTGGATGAAAGCGAGAAACAAAAGATCGCGGCGACTTACCTGCAGCGTCATCCAAAAGCGCAGCAATGGGCCAACTTCGGAGATTTCTCTTTTTACCGACTGGTGGTAAAAGACATTTACTTCGTTGGTGGGTTCGGAGTCATGGGGTGGATCACGGCTGGTGACTACGCGGGCGCAATGGCGGATCCACTCGTGCACGCTTCGTTCGACATCATTAGCCACATGAATGAAGACCATGTTGAGTCGATGGTATTGCTCGCAAAACATCACATGCAGCTCGACGCAAGCGATGCCAAGATGACGAATGTGGATCGCTACGGATTCACCATGATGTTGAAGACTGCCGAAGGGATTCGCGGCAGCCGGATTGTATTTCCACAAGCCGCGGATACGCCGAACGATGTCCGGAAGGTTCTGGTCGAAATGGTCAAGTCGGCACGTGCTCAAGCGTAGAGTTACGATGGCAGTTGACGAATTCAATCCGTTCGAATCGCCAAAGTGCGTCGAAACAACGAACCTCGACTTCTACTCTGACCAGGAAAGCCTGTTCGTTAGACCGCATTGCCGCCTGCCTGCGAGATGCATCTTCACGAACAAGCCGATCCGGCCCTCCGCAGTCAGACTAAGAATCATCCCGTGGCAAGGCAATTCGTTCCAACTGATTACAAACAACTATGCGTACTGGGGAGTCGCATCAGAGATCCAACGAACAAACCTGACGTCGAGTCTGCTGAACACGCTCATCATCCTCGCCATTGTTCTATTCTTCATGATTGGCTATTCCATTGCAGGAATGATCACCGGGTTTGCTATTGGTGCAGCCTCAACCATTCTCTTGCAAGTCGCTTCGAAGAAACTGACGCGGCATAGAGTCCACGCGATCGGTCGAGCCAATGGGTATTTTCGAGTGGTCGGATGTGGGAGAGAGTTTCTGAATAGCCTTCCCGACGAAAGCGGAATCGTGCAAGAAGATTTGCTTTAAGGCGAGCGGCGGAAAAAAATTTCCAACTTGCACGCCTGAGCCGCAACGGCCACCGATGTCTTATTGGTAAATTCCCACTCGTCTTTCGCCTAAACACTGGTTCTTCGAAACCGAAGGAACATCAGCAAACAGACAGCAGCGACAAGAGACGAATCAGGCTCAGGGACCACAGTGACGTTCGTTGCGTTCGACGTAAACTTGTTTTCGTTCCACACGTTGAAATCGCCAACATCAATGCCTGTGTCACCGTTGAAGTTACCATCCGACCAAAACAAGGTCGTTTGAAACCTGTTCTCATTCCAGATATTGAAGTCTGATGCATCGACGAATCCATCGAGGTTTGCGTCACCGGGAATATATGACGCACCAAGCCCGTTTTCGATTGCGGCAAGACTCAACCATTCATCTCTGTCGGACAAATCTACGAATCCGTCGCCAGTCAGATCGAAAGCCGAATTGAAATCATCGACTTCGACACCAGCTTGAAGTGGCCCTACCGCGAACAACGCATCAAGATCTACCAGATCGCAAGTTCCGTTCGAATCAAAATCACACGAGAGCCCCTGTTTGCGATGCGATAGCAACCAGTCAACGACTCGCGGAGCAAAAAGATTGTTTTGGCCGTTTCCAAACGCGGGAGAGTGTCCAGATCCCTCCAAAGTCCACAACTCGACGTCGAAATCGCTACCGGGATCATAAACGCGAGGCATCGTTTCTAACCCCGCCACCGAACGATCCAGATCGAAGGCTGCGCCGTCAACCGGATTCGCTGGAGACATTCCGTTGTACTCCACCCAGTTCAACACCGTTTGCTCCGCGCTGGGATAGGGCCCAAATGCGGACCCACCGTTGTATCCAATAACGCTGTCGGCCGTACCATGCACCTGGAGAACGTGAACCGGCTCGCTCGGGCTAAACGCTCCAGCATTGAGATAGTTCATTCCGGCCAAAGAAGCGATGGATGCGACCATGTCTGCATGATCAATTGCCATGCGGTGAGACATGAACCCACCATTCGAATGACCAGTAAAGTGGATGCTTTGATCATCGACGGAAAACTCCTGCTGCACGGTCTCTACCAGACCACGCAAGTAGCTTGAATCATCGACTCCAGAACCGCAGCAGGCATCCGTCGCATTCCAGAATCGAAGGCCAAGTAAATTGGTGGTTCCGTCCGGAATCATGTAGAGAAACTCTCGCTCTTCGACCTGCGACAAGAAGTTAAAATAGCTCTCGTGGCTTGTCCCACTACCAGTGAATCCATGGAGCCCGACGATGAGCGGAAGAGCCTGCGATCCGTCGTAGGTCGAAGGGGCATACAAACGAACGTTTCCACGACCGTTGTCTACAAAGTTCAGGACTGGTTGCGCCATCGCGACGTGGCAGCATTCCAGTATTAGTATCGCGAACGCAAGAATCAGACACCGCATCGTAGACATTCCGGAGCAATTAGGGGTTTGTTTCGTTCATCAGAATAGCACAGGACCACACGAAATACTCACCCGATCGCCCTGGAATTCGCTTTTGCATCCGGTTTGGTTTACTGACGCAAGTCGCCACCTGAAGTTAGAAATTCGTCAATCACGGCGGCTTGTTGTTTTTTGCCCGCAGGGTCCAGTTCTGTCTTTAGGCGCGTGAATTTTTCACCCCATTCCGAGGTCCGTCGGCGAATCGGCGGTTCGGGTGACTCCAGGCATTCCATCACCACAGCGGCGACTTCATCCACCGTTTGATAAATGTCATTCCCAGATTGACGTGATTGCGAGCCACCAATGTACTTTTGCAAGATTGGCAAGTACTCATCGTCCAACATGCCACCGGTGGTTTCCATTTGCTTCATGACATTGTTCGCAAACTCCGACTGAATTCCACCCGGCTCGACGCAGGTAAAGTTGATACCGAAATTAGGCGTCACATAACACGCCAGAGATTCGGTAAAACCTTCTACAGCAAATTTTGCCGCGCAATAGAATTCATTGAAGGGCTGGCCAACCAGGCCACCGACTGACGAGATCGTAATAACGTGACCCGAACGAGCTTTTCGCATGTGCGGCAAGACTGCTTTTGTGCAACGTACAACTCCCGTAAAGTTGACGTCCATTACCCAATTGATTTCATCTTCGGTGGCTTGCTCGGTAGTTCGTACAAACCCGGCACCGGCATTATTGATGAGCGTATCTATACGTCCTTCTTCGGCAATAATCGTGTCAACGGCGGCGCCAATGGAATTGCTATCTTGAACATCCAGCTGAAGTACAGTGACATCAACGCCAGCCTGCGCTATCGCATCATCGAGCGCGCCTCGTTTGGCAAGGTTACGCATCGTTGCGTAAACTTTGTGACCAGATTTTGCTGCGTTTGCCGCAAGGCTGATTCCCAAACCGCTTGACGTTCCAGTAATGATTATCACTTTACCCATATCAATTCTCTCTTCTCTCCCCGACCTACGTCAGACTAATTCGACAACAACACGGAACATCGTGTAATCGAGATCTTTCTCGGACGCTTAAAGGAAAATGCCCGCGACAATTGTTGATAGTCAAAATCATAAAGTCGTCTCTTATACGAGCGACGACGGGAACACTTCGAAATTCAACTTTCATGGCGACTGGGACCGACCGGCGTCGAATCGCAATTGCCACGTGAACTCGCGACTACGAATTTGCCAAAATCATTGAAACAACGGCAGCGGCGAATTCTGTGGTTGACGCCGAGCCGCCCATGTCGGGCGTCGAAGTTCCCAAACTGACGACTTGCGTTACGCTTTCTGAAATCAAGTTGGCCGCGCGAAGCAGAGCTGGATTCTCTTTCTGCCTGCTCAGCCACTCCAGCAGCATCGCCGTCGAAAGTATCATTGCGACTGGATTGGCCAAGCCCTGGCCCGCGATGTCCGGCGCCGAGCCATGAGCCGCCTGCGCCATCGCTCGATCCGCCGAAGCGTTTATTGACGGCGCGATGCCTAGCGACCCTGCAAGCTGACCCGTCATGTCCGACAGAATGTCGCCGAACATATTTTCAGTCACCAGCACATCAAATTCCGGGGCACGACGAAGTAGATGCACCGTCACTGCGTCGATATGAAAATCGTCCACGGCGACTTCCGGGTACTGCGCGGCGATTTCGTAACAGACGTCCCGAAAAAGTCCTGTCGTAAGCTTCAACACGTTGGCTTTGTGAACGATAGTCAGCTTCTTTCGTCGCTGCATGGCAATCTGAAAACCAACATGCGAGATCCGCTCGACGGCCTTGCGAGTGACGATTCCCATTGCGATCGCCACGTCAGGTGTCGGCATGAATTCTCCGGTCCCCTGATGCGTATTGCGGTCCGCATAAAAGCCTTCGGTGTTCTCACGTACGATCACAAGATCCGTTCCTGGACACAATGCGTCCGTCCCGGAAAAGTGTTTTGCCGGGCGAATGTTGGCGAACAGATCGAAGTGTTTACGGATCGAACCACTCGGATTGAGTTGTGAAAGATACGGTTCGGGATAGGAAGCACTGTCGTGCGGCCCAAGAATCCAGCCATCGACTTGCTCGAGCACTTTCAGTGTCTGATCCGGAACGGCTTGACCGAACTCGTCAATCGCGGCATGTCCTACCGGCAGTTCCTGCCATTCGGTTTCGATATCTTTTGCTTGCAGGGCGGTTTTGGCAACCTCAACGGCGGCCGAAACGATTTCGGGCCCGATACCATCGCCAGGAAGAAACGCAAGTTGTAGTGTTGAAGACATGTTCGTGATGATTGGCAACCAGTATTTGCAATACATTTATCGACAGTTGCCGAAGTCGACTGTACGCGACCACGCAGTGATTGTGGTTTCACCCGCGGGTGAAGCAAAGAACGTTGGCGACGTTGTTTTCCATGAAACGGAAGAGGAGTTCAAGGCCAGCAAACACAGGGAGAGCTACAAAGTATCGCTGGTCGGCGGGAATGTAACCGTTCACGGATATTGACGTTTCCTCAGGTCTCCGAACTCGCCCGCTAAGGATCGTTCGATCAATTAGTGTCGAATCTCCGTTCATGACGACTCAATTGACGGCCTATGGCCGTCTTCCCCGCGAACGCGGGGACCCACTCGAAGCGTATTCACGCTCAATGTCTTTCCCGGCATCAAAAAGCCAATCCGATTCAATGGATTCCCGCTTGCGCGGGAAAGACGGAGGAAGATCAGGCAGTAATTCCTCGAACGATCCTAACCCGATCGCACCATCGGTGTCGTCTTGCGATTTCACGGCGTGAACGTCCTTGCTTGCATCCAAGGCTGCACGAACCCTGGTTTGCGATGATTTCCCGAGCACACGACTTGCCGGAGCCATGTAACGTACTATAATTAGTACATTAAGCATTACATAAGTTTAACTTACAGTACATTATGGTAACCAGTAAGCAGGCGTTTTTGCCGAAACAGCAGCGAATGTTCAAGCAAGTCGGGGAACAACTCCGACTGGCCCGACTGCGGAGACGGCTGTCTGCTGAGCAAGTCGCCGAGCGCGCAGGCATCAGTCGCAACACTCTCTACCTACTCGAAAAGGGCAGTCCAAGTTCGTCGATTGCCACCCTGTTTCGCATCCTCTCAGTTCTTGGCCTGGAACACGACTTTGTGGAGATCGCCAAAAATGACGAGCTTGGTCGTCGATTGGAAGACGCAAAACTGAAGGCGCCGAGAAAACGCGCTCCCAGAAAACGCAAGAAAGACGACTGACGCATCATGACTCGCGAGATTCAGGTTTTCGGCGATTGGCAATCGTTGGGCGGATGCCAACGGATTGGACTCTTGCGCGCCAACCGCACCCAAGGCAATGAAATTTTCTCCTTCGAGTATGAAAACGAATGGCTGCGGTCCGAAGATGCCACGCTGGTTCTCGACCCCGAACTTGTTTTCTATGGCGGCCCGCAATACTTGCGTGGAAAAGAAAAACCAAACTTTGGCCTCTTTCTGGATTCAAGCCCAGACCGTTGGGGTCGACTCATCATGAAGCGGCGTGAGGCCATTCGCGCCCGTGAGGACGGTCGCGATCCGCAACCGCTGACGGAATCCGATTTTTTGCTGGGCGTTCACGATCAGCAACGGATGGGCGCCTTGCGTTTCAAAACGGACATCGACGGAGATTTCCTTTCCGACCATGACGGTAACAACGCGCCTCCCTGGGCGCGGCTGCGGGAACTGGAAAATGCTGCGTGGCAAATACAGGACAAAGACGCATCCGACGGCCCGGAAGTTCGGGAGTGGATCAGCCTGTTGATGGCTCCGGGTTCTTCCATTGGTGGAGCGCGGCCCAAGGCGGGAGTCTGCGATGAGGAGAGCCAGCTTTGGATCGCCAAGTTTCCCGGCCGCAACGACGATCACGACGTCGGTGCATGGGAAATGACCGTACACACCCTCGCGGTTCAGGCGGGCATCAATGTCGCCCACGCGCGTGCCGAAAAATTCGGTCGGCTGCATCACACGTTTGTGACGAAGAGGTTCGATCGTTTTGTGGATCGTGGAGAGCAAAAGCGGGTTCATTTCGCTTCTGCGATGACGATGTTGGGCTACAGCGATGGAACCAGTTACGCAGATGGAGCCAGTTACCTGGAGCTTGTCGAGTTTTTATTGAAGAACGGCTCGGACGTGG
Source organism: uncultured Pirellulaceae bacterium (assembly GCA_938040995.1). Lineage (GTDB taxonomy): Bacteria > Planctomycetota > Planctomycetia > Pirellulales > Pirellulaceae > CALHZT01. Next base: position 9,723 of record CALHZT010000241.1, on the reverse strand, counting down.
GCGTCGACTTACCTGAGCTATGGCGGCGAATCGTATTCTCGATTTGCGTCAGCAACACCGACGACCACCTTCGCAACCATGGTTTCCTTCTCGAAGAATCAGGTTGGAAACTGTCGCCTGCCTATGACATTAACCCAGATCCACATGGTACGGGCCTAAGTCTCAATATTTCCGAAGAGGACAATTCGCTCAACCTGGAACTTGCGAGAAGCGTTGCCGAGTTTTTTCGCGTTGATCAAAAACAGTCCAATGCGATCATTGGCGATGTGATTGGCGCTGTACGCGACTGGCGAGCTGTCGCGTCAAGTTTCGGCATCGGCCGCGGCGAGCAAGAACAGATGAAGCCGTCGTTTCGATTGGCTGAGATATAGGATGGAGACGGAACAGGCCCAACGTGGCATGCCGAATTCACCACGTCCGCCGTCCCTGCATTTTCAGCGGCAACACGGCCTTCACATCGGGCTTTCGAAAACGCTGACGACAGACCAGGCCAAGAAACCCTGCCAGCAACATTGATAGTGAGTTCGGCTCTGGAACCACGGGCACGTCCGACGACTGGAATTTGTTGCCGTTCCAAATGTTGAAATCACCAACGTCCACCGAGCCATCGTGGTTGAAATCACCAGAGCACCAAGCTGGGATGCTGGTAAATTTGTTGCTATTCCAAATGTTGAAATCACCAACATCTACGGAGCCGTCAAGATTGGCATCACCTGAAAGGTACGGATTGCCATTGGCGTTGTTGGCTGCACCTGCCTCGGCGAGCCATACCGCCAGGTCATCACCATCGACGTCAGCATCGGAATCAAGGTCGAAGGTCGAATCGTTGGTACCGGCAACGATTTCGGCAACCAAAGCGTCGATGTCAGCACATTCGTACACGCCGTTGCCGTCAAAATCCCCGGATGGGTTGGCCGTTGGGTCCTGCGAGAATGTCAACTCATCGATCGCTGTTCGAAAGACGAACTGGTTTCCGTTTCCGTCATCCGGGAAGTCGGTTGCGTTGGGTTCGAAGCTCAGCGTATAGCTTGTGCCCGGCTCGCCGACAAAATCAAAGTCAACGACGGTTGTGCCGCCGGGACCAAGATCTTCCGAAGTCCAGGATTGATCCACGTCCAGCGAGCCAAGAACCGAAATCGAAATATCCCAGCCGTAATCGGCTTCGGTTTGATCGGTTGCATTCCCTAACCGGAGACTGTCCAGAGCAAACACGGAACTGCCGCCGACCTCAAAGTCAATTGCCATTTCAATGTGCCAATCCAGCTGCGCAACGTGGACGTTGCCTGGAGAATCAAGGGCAGACCAGACGTTCGACGAATGGCGATCCCATCCATCACCCTGGGCAAACCAGAACAGGTTAATGTCAGGAGTTCCGCCATCTGTGACCGTCGTGCCCGACGTATTGGATGTGGAAGCGCTGCCAAAATTGAAAGGAATTTCGTCATTATTGCCGCCCGGCGCATCGGTAAATTCCAGAACAGTGGATCCTGCGAATATGTCAGGGGCAACGGTCATCATGCAGAGAAGACACACGTAAGTCACTGAAGCCAGGAAGGATTGTTTGATTTTCACAGGATTTCCTTTAATGTCTGCGGCTTGTCAATGTGATTTAGCGACCAGGAAGTCACGATACCACAGCTGAAATTGGTAAGCAAGAAATCGCCGGCTGAGGCAATGCCGTCTTCTGGAGCCCCGACACTCGGCCCACTCGGCCCCTGCGACGCCGTCGCCAGACAGTAGGCAGATAACTTCAAGCAGTACTCCGAATCTCAGACGCCGGCGTACTCGCGAGGCCGGACGTCTTCTGGCCACTGCTCTGGATGCTCTGAAGGATAGACCTGAAGTTCGGGGCCGTCTTGCGCAAGAAGTTCCGAAGTCCGACAACCGAGAATCTGTCGAGCCGTGGCGATGCCGGAATAGGTAGCCCCGGCGACTCCGTGTCCAGCCTTCGTACTCGCACCGCTCATCCAAAGACCGTCGATCTCGGTCTTGTTCGCAAAGGCCCAAGGACCGACTTGAAATCGCCCCTTGCTGATGCCGTACATATTGCCGTCGGTTGAATTGAGGTAATACTCATTGCTCAGCGGAGTCCCGAGAGCTTTGAATACCACATGTTGACTGAGCCCGGGCACGCGAGCGTCGATCGCAACCAACATTGATTCCATCAAACGCTCTTTGAGCTTTTCATAATCTTCCGAGCGATTGCCGCATTGCTCCCGCGCCCAGCGCCGAAACGGTTCATAGCCAACAAAAGAAAACGCCTCGAGCGTATGATGGCCCTTGTAGCGTTTCGACGGATCTTTAAGCGTGGTCGCTGTCAGAAAGATCGCTTCCGGAATGGCCGCGTGCATGGCATGGTCGCTCATCCCGTTCAGATAAACCTGATCGATATCGTTGTGCGAGTAGTACCAAAAGTTGCCAGAGTCCAGACCGGCAGCTCGCAAATCCATGTCGACCGCGAGGAACAGGCTGATCGCTGAAGTCGAATACTCTACGCCATCGAGCTTCTTGCGAAACTTCCGACTGACATGCTCTTTGCCAACCAATTTGCCAAACGTCACCTCCGGATCGGCATTGCTTACGACGACAGGCGCCGTAATCTCCGTCCCATCCGCCAGTTGCACACCGGTGACCTGATGATTGCTCAAAAGGATCTTCGCAACCTTCGTCGACAGTCGCACTTCTCCACCGGCTTTCTTGATCGCCCGTGAGAACGCACGAGGAATCGCGGCGGCGCCGCCCTTCGGGTAAAAGCCGCCGTCAAAGTAGTGCCGCGTTACGCCCGCATGCAGCGGAGCCGACACCAGCGATGGCGGCATGCCATGATCTCCCGACTGAGCCGCCAGAATGGCTCGCAGATCGGGGTCCTTCACACAGTGATTGATTAACTTGCCCGCGCTCTGCGTCGCCCAGCGTAACAGGTTCGGTGCGCGAAACGGCAATCGGATCGCATCGAGGACGCCTCGAACCTTGGTATGCGGCAATTCATCCATCAACGCCTGAACCGTATTCAGGTATCGATCAATCCCACGCGACTCGTTCGGAAACCGTGACTTCAACCGTGCTGCGAACGCATCCTTGCCTTTGGGAATATCGAAACGCTCCTCGCCAAGATAGACATGGTCAAATCCCTCCGGATTCAACTCACAGAATGCGAGATCGGCAGAAACGCCCAGCCCCTCGTAGATCCGACGCATCTGGCCTTCCGGGCCAATGCCGCCGATGTAGTGGACGCCCGGGCTGAAGCGATACCCGTCGAGCGTGAATGAGTGCGTCCATCCGCCAGGCACGTAGTGCTGCTCGAGCACGAGAACTTTTTTACCGGACTGGGCGAGAGGAAGGGCAGTCGTCATGCCGCCAGCGCCGGAACCGATCACGATGACATCGAAGTCTGTCTGAGCCATAGTGCGGAGCCGTCTTTTCATTGGACTCCGTCGTCAGCCGCGCCCGACAGGGCTCGGCGCTTATGACTCGGAGTCAGAATCGCCATCGGTGTCGTCTTTTTTCTTTTTCTTCGGCGCCTTCTTCGAGGTCTTTTTCTTGGTAGCCTTGCGCTTCTTCGTCGACTTTTTCTTCGCGGCGGGCTTTTTCCTGGCCGCTTTCTTTACGGGAGCGTCGTCCGCGCCATCTGACGCTGCATCAGCACCCTTTTCGACTTCGCCATTCTTGCCGGCGGCTTTTTTCTTCTTTTTCTTTCGCGGCGCGAATTCCCAGTTTAGCTTTCCGGTCTTGCGATCAAGCAGCAAATGCGCTGAGAACTTGCGACCTTTCTTCGAAATGAAGCCAGGCATCAAATCCGTTTTGCCTTCGACAAAGAGCTTCACTGCCTGATCCTGCGGAATCTCTTTCTGCAGAATGGTCTTGGCGATACGGACGCCGCGCTCATTCGCCTTTTTCGCCATCTCCGGAGCCAGATAGGCCCGGTCAGTCTCGTAGACTTTGACGAGATCGTCCGAGTCATCAATGATGGGCGCTTCGCAGATCATCTGGTCGTCTTTGAGATTCTGAATCTCCTTGTCGCGCTCTTCGTCGCCTTCGAACTTGAACTGTACTTTCCAGGTTCGCTTCTCTTTCCCCAGCGTCAGCTCCGCGGCGAACGGCTGGCCGAAACGACTTTTGAAAGTGTCGATCGGCCCGACCTTTTTCGTTTCGATCAACGTACGGGCTTGTTCTTCGGACAACTCATGACTGGCGATATGCTTTTTCAGCCGGAAAGAGCACTTCTTTTCCTTGTCGACTTCGTCGATCTTGAAGCACTCGAACACGCCGTCGGTCTGGCGCAACTTCTCGTCGCCACACTCGGGGCAAGTCACTTTGAGGTCATCAAATTTTCGCGACTCGAGCTTTTCCTTGTACCCGCGCGTCTGTTCCACGATTTGCTTCGTGAGGCCGACGATCTCGTTCATAAACGTCTTACGGTCAAGCTCGCCGTTCTCCATCATCTTGAGCTTGTGCTCCCACTCGCCGGTCATTTCAGGCGAGCCGATGGTGGTGAGTCCGATCTCTTCGAGCAAGTCGACAAGAGCGAGGCCTTTATTCGAAACCACGATGTCGCTCTTTCGAACCTCGTCGCGGAAACAATACTTCGAACTGATGAGCCCTTCGATGATATTTGCCCGAGTCGCCGGAGTACCGAGCCCGCGTTCGCTCATCGCGTCGCGAAGTGCTTCATCGTCGACTCGTTTGCCCGCCGTTTCCATCGCTGACAGGAGGGTGCTGTCGTTGTATCTCGCTGGCGGTTTGGTTTGCAGCTCTTTCGTTTCGATCGCGGTCGCCTTTGCTGGCTCACCATCGTCCGCCGCCACCAACTCGTCCTTGTCACCCGCGACACCCGCCTTGCGACCGTAGACTTCGAGGTAGCCAGGAACGACCAGCACTTTACCGGTCGTCAGGAAGGCATGCTCGTCAATTCGCGTGATGCGACGCGTGTTTTCATACTCCGCCGAGGGATAGAAAATCGCAAGGAAACGACGAAGCACCAGTTGATAAAGCTTCTGGACGGAATCGTCGAGCTTCATCGTTGGCAACTTACCCGTCGGAATAATCGCAAAGTGATCGCTGACTTTGGCGGAATTGAAAACCCGCTTTGACGGCGTGATGCGATCATTGTCGATGATCCACTTTGAGCACTTCGCAAAATCAGAAATGAACGTGTCGGTCGCGTCGGCTTTTGCGAACCCTTTGACAGTCTTCTTGACCGTCGAAATATAGTCTTCCGGCAGGCACTTCGAATCGGTACGCGGATAAGTCAACAACTTGTACCGGTCGTAAAGCTGCTGAGCCAGCTGGAGGGTGCGTTTCGCGCTAAAGCCGTGTTTACTGGAGGCTTCGCGTTGGAGCGAGGTCAGATCGAAAAGCTGGGGCGGCGCACTCTTTGACGGCTTCTTCGTTTCATCAACCTTGCCAGTCTTTCCCTCACAAGCCGCCTTGATCGCAGCGGCTTCTTCGGCGGACCAGACTCGCTCCGCCTTTTTCTGATTGTCGTTCTCGTCTTTCGTGAAATCTTCGCGGAACCATCGGCCTTCGTAGCCGCCTTTGGAGACTTCGAACTCGCCGTGAATCTCAAAATACGTTCGAGGGACGAAATTGCGAATGATCCGCTCGCGTTCAGCCAGAATGACCAGCGTTGGAGTCTGGACTCGACCAGCGCTCGTTACGTTAAATCCACCATGACGTGAATTGAACGCGGTAAGGGCACGAGTCCCGTTCAGACCGACGAGCCAGTCGCTTTCCGATCGGCACTTCGCCGCGTCCGCGAGTGGTTGCATCTCTGCATCACTTCGGAGTTCGTCCCATGATGCGCGGATTGCGTCGTCGGTCATCGACTGGAACCACATCCGCTTGATCGACAGCTCGCGTTTGATGTCGGCCATCTCGATCAGGTAGCGGAAGATCAGCTCTCCCTCTCGCCCTGCATCGCAAGCATTGACAACAGTGTCGACTTCTTTTTTCTTCAGCAGGCGTAACAAGAGCTTGTAACGCGACTCGCTCCGCTCGATGGGTTGCAGCTCGAACCGTTTCGGAATGGCCGGCAAGTGCTTCATCGACCATGGCAACTTTTTGCCTTCGGGAGTCAGCGGCATCTTCAACTCGACCAGATGGCCAACCGCAGACGAAATGTACGCGTGATCGCTCTCGAAATAGTCCTTCTTCTTTGCGAACTTGCCCAATTCAGGGACTTTAGACAGGACCTTGGCCAGATCCGCAGCGACGCTCGGCTTTTCGGCAATGATTAGCGTTTTGCTTTTGGACTTTGCCATGATTCGGATCGCTTGCCTGTTCGAACTCGCCGGGCTGAATGACGTGAATTCAACGTGTCACTATATAAATACGCCGTCTGCGAAGGAGCAATCGGCATCGGTCTTTCTATCAGCTATCCAATTGGTCACTCATCACAACTGGAGTGGGGGCCGGTAGTACCGGCAATATCGGTCTCCGCCTTTGACGGTTATTCTCAAATGGGCAGCGATTCAGGCGTCTGATCGTGGCGGCAACCCCTACTAATCCCTTGCGCGACCTTCTATTCCAGTCGCCAGTGGGACCATCACCACGCCTATCCGCTTGAATCCTTGCCTTTCCTGTCAACTCAAATGCCCGCAACCCCAATCTGTTCTCGATCGAATGCTGTAATGCTGCCACGCCAGCATGCCAAGCACTTACTGGGATTGAATTTACGGCCATTCGGCATAAAATTCGGGGCTTGAAGTTGCACAACGTCGCAACCCCGCCTCGCGAGTTATTAATATGACTCGGCTCGACCTGTCAAGTCGGGGGGGTGAAAGTGACGACGATCAAAGCCGCGACAAACTACCCAAAAATAGTCGAAGGAATGAAGAATGGCCGGTCCACTCCGTTGGTTCCGTAAATACGAAAAAATTATGCTCGGCGTATTCGGCGTCGCGCTAATGGTTGCGTTTACGTTCTCACTTGGCGTCTCCAGCGTTGACCTCCTTGGACAGTTGGCGGGAACCGCCGACGGCCCCGGTAGTCCCGGCGGTTCGAACAACGCGGGCAATCCGGTTGTTACCACCTGGGAAGGTGGCGAATATCGCGAGTCGGACTTTCAAAATTTGCAGCAAGGGCGACGCGCCCTCATCGGATTCATGCAGGCTTCGATTGGAACGGCCCGGTCCCGAGGCGGTCAACAACGTGGCCAAACGATCCCACCATATATCGGTGATGGTTCCCTCATGGAACTGTCCATCCTCTCGAAGAAGGCCGAAGACATGGGCCTTCAGATTTCTGATCAGGGAGTCGTCGATTACCTGACTCAGCTGACAGATGGCCAGGTCACCAAGGGTGAATTCAAGCAAATCTGGAAGAGCGTTACGGGCAATCAGTCGAATGACGCGCAGCTTATCGCGCTGCTACGACGCGAGCTCCTCGCGATGCGGTATCGAGGCATGATGCAAAGCGGCGCGTTCCCCGTTTCGCCGCTGCGTTTTTGGGATTACTACAATCGACTGGAGCGAACGGTAAAAGCAGAGCTAATGCCGATTCCAGTCAAAGATTATATCGACGACGTTGAAGAACCAGCGAATGCAGCTCTTGTCGCGTTCTTCGACAAATACAAGCATCAGTACCAGTATCCCGGCAGTCCTGAACCTGGATTTCGTACGCGGGAACGAGCCGCATTCAGCTATGTGAAGTTTGACTATGAGCAGTTTTTCGAAGCCGAGTTGGCATTGGTGACTGATGAACAAGTCGCGAAGTACTACGAAGAGAACAAAGAAGAATTCCGGGAGCAGAGCTTCCTCGAAGATGATCTGACGGTTCCCGATGTTCCCGATTCGAAGTCGATGGAAGATTCCGCCGCAGCACCTGACGCTCCTGCACCTGACGCTCCTGCACCCGAAGCTCCTGCACCTGAAGCCCCCGCCGGCGATGCGACGTCTACTGAAGCCCCAGGCGAAGCAGACCAAAGCACTACAGCTGGAGACGGCACGACCGTCGAAGGCGCTGTGATCGAGGGCGAAGCAGTCGAAGGAACAGCTTCAGAAGGCGCCGTCGAAGCTGCGCCTGAGGTTAGCGAATCAGCAGCAGAAGCTGTTGAGTCGGTAGTACCCAGCCCCCAATCGACACCGACTCCGAAACCACAGACCGAGGGTACGACGGAAGGCACGGCTCCGGCCGAAGTCGCTTCCGAAATCGTCGATTCTCTGCAAACCGAAACGGCCGAAGCGGCCGAAGCGGCACCTGTTGCTTCCGAAGTATCGGAGCCAGCTGCGACCACTCAAGTCACCGAGCCTGCAGCTGGGACGGAAGCCACTGCCGCGAAATCCACACCTCCTGTTGATATGACTGAGTCGGCAGAAGCCGACGCAGACCAAACCAAAACTGGTGACAACGAAACAGGTGAGGCCAAAACTGGTGAGACCGAAGCAGGTGAGAAAACGGCTGACGCGGATACGGATGACGACGAAGAAGTCAAAAAGTACAAGCCGATCGAGAAGGTCACTGACGAAATCAAGAGGTTGATTGCCCGACCGCTTGCGCAGCAAAAGATGGACAAGGCGATCGGTGCAGCCCGCGCGAAATGCGAGCGTTACTTCCGCAGCACGAAACTCTACGAACTTCAAACTGCGAAAAAGATGGAAGCCAAACTTCCATCGCCTCCTGACTTCTCCGAAATCGAAACTCCGACTCCACTGGTTGTCGAAGAAGTGCCAATGAGTGACGAACTCTCGCTGGCGGAAACCGAACTCGGACAATCCTTCGATGTGCTGTTCGATGGCAGCGGCCTGCAGCAGGTCATGTTCCCGGAAGTCGCATTCAGCAAGAGCCTCAGTCTGAATCAAGCCGGCATTTTTCCAGGCAGCGAAGCAGCTCAGACAAAGTTTCTTTACTGGCGAACGGAGTACGAGGCTGCCGCTGAACCAAAACTCGAAGACATTCGAACTACAGTCGTCGACGCCTGGAAAAAAGAGCAAGCCAAAGAACTTGCGTTGGCGGCAGCTGAAGAAGCAGCCAAAACGGCGAGAGAGTCCGACAAGCCGCTGTCCGAGTCGATTCCTGGTGAGAATCGTACATTCTTCGAAACGAACCAGATCACCTGGCTTACCGGCGGTAACGTCCCGCTCGACACATCAACGATGCCTCAACCGACAACGGTGGAAGGCGTAGAAGCCGGCGACGATTTCTATCGCGCCTTGTTCTCGCTTGGCAAAGGTGAAGTTGGCGTTGCCAGAGATCAGGGCGATAACAATGCCTATGTGATCCGCATGATCGAGTCGGGTCCGGACCTTGATGTCCGACAAGCCGGGTTCTTTGAGAACGCACAGATGATCCCGGGCATCAGCTATGTGGCTCGAGCCGAAAATCGTCGCGGTCTCTTCAATCTCTATCGTGGGATCATGGACGACGCAAAGCTCGAATGGAAACGTGAACCTCGCGGCTCGGACCAACAGTAGTTTCATACGGTCAATTTCGACCCGACCAAAAAGGAACGCCGCCAGCGAGAGTTGGCGGCGTTTTCTATTGGTTGAATGGTTAGCAGCCTCGCCCTCCCGCCGACCACAAACAACTGGCGAATTTTGGTAGTGGACGAGGCGACGAGTCCCCGAGGTGCGAGCGCGGCAAGAAATGGTGGCCCACTCAACGACTCAGTGCGGCTCGGACGGAGCCTCGCCCTCCCGCCGACCGCAACAACCCTGTCAAATACGACCACTCCTCACGAGCGGCAGTTTATCGAAAAGCGGCTTGAGCAACTTGCGGCCAGCAATC
>CALHZT010000240.1 GCA_938040995.1 uncultured Pirellulaceae bacterium | reverse complement strand
AACGCTGCGAGTGGGTCATCGTGATCCAGCCAAGAAACGACGACATTGCCTTATCCTCTTGCGGCGACAATACCATGTGCCAGTGGTTACTCATCCACTGGTAGGCGATAAGATCAACCGGGTATTTCTCCAGCCCCTCACGAATGACTCTTTCGAAGGCCTCGTAGTCCTCCTGCTTGAAGAAGATCTTGTTGCGAGCGTTACCGCGATTAAGCGCATGGTAGATCGCGCCTGCATAGTCGGCTCGAAGAGGACGAGGCATGAGAAGCTCCGAAACCCTTTTCTCGTTGCCCCCTTTTCTCGTTGCCCCCTTTTCTCGTTGCCCCCTTTTCTCGTTGACCCCTTTTCTCGTTGCGCATCGATTCAGTGGCAACACATTGATTTTGCAAACGACCGAATCGTGATTCAGGACGAGAGTGGTCACGCCCCAAAGAAAGGCCGGCAACGTCGGCAAACGAAAAATCGCAAGTCAAGGATGCTTCCGATCAAAGATCAACTTGGGGAAGTACTGCGACGACGAGACAGCAAAACGCAGTATGTGTTTCCAGGTAAACGAGTAGCCAAGTTGAGGTCCGATCGGTTTCTCAAGCCATTTCGCAAGCATGTGATCGGCCCACTATCGAGCCAGTTTCCATCCAAACCTGACGAAAAGGGATTCGCAGATGGGGTCGCACACAGCTTTCGGCACTACTTCTGTTCGCAATGTGCGAACTCCGGCGTACCCGAAATGATGGTGATGAACTGGTTGGGACATTCGGATAGTAACATGGTGCGTCACTATTACAGCCTCAAGGATGAGGTCGCCAACGCACACATGAGCAAAGTCAATTTCTTGGGAAGCGACTGATGGGCGTTCCATCAGTGTTACCCAAGTATTATGTTGAAAGAACCAGCAAGACACACGGTGAGAAGATCAGCCTGATTGGCACAATGATTGGCACAACAGCTGTGCCAATCAGAAAACGCCGTCGCAAAACACTTCATACAAAGCGTTTCACGACGGCGTAATCAAAAGAAGCGGAGGACACGGGACTCGAACCCGCAACCCGTAAACGGGCGCCTGATTTCGAATCAGGTTGCTAGCCATTCGCTTATCCTCCGGGACCAATATCTTGACGAAACGAGCCTCCGGGAGCAAGCCACGATCGGAAGTTCGCGCCAGCCTCTTCACCAGATATTAGTTGGCAAGAGGTGCGAGCGGTTGCCGACGTTCCAACAGCTCGGGGAATTGGTGCAATGCCGCGAGTTGCGAAGCTTTTCCCAGCCGATATCAGCCGTCCAGGTAGCAAGATGGTTCTCAAACGATCCCGGTAACCAGCCGCAAAAGCGGTACATTGCTCCTCACAGGACGTTCTGTGGACCGATAAGGTTCGGGTTCTGCGACTTGTTCCGGGAGTGCTTTCATCGTTGGTGTACCGCCGGATTCGCGTCGATACTTACCTTCGTACCCACCGGTACTCGGACGTGGAGTCGTCCGTTTTTCTGAGCACGGATGCCGCTGTCAGGCGCTCAAAGGACTCCACACCATGGCCAAGAAAAAGACTTTCCGCATCATCTCTCGCGGAACCAATGGCGAACTCCGCACCAGAGACTACGACGCGGCGGAAGATATTCTCGACCTGCACACTCAAGTCGGCATCGATGATTGCAGTACGGATCTCTCTCTCCGTGGGCTTCCGGTTTTCCGGGGACTTATCGGCCCGATGACTGGCGAAACCGGTGTTGTTCGATACGAGTCGCCGGACGTTTTTGAGGCGCTTACGAAAGAATGGAGCGCTGAAGGTCCGCACAAGAAACGGCGTCGTCGCAAGTCGAAAGCGAAAGTGGCCGAAGAAGCTGCGGCTGATGCAACCGAATCGTCAACTGAAACGTCAACTGAATCGGCGACCGCTCCCGTCGATGCGATTGCTGATTCGCCGATGATTGAAGCACAAACGGTGTAACCCCACCGAGGGCAACGCCGGGACACCGCCAAGAGAAACGGAACGTGACTGCGGCTTAGAATCGTTCGAGAAATCACTGCCTGATCTTCCTCCGTCTTTCCCGCGCAGGCGGGAATCCATTGAATCGGATCGGCTTTTTGATGCAGGGATAGACGTTGAGCGTTAACACGCTTCGAGTGGGTCCCCGCGTTCGCGGGGAAGACGGCCATAGGCGCCTTAGGCCGTCAATTGAGTCGTCATGAACGAAGATTCGACACTCATTGATCGAACGATCCTTATTGAGTCGCGGTAAGAATGACCTACTCGCTCGTTGGTTCGTCTGCGCGCTACGATCGTATTGATTAGCGCGACGGAAAATTCTACTGAGGGCGAGTCGCCTGAAACGTCGTTCCCGATTCGCTGTGCTGCGGTCCAGTGCCGTAGCGAGGGAAGTCACCATCAAGCCGTGCGATGCCGCCAAATCTCTCTGACAGGCCCTGCCCGACCATCATCGCATCCTGGCTGGGCTGATTGTCGTTCCCGGCGATTTGCGTCAGGCCGTTGCGATTCGCATCAGGACCAAAGCTCTGCTGGCGACTAGCGACACTCCAACCGCCAAACGGATTGTAGTTGCCGGGATCAATCGACTGGCGACTTGCCGCTGCATTGGAACCGGCGCCGACACCGTTGGCTGGGATGTAGGTTGGCTGAGTCGCCAGGCGGGTTTGCGGAGCACCCGGATACCGGGGAGTTCCGGCCGCAAGCGCGGGCGTATTTTGCGGGCTCGACGCGGAACGATTCGTTGCCGGACCAACCGCCACGCGAGAGATCTGCTCCTTCTCCACCATGCGAACGAATGGCACGGCGACTTTGACCGTTCGCGTTTGCTGAGCCAATTCACGGCGTGTTAATGGGACGGTGGCCGTTCGCGGAACCGATTGCCATGTTGTCTCCGGCTCCATTCCATACTGGACATACGGCTGGCCGAAAACGCCGAAGACTCGCCACCAGTCATAAAGGCGCGGTACGCATTCGTATTTTGTCTGGGGAACGTGTTGTACGGACGTTTGATTTACATAGTCGGTTCGGTACCGTTGCAAGTAGTAGGTCTGCGGCATGTCCACATAGCGAAAGTCGCGAACGGGTTGCCTGACCTTCGATCGCGTTTCCATGTACCGAATGCCGTTCGCTTCTACGTAGCGATATTCGGCCCCACTCGCGTTAGTCGCCGATGCGGTTGTCTGCGTCTGCTGTGCGTCGGCCTGTTCGATGAAACCGGACGCCATCCACAGGACGACGATGGCAAATAGTATCGAAGATTTTGAAAGAATGGTCGTCGAAAGCATCCGGGGGCTCCGGTGAACTGCAGGACGGTATTTTCTGTCGACTCGGCAACACGCGGGTTGCGAGCCAAAAAAGCACGGCTGATTTCTAATCGGCTTTGGCGATATATTGCCGTGAGTATCAAGTTGAATGGATTTCCCGAATCGAAGTCCACATCAAGCAGTGCCATCACGAGGATCGACGACTTATGAGCGAAAAGACAATTTTCAAACGGATCATTGATGGCGAAATTCCCGCCAACGTGGAGCATGACGATGAACATTGCCTCGCATTTCACGATGTGTCACCGCAAGCACCGACGCATGTGCTAGTGATCCCCAAAAAAGAAATTGCGTCCGTCGATGCTATCAGTCAGGCCGATGCGGCGCTGCTTGGTCACATGTGGGTTGTCATTGGAAAGATCGCCAGCGAGCTGAGATTGGGCGATGGCTATCGCGTCGTGGTCAATTGCGGCAAGGACGGCGGACAAACGGTGGACCATTTGCATTTCCATATACTTGGCGGCCGAAGTTTGTCCTGGCCACCAGGTTGAGCGGATTGCGACCTGCACCTGGCTCTGTGGATCAAATTGAAAACTGCATGGCATCCGTGAGCGGCACGACGTTAACCCATCACTCACATACTGAACCGGACGCTAACGCGTGGCGGCTGATATGCGTTAAAAATCGTCGTGTTCCCATCAGCCGCCACGCGTTAGCGTCCGGTTTTGTCGTGGTGCCGGGTCGGAGTTGTTCATGCGGTTGAACGAGTTGGCTTGGGGAGCCGTGGAGCCGGGCAAGGACTCGTAGCCTCGTCCACTACAAAGCGCGATAAAGCGTTCGACGTCACTAAAACCGCAAGAGCCCTTTGACTCGATTCAACATGCCTCCCGTTGAAGAATCGCTGGCAGGCGTGGCGGGTTTAGATTCCGGCGCCGTTGCGATGCGTGGTTCACTCGCCCGAGGGCCGGCGGTGGTCACTGGCGCCGGGACAAGTGAATAAAGATACTGCGGCCAGTATCCGCGAAGCGTCCGTTCACAATCGGCGACTCGTCCTTCACGCAACTGATAATTTGCCAGTCCAATGATCTTGGCGAGTTGCACCTGTTCAACTGCCGTCAGTGCGAGATCGAACAGCCGAATATCATCTACCCAAACGCGTCCTTTGCCCATCAGATCAAAACGGACTCGCAGCTCGGAAAGACCGCCGGGCAAGTCGCCAATATGGAGCAGAAACGGCGACCACTCTTCTGTCTCCGCGGCGGCGCCTTCGCGGTCGGAGAGTTTCAATTCGGCGAAGCGATAGTATGGTTTCCCATTGAGCACGCCCTCCAGAGCCAGCCTCAGCGGCTGATTCGTTGTTGATTCGCCTGTACGCACCATGGCTTGAAGCGACAATCTTCCGGTCTTGGGAACGGGAATGGATGCGCTTCGCACCCAGGTAACCGGGCCAGCGCTTTCGATCTGCAGCGAAGCCGTGCCGGCGTAGCGAATATTGTCATCACGCACGACGGAAACGTTGGCATCCTGGGCCCACTCCCATCCCGGTAGCTGAGACGATTCCGTCGCGTTTGCTGCACGCGGCATCCCTGGACTACCATCGTCAAAACCCGGATTCGCGAGCGCGTTGTATCCAATCGGTTGTTTAATGGACGACAATCGCGTTCCAACGTTCACCAGCATCTGCTGCAACTCGTTGGCGACATTCGACGGAATACTGGTGACGACTCGAGTCGGTACGGCTTGCGAATCCGTCAACGTACCGGCGATCAACTCGTAAGGCTTCAATTCGAACTGCAGTCCAGCCCCTTCCGTACGTGGAGCCTGCGTGACCTGCGACTGATCCGCATCTTCGTTGATATTGCGAACCGGCACGAACTGACAGTTGGCGACGGTTTTCACATCGACTTGAACGTCGACAGGCCATGGCGAGTCGTTAACTGCGTAAACATACGTTTTCCCGCCGTATGACAGATAGCGAACGGTGACC
>CALHZT010000239.1 GCA_938040995.1 uncultured Pirellulaceae bacterium | reverse complement strand
ATTGCTTGCGATCTCGGATCATCTCACAAGTTTCGAACGCAATGCTCGATCGCCCAACCTTCGGGATTCAGTAACCTGGGGCGACTCGCGACTCGCATAGGCTCGCCGCGTTTGCCCCAGGCTGACTTGTTGGGCCCTTTCAGGGCAGACAACTGCTATGAAAACTACTCCGCGATTAGCAGCGCGCCACCCGAAGCGGCCGAGCCAACGACTTCGGCTGGAGCCGCCGTTGCCCCGGGCACCTCTTGTGACTCTTCCGGCTGCTCGGGCTGTTCGGCAGATTCCTTCTTCGGCGACTTGGCATCGTCCGACTCGGCGTCCTCGGTCAGTCCGCCGGGCTCGAACGCATCCTGGTTCTTTTGTATTTCCTCGAGGGCTCGCTCCCGCGCGTCGAGCGTGATCTCTTCGCCTTCGCTCAAACCGGAAACGACTTCGATGAACTTGTCGTTGTTGTGACCAACCTTCACCTTCCGCGATTCGTACTCATCACCCTTTTTGACGAACGCATAGTGGCGGCCCCGCTGTTCGGTGATCGCCTGCACGGGCACGGCAAGAACATCATTGAACTCGCCGACCATAATTTCGACTTCGGCCGACATCCCGGGTTTCAACTGCTGATCGTCGGGAAGCGAATCGATATGCACGTACGACGTATATTCCTTGACACCATTGTTCATCCACGACCGGGACGAATCGGCGAGCATCGCGACCTTGGTCACGGTTCCATCAAGCAGAAGATTTGGAAACGCCTCGACTCGAATCTTGGCCTTTTGGTCCTGCCTGACTTTCTTGACGACCGATTCGTGAATGTTCACCTTCACCTTCAGGCGAGTCATATCCGGCAACTTGAAAATGGTCTGCCGCTGGTAGACCGTGGCACCCGGCCCGACAGGTTGACCGCCACGCCAACGCTTGGATTCGGCATAAGCCAGAATGCCATCTTGCGGAGCCTTGATTTCGCACTTCTCCTTCTCTTCCATAAACTCCTTCAGCTGCTTCCTTTCCATCGCCAGTCGCGATTTGGAGTTTTGGAACGTGCCTTTGGCTTTGGTAAGCTTGGCCGCGGCACTGGCTTTGGCTCGAGCCAACTTTCGCACCGCTTCTTTGGCCTTGGCCGTAAATTCGGTGAGCGATCGCTCGTGTTCGAACTTCTCCAGCACGCGAAGTGATTCGCGATCACGCTGCAAGTTGAACTTTGAACTTTCGACTTCCTGCTTGGCACCCTGAAGCTGTTCGGGCTCACGATAGCCGGACTTTACCAGCTCTTTCAGGTGTATGTAGGCATCTTTGGATTTTTGCAGCTCGGATTCCGCAAGCGCGATCTTCCCTCGCAACTCGTTCTTTTTGACCAGATAGTCGCCCTGCTTGTACTTCCGCAAATCCAGCTTGGCGAGATCGAGTTCCATCTCGGCAGTCGCAATCGAACTCTCATTTTCGTTCCTGGTGACTTCGATTTCCTGCTCGTTCGACTCGACATTGGCCAACGCGGAATTAACTTCGATCTCCTGCTCGGCAATTTGCTCGTCGATCTTGGAACTGTCAAAAGTCACGACGACTTCGCCCTTCTTGACCAACGTTCCCTCATCAACGATCGAGATGATTTTGTTCTCGTAGGAATTGAGCTCGCAGGTCCCCTCCACCGTTTTTTGGCTTTCGAGACTACCACTTTCAGTGACGGTCACTTTGAGGTCACGAGGCCTGACGGTATACGTCAACGTGGTCACTTCGACATCTGCAGTGGGTCGAACCTGATCCCAGATCTTTTTGCCACCGTAGACAACACCGCCAATGATGATGGCCGCGATCACAAGCCGACTGATCAGCCGGACCATCCGCCCAACCATTCCCGGTTTTTGAGGAAGCCGTTTTCCTGCGCCGAGATTGTCGCCCTGCCCTGCACTCTGGTCCAAACCCTGTCTCGCGGGCGACAACGAGGAATCATGCGACTGGCCGGGAGAGGTCGTTTGGCCGTCAGGGTTCAAGTCGCCGGGGCTCGCCGGTTCTATTGCTGGCGCCGGAGCCGGGCTCGAGTGTGGCGGATGGATCTTGTTCGACTGGCTGGAATCCGTCCCCGTCGAACTGGTCGTCAAACTGTTGGCCTTCGAATTGGTCGTCAAATTGGCCTTCGATGAATCCGTCGTCGAACTGCTGTTCGGACGCGAAGGCTTGGGCGGAGGAGTCGTTGTACTCATTTTGCCAGATTCCGTCAGAAGAGATGTTCATCTGCTCGAGATCGCGGAAGAGGTTCATTCGCGACGTCTCATAGTTTACCCAACTTTGGATCAAATTGTTCTTCGAATCAAGAAGGGACTGCAAAGCAGTCAGCAAATCTCGCGTCAGGTTCGAGTTCGCCGAACCGGCTCCACGCAGGTTCAGCTGAGCCTGATCCACCTGCCTGGCAGCAACAATCAGGCTCTGGCGGGAAATTTCAAAGCGAAAACGATTCAGTCTCAGGGCCCGAATGTCGGCTCGAACCTGTGCCGCAATATTGTCCTTCAGTTCCATAAAATCACGACGGGCACGCTGGTGATTGATCTGTGCGACACGATACTGATTTCTTTCCTGCAGTCGCGTGAGCGGACTGTCGAACTCAAAACCGGCTCGATAGCGATTCGCTGACGCATCGAAACGTGCCGGGTTCGCGCGGCCAGGGTCGGTCCCCAACTCTGCCTCCAGCCGCAGGCCAAGGTCGGCTTCGAGCTGATCGGCGGCCACTTCGACTTGACGATGCGTGTCCACCACGATGGCTCGCTGGTTCATCAGGTCCAGTCGATTAAGGATGGCTCGTGCCACCGCCTCGTCCGAGTCCATTTCAAGGTCGTTCACCTGAATAAGAAAGACGCGGATCTGGTTTTGCACGACGAAGAGTTCGGTTACATGCTTGCGGAATTCGCTACCGACCAGTTCCTGAAGCGCTTCCCAGGGCGTTTCTTTCGCGATGATCGCTTTGCGTTCTTTTTCGTCGGCGTCGTCTTCATCCTTGCCCGTGTCGCCAAGCAAGTTGTCGTAGCTGTCGTCTTTTTCGTTGTCGGAAGTCGCGTTGGAATTGTCGTCAAGGTTATCCACGTCGTCCAAGTCGCCGAGGTCGTCATCCGCGTCGAGTTCCGATTCCGTCGAGTCACCATCAGGATCGCCAGGATCGCCGGCTGGTTCCTTCGATTCTGCCTCGAGTGCCTCCAGCTCGCGGTCGAGTTCCTCAAGGTCTTTCTTGAGCTGTTTTCTGGCAGCTTCTTCGGCGGCGGCTTCTTCAGCAGCCGCTTTCTGGGCAGCCGCGTCGGCGGCGTTCGTTGCGTCGGTCGCGCCCTTTTCGGTAACGCCTTCCAGCTGAAATACCGCCTCGTTTCGATCGGTGGCGACTCCCGCCGCAGCACTGTCGACTTCATCCGCGTTCAGAACACTATCCTGAATGAGCAGAATTTCCCCTTCGAAATCAACTGGCCGGATTTTAGAATTTCGCCGCTCGGCGACTCGGCGCTCAATCCTGCGAATCAGTTCGGCTCGAGACAACTTTGAAACGCGGACCTCGCGACCTCGTCGCGATGCAGCTTCACCATCCGTGTCGTCACCAGGTTCATCATCCAGCAGATCATCCTCGTCTGAATCTTCTCCTGCGTCTTCTACATCTTTTGCATCAGCGTCGTCACTCATGAAGTCATCTTCGTCGTCATCCCGCGTATATCCGGAATCGAGCCGCTCAATCGCCTTTTCAATGCGAGGCCCGTCCTCCTCGAGATCGTCCATGACGCCGTCCAGAATCTCCTTGAGCCGCTTGCTCAGCTTCTTTTCGCGTTCGAACGTTTCTTTTTCGTTTTCGTCCGCTGGCTCTTTGCGATCTGCCTGTCGGTCACTCCACGTCTTCCAGTCGGATTCGATCTCGCCGTGAATCTTTTTCAGTCGTTCGATCTGCGACTCGACGGTATTCAGGCCCTTCTCAATGAATTCGTTCGGAGGTTGCTCGTCAAACTGCAACAGTTCCAGTCGCAAGGTTTCGTTTTCGTCGGTCAGTTCGTCCAGCTCATCCGAGCTCAGCTCGAACGGCGACAGCGCGTCTTCGTCCAGCCGCACATCCAGCTGAGGCGGCAATCCTAGCTGCTGCTTAAACTGGTCAAGCGTGGCTTCGAGCGCCTGCTCCGCTGACAGAAGATTCAGGCGCCCCTGCTGATACTGCTGGAAGATCTGATCCACCTGAATCGGTGAAACGAGCCCACCGATTAGCAGCTGCTCATGCTCTTCGAGGTTTTTTTCCAGCGACTCCAGATTGGCTCGCTGGTTTTTGATTGCCTGGCTGACTTCCAGCAAGCCAAGGAATCCGTTGCCGCCAATCACATCCACATAAAATGCGCGGCGGAATCTCGCAAAGTCGCGAAGTGAATACAACACGTCCCGTTCTGCCTGCGTCAATGGTTCCATGCGGACTTCACGAAACGCACCGCGTAAGAGCGGCTGCGCGAGTGAGAAGAGCACGCCGGTAGAAGCCATACTGATATCGTCGCCGGCAAATTCCCAGACAAAACTGTTCGCAAGATTGGCGAGCAGTTGCCCACCAGTCGTCAAGTTTTTCGAAAACCCAAAGCCATTTGCAATTGCCAGCGACTCACTGCCAAACGGTGCCCCATTCCCCGTGATGTTCGAATCGATACTCGATCGGCCAAACCACTGATGGGAAAAATCAAAACGATTGAGTGTCAACGCCAGCGCAGAAAAGTAGAGCTGTTCGATTTGGTCCTGGTAATCGCGACTGTGCCTGAGCGCGAGATCCATCACGTTCTCTCGCGTCAGCACAACGACGCCTTCTTCATCCATCGACAGGTAATTCTTCCAGTCGGGAAACTCAATCGACGGCAAGTCGCCACGATCATGCCAGTGCGGCCACCCGGCCCGGCAGTCGGCACAGTGCATGAAGGAATGAGCCGCCGGGTCATCCGGGGGCAGCGCTCCGCAGTCCGGCGCATTAAAGTCGGCCATCCTCGATTGCGGATCAGGCGTCACTGGCCGTTCAGGAACATCCCACAGCGGGTTACACTCGCGCTGCTGGACGATATTGGCGACTTCGAGATCTGCCCAGCGTCGATAGTCGCTGCGAGTCCGACATCCGGGAAAGCAACTTGCGAGAATCGCGACGCACATATAGAGCACCAGCCCTTTCCGGGCCGATCTGCCGCGCGATGATTCCCGGAGCCTGCGCATAAAAGAGTCGCGGATTCTTGAAGGAGCGTAAGTACATGCCCTGCGTCCATGAAGTCATGGCGCGGCAATCCCTACAATCCGTATCGGCGACCTGAGCAGCAATGTTTTGCTACTCCGTGCACTTTAACGCCCATGGCAGCAGTTGATTCAACGACTGCATTGCCATCGCGACCGCGGTACCCCGTAGTGGATGAGGCCACGAATCCCTGTAGTTGAGTCCGACTCGTACAGAAGGTATTTATATGCCGCAGGCAGGCAGACTACTTCGACTGCGGGCATCAATCAGAACACGTTCGTAGTACCGGCTCTAGCTGGAAAGGCAAAATTGCTCGATCCGTTTCAGGCGAGCCGGCTGCGTCAGCTGCCGGGTGCTCAGGGCGATCCGAATACTCATTGCCGGTACCTTGGCGCGATCGGTTGAAAGCTTGCGCGCTGATTACAAATTTGCCATCAGCGATGCACCACTGCAAGGTATCGATTTCGAACGGGCAACTCAGGTCGACCTGGTCTACAACGCGGCGATCATCGAGCCACAACACCCGGCAGCTGACGCAGCCGGCTCGCCTGAAATCCGCAGCCAACTCTCGCAGCTATTCGGTCCCCAACGCAAGCACTGCCACCATCGCCAATGCCAATGCCAATGCCAATGGAAATGCCGATGCCAATGGAAAAATATACGGATTAGCAAAAGTCTAACGGTTAACCCGTCGATAACTCACGTGTTGACCATTGTATTGCGAAGGCTGCGCTAGGCTATCGCGAGACATTGTCATCAGCCGGGGGGCTGTTGAATCAACTTGCTACCAGACAGGTAGCGGTGGATCGATGCTCCCACGCTTCAGCGCGGCAGCGTCAGTCCACTCCGGACAATGTTGCCCTATGTCACGGCCAGCCAAAAAACTTTGCGTGTCGATGTTGCTCTGCAGCATACTGGCCACCACTGGCTGCCAGCCGATGCAACCGTACTATCTACGCGATGACGGCGGCGAGTTGACCCACTTCCTGGACGTCGCGACACAGATCGAATACACCGACGTCTGTCAGGAGCCGCTCGCCGAAGTCCGCGAGTCGCACGCACCACGCACGATCGAGAATGCCAAAGTCGAGGAGTTCTGGGATCTGCCGCTTGAAGAAGCCGTTCAGATCGCTCTACACAACAGCAAAGTCGTCAGGACACTCGGCCCACTCCGCCAATTTGGCCAGGTCATCGGCGGCGCACCCGAGCGTCTTTCATCCGGTGCCAACGGTGTCGCCACGATTTACGATGTGGCGATTCAGGAAACCGGTCAGTCGGGTGTCGAGCAGGCGCTATCCACTTTTGATGCGATCTTCTCCAGCACGGCAACGTGGGACAACACAGATCGCGGCCAGAACACGCAAATCACGAACACGATCAACGCACCGATCTTCCAACAGGACGTCGTTAACTTTGAGAACGAAATCACCAAGTTGTCGGCAGACGGAACCCAGTGGTTCTTCCGAAACGTCTCGACATACACCGGTTCGAACAACCTGCTGACTCGTCAAACCCGACAGGTACCAAGTGACTGGCTTACGGCTTTCGAAGCCGAATTCCGCCGTCCTTTGTTGCGAAACCGCGGAGCCCAGGTAAACCGCATCCCGGTGGTCCTGGCCAGAATTCGTACCGACCTCAGCTTGATCGACTTCCAGAGTAGCGTTGCCGAACTGCTCAACTCGGTAGAACGGGCTTACTGGGAACTTTACTTCTTCTACCATCAGCTAAACGCCGCCAAGCAAGGGCGTGACAGTGCATTGGCGTCGTGGCAAAAAGTGCAGGCACTCTACGAAGCGGGATCTCCTGGTGGTGAAGCCGAAAGAGAAGCCCAGGCAAAAGAGCAGTACTTCACGTTCCAGGATCGCGTGGAGCAGGCGCAAAACGACTTGTTCAAAGTCGAAACACGATTGCGTTACCTCATGGGACTGGCACCGACGGACCCTCGCTTCATCCGTCCATCTGACAAACCGACTCATGCGAAAGTCGCGTTCGACTGGAACATGGTTGTGGAAGAAGCCGCCGCGAAGAGCCCCGCGCTCCGTCGACAGGGATGGAATATTAAAGCTCGCGAGATGGAACTGATCGCAGCCAGAAACCAGTTGCTGCCACAGTTCGATGCGATCGCACTTTATCGCTGGTTAGGGCAGGGCGACCGCTGGAGTTCCAACGCACAGGACCCGGCCAATGTCGACCCAACCACGGGCGGGCCGCTCTTTCCGTTAAACGCTGTCGACAACCTGTTCAGTGGCGACAGGCAGGAATTTCGCGTCGGGTTCGATTTCAACATGCCGCTTGGCCTTCGCCGTGAAATGTCACAAGTCCGAAGTTCCCAGCTGGCTCTGGCTCGCGAACGTGCCCGACTGCACGACATGGAACTTGAGGGCATGCACATCCTGACCGATGCCATGCAGGACCTGTCCGCGGACTATCGAAGTGTGAACACCGTTTTCCAACGTCGAGTCGCCGCCGAAGAACAAGTCAAAGCCGTCGAAGCCTCGTACCTCGCCGGTACGGCTCCGCTTGACCTGCTGCTGGATGCCCAGCGTCGCCAGGCCGACGCGACGATTGCTTACTACCAGTCGCTAATCAATTACAACCTCAGCATCCTCAACATGCACCTCCGCAAAGGTTCGATTTTCGAGTACCACGGAGTCGTGCTTGGCGAAGGACCGTGGCCGGCCAAAGCTTACTTCGACGCAACCAATCAGGCCCGTCGTAGAGATGCCAGCCACTACCTGAACTACGGATACAGCCGTCCAAATGTGATCAGCCGCGGCCCGGTCAAGGATCGTTGGAGTGGCAACTCACAGCTGGATACTGGCGAAGGCGACTACTACCCGGAACCGTCCGCGGATTCGATGATCAACCTTTCCTCGGATCCGGCAGACGATGCCTACGACAGTCGCGAGGACCTCGACGACAGCGATGATGCTGCCGACTTGACGAGAGACCTTGAAGAGTCGCTCAAGTCGCTGGATGGCGGTAGCGAAGATTTGCCACGGCTCAAGGATCCGCGGATGCCTGACCAGAATCTTGACGATTCGCTACCACGTTCTCCATTCGAGCGATCACCTCAAAGCCCCGAGGTTGACGACCTCGAAGCCAGTCGCCGCGTCCGAACGGCGACTCGCGGTCGCCGCTCCAGTGGTCCACCACGACGACGAGCGACAACTGGTGGCTCGATCCATTCGAGCGACAGTTCGGGAGTCATCGACATCGATTGGAATTAGTTTGAAATCAGAAATCAGAAATCTGAAATCAGAAATCTGAAATCAGAAATCAGAAATCTGAAATCTGAAATCTGAAATCTGAAATCCACTTAGCATGATCGCCTCGGCCGTGTTCCAGCTGTCGGGGGGCCACTAGTCACGGCCGAGGCGGACATGCTAAATCTCTGGAACTCATTCCGGTTCTCAATCTCAAACCTCCGGTCGGCAACACTCTTCCGACAATCCTCTTCCAGCAACCCTCTTCCAGCAACCCTCCTCCGACAACGCGGTGGCTGGCGAGGAACGAGCCAGACATACCGCTTGTCGAGTGGGAGGGTCGGAGCCTCAGCGACGGGGAGGGCCCGCCGTTCGAACCGCATTCGCAGTCCACCTCCACCTTCCTCTCCAAACATCGATCACGGAACAAAGAACTCCCAATTTCCGAAGTGCCTGCACAGCACAATTCCAAAATGCCCACACAGCACAATGCCCAAAACCGCTATCGGGCAAATCAGCCGCCCTACCCTAAACTGCCCCCTGCGGACGGACTCGCAACCATCAAACTCGCGGACTACTGATCATGAAGATCTCCATCGTCGTTCCGGTCTACAACGAACTCGACAACGTAC
>CALHZT010000238.1 GCA_938040995.1 uncultured Pirellulaceae bacterium | reverse complement strand
CCCGCGCAGGCGGGAATCCATTGAATTGGATTGGCTTTTTGATGCATGGAAAGATATTGAGCGTTAATACGCTTCGAGTGGGTCCCCGCGTTCGCGGGGAAGACGGCCATAGGCCGTCAGTTGAGTCGTCATGAACGGAGACTCCTCCGTCTTTCCCGCGCAGGCGGGAATCCATTGAGTCGGCTTGGCTTTTTGATGCAGGGAAAGACGTTGAGCGTTAATACGCTTCGAGTGGGTCCCCGCGTTCGCGGGGAAGACGGCCATAGGCCGTCAATTGAGTCGTCATGAACGGAGATTCGACACTAATTGTTCGAACGATCCTAAGGGCGCGAACCGGAAACGTACGCCGCCAGGTGCTTCATTTCCCCTGGTGAATCGATAGTGGTACGGCTGTCCCCAGCCGTCACGCGCCTTGGCTTCGGCTGCCAGCCGTCATGAGCACTCGCGGCGGCCCTTGGCCGACCGCTTGTTTTTACAGTCCGAGTACTTCTGCACCCTGTTCAAAAACAACGTCCACCGGGATTCCGGCTGCACCCAGTCGATCAAGATCCGACTGCAACGTCGGCCCGACAAACGCGTTGTCGGCGACGAACTTTGAAGTGACGTCATAGTCACCATTCCCCTGAAGTGTCAACAGTTTTGCACTCAGCGCTGTCATGGCTTCGCCCATTTTCTTCATGTCGACTGAGTAGAGTCCTTTTTCATTGCGGGAGAACGCGCCCATCTCCTTGAAGAAGTTGAAGCGAATCATGTTTGCTTTTCCATGCGAACTACTGGCTCCGAAGCGAACACTGCGGAAAATACCCGCCATAAAAGTCACGTAGTAATCTTCGAGCGTGCCTTCTGATATTTCGCCTTTGTCCATTAGCTGCGTAATCATGTAGAGACCAAGGATGTCGGCCTTGCCTTCCTCGACAGCCGAAGCCACATTTCGCAGCGAGTCCCGGACACTCGTTTCTCCATCCAGCGTGTACTTGATGCCAAGACCATGGGCGACTTCGTGGAACATCGTGTTGCCGAAGAAGGCGTCGAACGTCACGTGTTTTTGCTGTTCGGGAACGATCAATGCCGAAGAAATCGGATCCATGATCTTGTCAAACTTGGCTCGCATTGCATTCTTCAGCTGCAAGCGGCGGGTTCCCTTTTCCAGCTGAACTTCTTCGTCGTTCGGCAGGTTGATGGCGATCGTTTTCGATCCGGCGTTGCAGTCGCCGGCGTAGTAAACAACATCGTAGGCGTTGAGATCCGAATTGGACCCGGGCTTTTCTGATTTGTATTTCTCGTCGACTGGCAAACCTTTCTGAAGGTCAGGCAGCATGCCGACATACTTGGCCAGTTTTTTGCTCCATTCCATATCCTTGATGAGCACGTACCCTTCATGGGCCGCCTTGTAGCCGAACAGTTTGTCCTCGTAATTTTCGATCGGCCCGATGACGATATCGACCATGTTTTCTTTCATGTCCATCCACAACATGTCGCTCGGTTGATAGTCGTCGGTAATGAGCGCTTTCGATCGTGCGATCAGGTAATTTTTGAATCCTTCGTCTTCCGCGAGCTCCGCCGCCTTCATTAGCAGCGCGGACGCCTGAAGACTCGATCCTTCGTAAGCCTTCGAATAGGGAACAGCAGTGAGCTTCTTGTCATCGTCGCGGCGGATGACGGTGTACAGGCTCTTAAACGACTTGGCATCATCCGGATTTTCTTCGAGGTGTTTTTCGAACTCCTCTGCCGTCATGTCCGTCGGGTAAAACGCGGCTCCCTCGGGTTTCTCGCCGATGCCTTCGATAAACGGTTTGTTGTCGCCCAGCCGGTCCCAGGGGCCATAATTGATCTCAACGAATCGCCGCGTTGCTTCGCCGGCCGGCCCCTTTTCGCCCATGGGTAAGTCGTCGGTCCCCCAGGCTTGCTGCCAAAAGATGCCGTCCATAATCTCTGCGGCATCGATGAGCAGCGATACCATCTTTTTCTGATTGTCGGACAGGTGACTGAGGTCGCTCGTCAGTTTGACAGTCGCATATTGGTTGACTCGCTGCTCCATCGTCGGTTCGTCAGCGATGGCGAAGCTGCCAATGAGAACGGAAGTGATAAATAGTGCGAGGGCACCAGGAACAATCCGCATGTCAGACTCCAGAACATGAATTTGAGAATCGTTGATCAATGCGTGAATTGTAAACGACGTGGAAATTCTGTACACGCGGAGAGTATGCTGTGGCCGGGCTGGCAGCAGTTCGGGGGAATTGCCAGCCACGCCCGAAGCCTTGCGACATCGGCTACGGGGAGTTTTGGAGCCCGTGCCGCAAGTGTCTGTGACTCAACCCCACGAACCACGAGGGGGATGGTGCGTTTTTTGAATTGATGTCGTGTGCAAGGGAAGCTCTTTCCCTCGCTCACGCAGCGGGTTGTGATTTTTCAACCGCCGATCGAAAGGTACGAACTCTGGCCCGGAGCCGCCTATTTTTTGGCGGATTCCAGTCGCCTGAGAAGCGCCATGGAGTCACTGTCGAGTTCTGTTTGGCCGTAAACCACCTGGCGATTCTCGTGCGTCATTGGCGCGTTGGCGACGCTTCGCACCTCACCCGTTTCTACAGACTGCAAATTTAACGAAACGCTACTTCCGACTTTCTTGCCAGCAGCATTTAGCAGCTCGACCAGATCCTCGCGAAATCTCTTTTCGGCTCGATCTTCGTACACGATTTCCGCCACTCTCATCAGTCGGTCCGTGGGAATTCCCTCGACTTTTAAAAGTTCGTACTCCTCGCCTTCGAATTCAACGATCGCAGCTCGCCCGGAAACAGACACACGTGTAAACGGTGAGAGCTTTGGAAACGCTTGACGTGCTACAGGGCGAGCCAGTCGCCATGCAAGGAATCGCTCATACTGTTCAAGCCACCATGGCGACGATGCGGCAACCAGTGTGGTCATCAACAAGATCGCCTTGATGCTGAATTGTTTTCGTTTTTCAGGCATGCGAGACCTCAACGTGGTGGTTGTCGAATGGTGGATCCGCTGAAGCGAATGATTCAGCCCCTTGATCGTGGGCGAATGATTTCCACAGGATTGCCACTACTATCCGTCATCGTGTTGGGCAGGAGTGCCTAACCTACGACATGCTACGAAGCATTGTGGATTCGTGTCAAGAATCTGTACTGTCCTATTGATCGTGTTTGGATGTTGTAAGCCTGGCTGGCGCGGAAAGGCAGGCCTTGTTGAATGGAAATATCCCAGGTGAAACTGCGAAAACTGTTCCCGCAAACTTTTTTCGGATATCCTACGAACTTTCACTACGTCACGATCCCGGGAAGGATTGCCAATATGCGTCGCAAGTTGTTGGTAGCTGCTCTAATCATTGCGGCGGGCGTCGTCGGCTTCGCGTTTCTGGTCTTTCCGGGTGCGGAGGATTCCTTTCAGCGCGATGCAGATATCGTTCGACTAAGGCACCTTGAACACTACGGCAAACTCATCGAGGAGTTTCGGTCCGTTACAGGAAGAGTCCCACTGCAGGGCAAAGCAGAGGTTCCGATCTACGTTCACATCGCGAATGACCAACAGATTGAATTCACAAAAAACGGGCCACCCTACCCGCACAAGGTGATTCCGGTAGCAGAATTTGTTGCCGAGCTTGAATCGGGATTAGGCAGGACGATTGACGAATATTACGATCCCCAATACCGGCCGTACAAGAAACCGAATTTCTACATCTATATGGTTCGCGGCGACTCATACTTCGTGGCGGTGCACGTAAGTCAACCTTTTCCTTTTGCTACGAAAATTGGCGAAGCATACTACAAAATCGAAATCTCAAACGCGGCAAACTCGCAGAACGGGGCGACGAAACCTCAATCGCTCTTTGCGAATGCGCAATTCGCGACTGCTCGCGACCAACCGGTGAAGAAGAAGCTGTTCTCGCTTCGCGACGAAAAATATCTAAACTACTCAAAACAGGAGTAAGCAACGGTCGATGAGCATCCCGGGCTGCCTGCTTCACTCGCTACCGGTTTCTTGTCAAAGTCGCCTGTCCGGAAGTCGATGACAATTCGCCTTCGTCGCGGCTGCTGAGTTCGGCGGCGTTTCCTTCGTCGGTATCGATGTGCATTTCGAGTTTGTACGTTGATTTCACGCGGATCAGGACGTCACCAAAAGTGAGGGTTCGACCGCCGCCTTCGCCCACCGTAACATTCACGATATCGCCGTTCTCGACGCCAAACTGTTCGGCGTCTTTCGGAGTCATATGAATATGTCGCCACGCACAAATGACGCCTTGCGGAATGACGACTCGTCGCCCGTCGGTCCCTTCGAGCGTGATGCCAGGCGTATTTTCGACTTTGCCAGATGCACGCACGGGCGCATCAAGCCCCAGAAAGAACTCATCGGTCCGGGCGATCTCGACCTGATCCTTTGACCGAGTCGGACCCAGAATGCGGACTCGTTCAATGCTGCGTTTCGGGCCGATAAGTGTCACGCATTCATTCGCTGCGAACTGGCCCGGCTGAGACAGTGGTTTGAGCTCGGTCAGCTCGTAGCCGTCGCCGAACAGGGCTTCGACGGTTTCCTGCCGAAGATGAACATGCCGTGCCGAAATGGCGACCGGGATCGTCTGCTGCGAAGACGGTTTCTGTTCGGCAGCTGTCTTTGCGGTCAGCCGGGCGATCGCCAGCGACTCATTCGTTTTCGCCACGAGAATTTTGACTCGACTGTTCTCCGCAGAAATCGCAGCGACCGGTTTGTCATCGAGGGCGACGTCGCGATTGCGATCCTCGTCCAGCCTCGCACCAAGATAGTCCATCCGCTGTGCAACCCGATGCCGAATCGTCTGACTGTTTTCTCCGATGCCGGCGGTAAACACGATCGCGTCCACGCCGCCCATCACCGCTGTGTAGGCACCGATATACTTTCGAACTCGATGGCAGAAAACCTGAATCGCCAGGCGGCAATTTTCATCACCTTCGGCGGCCTTGGCCTCGATGTCTCGCATGTCGTTGCCGATCCCGGACAGCCCGGCGAGTCCCGACCGTTTGTTCAGCAGTTGGTCGACGTCGTCGATCGACATTTCACCGGATCGCATCAGATGAAGAATCGCACCTGCATCGATGTCGCCGCTTCGAGTCCCCATGACGAGCCCTTCGAGCGGCGTCATGCCCATGCTTGTTTCGACGCTTCGCCCGTATTCGACCGCGCAAATGGAGCATCCACCGCCAAGGTGGCAGGTGATGATCCGCAAGTCGCGGAGATCTTCGCCAAGGCATTTTGCTGCGCTTTCGGCGACGAACTGGTGGCTGGTGCCGTGAAATCCGAATCGCCGAATCTTGTGCTCTTCCGCCAATCTGGTCGGTATCGCATAAGTCGCCGATCTGCGCGACAACGTCGCGTGAAATGCGGTGTCGAACACCGCGACATGCGGAACGTCGGGTAGCAGTTCGAGTGCCGCTGAGATGCCCGCTGCATTTGCCGGATTGTGGAGCGGAGCCAGACTGGAGAGCTCTTCAATCGACTTGAGCACGTCCGGTGTGATCACCGTTGGCCTTACGAACTGCTCGCCACCATGGACGACTCGATGCCCAACGCAAGTTACCGAGCCCGGCGGCAGTTTCTCAAGTATTGCCGGGAGGTTTTTCGTGAGCACGGACGCATGCGAACCAGGTTCCAGCCGCTCGAGCTTGCTGGACGCGACCACGTCGCCCGTGTCTGGATTGACGATGTCGATTTTGGCAGACGTGCTGCCACAGTTGATTACGAGTACTGACATCCTGCGGTTTTAGGCGATGTATCACAGGTTCGGCAAGCCGTCCAGTTCTCAATCTGTTTTGGCGGCGTCTTCAAACGCTACCAATCGAGAAGAGGCCGACGCCGGCAGGAGTTGCGTCGGCGCTTTGTTGCTGCCGAAGTCAGCTAATTCGGCATTTAGAATTGTCCGCGTCGAACCGCCACGAGCCCCAAGATGGAGAGCACTAACAGCGAAACCGCTGATGGTTCAGGTACCGGGGCAACGTCGGCAGAAGATGAAAACTTGTTCTGGTTCCAGATATTAAAGTCCGAACCGTCCACGACTCCGTCTGCAGTGAAATCGGCACTGCACCACGCTGAC
The DNA here is from genome assembly GCA_938040995.1 of uncultured Pirellulaceae bacterium. Taxonomy (GTDB): domain Bacteria; phylum Planctomycetota; class Planctomycetia; order Pirellulales; family Pirellulaceae; genus CALHZT01. Next base: position 6,120 of record CALHZT010000238.1, on the reverse strand, counting down.
GTCGCGGTGAACTTGTTCTGATTCCAGATATTGAAGTCGGAACCATCGACGACTCCGTCCAGATTCGCATCGCCATCGAGATATGGGTTTCCTGATGCCAGGTTCTGGGCCCCCGCATCCGTTAGCCACTGCTGTTGATCTGCGAGATCGACAATGCCGTCGCCGGTAAGATCAAAGTCAGTGTTGTTGGCACCACCCGAGATGGCGGCCGTCAGCGCGTCGATGTCGTTGCAGTCCACGACGCCATCGTCATCAAAGTCGATATCTACCTGATTCGCAAGAAAATCGACCTGGGCGACAAACAAGCCGTTTTCGAGGTCACTGATAATAATTTTGCCGTCATCGAAGAACGGATACACCGACCAGGCTCCCCGAAATCCAGGGGAAGTGTTTGGTGATGTATCAATAAAGCCGACTTCGGTGAGTTCGGCATTCGCGAGATCCGTCAACTCGAGGATGCGCACGCCCGCGGTGTAGTTGGCGGCATAAACGTAGTTGCCCTGCACGTAAAGGTTATGGTCAATGCCGACTTCATCGTGCTCGTGGAAGCCGACATAGACCGGGTTGTCGAGATCACTCACATCCATAATGTGCGTACGAGGCGCCCGATCCGGTTGGCAACCGAAGCCGTTTTGAAGGAGCGGCAAATTGCATTCATCGAGTTCATCATTGAACAGAAAGTAGCGATGGTCCTCGGTAAGCCAGCCCTGGTGCGCAAATACGCTGCCTGGATATCCGTTTCGCGAAATCTGCGATGGATTGCTCTTGTTCGTGACGTCAACGAGGGTGACCGTATCGCCGTTGGATGCGAATGCAATTTCACGACCGGCATAGTCCGGGTCTGGACCAGTGTAGTTGACCACCTGAACGTCATGCGTGGATCCGTCGTCCGCGAAACCGCCAGCGATTCGAGGGTTGTTGATGTTGTCATTCAGGTTGACGATGTGCAAGCCGCCTGCCGCGAGGTCGCTGTCCACGATATAGGCGAATCCACTATCTTCGTTGATTGCGATATTGTGGGCGTCGCGAAGATTTCCCCGCGTTGAAGTTGGTGCACTAAATGTTTGTGGCGATGTTACGTTTCGTAAGTTTGTAAGATCGAAAATCTGGATGCCGTGTGGGCCGACTCTGTCCGCGACGATGTAGGCGCGATCGTTGTAAACTTTGATGTCACGCCAGGTTGATGAGACCGTCTCCGTCGGAAGATTTCCGAGGAAGATGGGATTGGCTCCGTCCGTGACATCAACGAACGCGGTTCCATCAGTGCGACCCATCAACGCGTATTCTTTGCCCGTCAGCGAATCCTGCCAGCCCCAGATGTCATTTCCGAAAACCAATCCTCCGTCGCTGTCAAAGCTGCCGCCGATGGTGCTGAGTGGTAGATGGCTGAGGAGCGTTACGTTATCTGAGTCGAACTGACCCAAGCCTGGCGAGCCAAGAGCTCCAACGATCGCGAAACACGCAACAAGAATATGAATAGACGAAGTGCCGAACCGTGCCATCAAATGCCTTCTTTCCTCGGAGATTTTTGCCAAGTTCCATGGTAGATCAATGTAGTGAACTTGCCATGCATTGCCTGCTCCAACTCAAAGCGAAGCCAGACAATTTCCCACCAGAGTGGTGCCAATAGGGAGAAACCCGTCCTGTGAAGCGTGTTCCTCTCCCGCCAGTAGAGCGGTTTCCAATGCCAAATCGCGTCAGCAATTCTACAGTGTGAAGGTAATTACGCTTGATGAATACTACACGCCGGCGGCAATTGGCTGACCAGGAAGAATGGATGGCACTTCGAAATCCCATTTCGCACAGATGCCACGAATCGTTTGTGATTCGCTAGTTGTGATCTCACGGTCTGATGTCAACGCCGCCATGCAGGCAATGAGCAAATCACGTCGCGGCGAAGCGGCCAACCTGGCAACGACATCAACGGCTGTTTGGAAGTTGTCCCACGTGCAATCTTCACGTGGCAAAAGAGTCACATTGTCGACTCCAAGACTGGCCAGGCCGCGCTGAAAAGCGAAACCTGCCATCCCTTCATGATCTGCACCTGTATGGCAAACAGTCGACAGGATGAACTCACAGGCGCCGGCGACCTGGGCAAGTCGACCATAACGACTGCGACCCGATTCTTCGCTTTCCGCGGGCATCGATCTTTCAAGGACGGAATTCCACATCCAGTGGAACATGTTAAATTCTTCCGCCAGCGGCGCAATACGCTGATGAATTTCTTTTGTGCGGATTCGGACATCTGCGGGCAAAGTTGTCAGTCGCGAGATTGCATCATCGAACAGAAGCATCTGCTGGGCATCATTCAGTCCATCAAACGCCTCGACAAGTCTCCGGACTCTTGGCGCATCCGTTTGTCCCCAGATTTCCGTAATGGATTCTGGCGTGGTCTTGCCCGAGTGGGTGACCCACAATGCGGACAAAACCAGCGGAGTCGCCGCCGGCACCTGGATAAACTCCACGATGTCGTCGGACAGCCCCAGTTGCTGCTCCTGAATGTAGGCTTCTGATTCAATCGCTGCGACGCTTTCGACTTGCCAGTCGCCAGCGTCCTCTGCGGCTGCCGAAACATCCGCAGGCGGTGTATCACTCACGGAGGCGGCGTGGTCATCCGCAGTTCCGCCAATCCGGCGGGGTCCGCCTGAAACAAGGCCGAGTGCGCCGTCAAAGGCGCCACTGTATTCGTTGATCTCTTTTTGATCGTCGACGTAATAGGGAACGCCGTCCCATGTCGGATCCAGTCGCAGGATACGATGTGTAATTGGTGGATGCGAAGCCATCATGCTTGCCAGTCGACCGCAGCCTTCCGCGAAGAACATGTGGCTGGCTTCGAGAGTCTTGGGGCCTTTCACGTGACTTCCTGTTTGATGGCCTGCAATGATCTTCATCGCGCCGGCCAGTCCTTCGGGGTTGCGTGTGAACTGGACCGCATAGGCGTCAGCGAGAAACTCCCGTTGGCGACTGGTCGCCGCCTTGACCAGAAGACTCACCGCCGAGCCAGCAAGGCCAACGAATCGGAGTGCAGCGCCAATCACAACCATTAGAAGCGCAAAGTGCCAGCCACGCCTCGCCCTGCCCAGCGATTCCAGCCCTGCGTCCATGATCATTTTGGCAAGCAGGGAGATGCAGAGTACACCGTGCATCAATCCCAGCATCCGCATGTTCAGCTTCATGTCGCCATTAAAGATGTGGCTAAACTCATGGGCAATGACGCCCTGGAGTTGTTCACGCGTCAGACTGTCCACCGCACCGCGCGTGACTCCCAGCACGGCATCATTGATATCGTAGCCAGCCGCAAAGGCGTTGATCCCGGGGCATTCGAGTATGTAAACCGGTGGAACGTGTACGCCGGATGCGATCGACATTTCTTCAACGACGTTCATCAGTCGCCGGGTTGCCTGGTCGCCGCCGGAATCTTCAACCAGCACGCCACCGAGATCTTTCGCGACGACTTTGCCGCCGTCCGCGAGTTCCATCGTTTTTAGCACTGCGCCGATCGTCACGATGCCGGTGCAAATTGCCGCGGTGACACCGAACGTTACCCACAGGATTGTGGGATGAGTCGCCGGGTCAATATGGTCCAGCACCATCAACAGCGCAAAGACGTACGCGACGGTGGTGCCGCTGAGCAGTACAACGGCCAGGATCAATGCGGCCAGAATAAAAATCAGCTGCGTGGTAGCCCGGTTGGCGTCATCCTGATGTTGATAAAACTGTCGCATCGTCGTGTTTCCTGTTCATCTTCGGCTTTCGCTTAAACGAGCGAAGCTCCTTGGCGAGCCGGCTGCGTAAGCTGACGGGTGTGCGGGATGCATTAGTTCGTGACCAGTTTCCACCCGGCAACTTACGTAGCCGGTTCGCCTGAAACCAACTGAGCAGTGTTGGCCTGTAGGCGGTGGATGTTGTGTGTGTTCGCGGCAGCGTTCTTTCGGTGAGCGGCATGGCGCTAGCCACCGGTGGGTTGAACCGGTCCAGCGCGTGGTATTTTCTCTCTGACTCGAACCCACCGGCGGCTAGCGCCGGACCGCTCACAAAGCCGGGCTCTCTCTAGGCACCCGCGCCGACCAGGTCGACTTTCGGAGCTTCCTGGATCTCTTCCACATCCGTGAACTCGAGTAAGGTGCGCTCATTCGAATAGCCAAATGAGTTGGCAAGCATGACCGCTGGAAAGCTCTCACGGAACAGGTTGAATGCCGTCACCCAATCGTTAAACGACTGGCGGGCAAACGAGATCTTGTTCTCGGTCGAGCGAAGCTCTTCAGTCAACGAAGCCACCGACTCGTTGGCCTTGAGGTCCGGGTAGGCTTCCATGACGAAGTTCATTCGCCCCATCGCACTTGTGAGTGCCCCTTCGGCTCCGGCGAACTGCGAGAGAGCCGCCGCGTTGCCACCCTTTCCGGCAGCTTTGCCGAGTGCGGCGAGTCCGCTCGCGGCCTGGTTTCGGGCGGCGATGACTCGCTCGAGCGTTTCTTTTTCGTGCTCGAGGTATCCCTTGACCGTTTCGACAAGGTTTGGAATCAAGTCGTAACGACGTTTCAGTTGGACTTCAATTTGGGAAAAAGCGTTGTCGCAATGCTTGTCCAGTTTGACCAGCCGGTTGTAGATACGAACGGCTTCGACCGCGAGGAAGAGAGCCGCGATTGCCAGGATTCCGCCGATAACGAGTGCGTAGATCATTGTTCTCAATCAAAAAACTGTGTGCAGTTAGTTACGTTGCGAAAATCTAGCTCGTAAGGGTGTTCCTTTCGGTTCGAATCCGGTCGGATTCAACCGGTTTAACCGTGATGATGCGCAATACTGTGCACAACCGTCACAATCCGCAGGAGGTGATGACGGTAGCTCGCTAATTCGTGTTCATCACTGTCGTTCAGCATCTGTCCGCGCTTTATGTTTCCAAGAGTGGCGTGCGTAACGCCGAATTTGGCCGGTGAGTTGTGCAAAAGGCAATCATGAATCAGTTAAACGTCATCACGAAATTCCGCACCGCTTTACCTGGGATGTGTGATCCGTGCGTTGTCGTCTTAACGATGTTCGTGTCGGCCTTGATATCGTCATCAAATTTCGCACGGGCGCAGTCGACTGCGAAACGAAAGGCATCGGCTGCCGAGGCGTTTGTCTACGACGTTACGATGTTGACGACGGTTCGTATTCCAGAGGGACGCGACATTGAGCAGTTGCGAGTCTGGCATGCGTTGCCGACGAAAAAGCCATGGTCATCCGACGTGAGTGAACTGGCGTGGCGCCCTCGAACGGGTGAGCGACAGTTCAATGCCGCCGAAGAGTCGCATCACGTCTTTTTTCAACGAGCAACGAGTAAATTGCGGGCTGGACAGCGATGTGATTTTCAGACGAAATTCAAGGTGTTTTCGCAAAGTCGTGATTTTGATCCGCGCACATCGAAAACTCGCTGGAGCCATATCAGTTCATTTGACGCAATGCCGTCGGGCAATCCTCAGATCAGGAGGCTTGCAGACTCGCTGCGCCGCGAAAGAACGCCAGCGGAAGCCATCGTCGGAATCTGCGAGATGATTCGCCGTGATCTGAAGTACGATGCGTCCGTCAATTATCCCACCAGCGATGTCGATTCAATTCTGAAGTTTGGGCGCGGCCACTGCGGGCACAAGTTCCGGATTTTCAGAACCGTTTGCGAAGAGCTGGGGATCCCGGTCCGTCGAGCCGTGGGGATGAGCCTCCGCTCTCCGGACGGAGGCGCCTGTCGGCTGTACAGTATCCGCGCTGACTACTGCAACATTCACACATGGGCAGAAGTTTTTCTCGAAAAGGATGGTTGGGTCGAAGTCGAACCGAATGGTGGTTCGAACGCGTTTCGCATTCCTGCGTCCTACGTCCAGAACAACAAATGGTTCCAGAACTACTCGGTCTGGTTCCGCGAGAACGGTCAGGAACACCACCACGAGTGGGCAAGGCGTAGCGGAGCGAATCATTCCGATTTTCAGTTGTCGAACGTGATTTCCTTTACGAAACGCCGGGCTTCGCCGCGTTAGGAAATCGGGAAGCGACAGTTGAACGGTGGGCTCGACTAGCGTCAATGCGCTTTAGCGTTCGCCGGCGCGGGAGGGCGAGGCTCCGTCCGAGCCGCGAATTGCCAACAAGGCT
>CALHZT010000237.1 GCA_938040995.1 uncultured Pirellulaceae bacterium | reverse complement strand
GATCCTCGAATCTGCAGGAGGCATCGCGGGAATCGAACGACACCCAGCCGCTGGCGACTTTCGAGCCAACCTGCACGCGGGCGGCTCTGCACATCCGTTGACCTTGACGGCAAGCGAACGCGAATCAGCAACGGCGGCAGCTCAGCTATTGCTCGACCACGGCATTCGACTGGCTGGCGTCGACATGATTGGCGACAAGATCATCGAGTTTAACGTCTTTAGCACCGGCGGTTTGTACGATGGCAATCGCTTCGCTGGTACTGACTTTACTGAAACCATTGTCCATCAGCTGCTTCACTCATGAATGCGATTCTTTTCCTGGTCAACGACCGCAACCTTCTCAAAACGACGGGAACCAATTGGACGCTTATGCGAGCTTGCCAAGCTCTGGGCATGGAAGTCTACATCACCGACGTGACTCATCTTGAAGCACGCAGCGCGGTGAGTCTGCACGCTGAGGCGATAAAGGTTCCTCTAGCTGAGAAAACAAGCCACAAGACGGTGCCAATCGCAGATCATGATTCCGTCTTGATGGATTTGAATCATTTCTCAACCATCTTTGTCCGTACGACTCCCGGTCGAGACATTGCAAGATCCTGGGCGCACCGACTGGCGCTCGAAGTCATGCGGCTCGCGTCCGAACTGGGCATCAACGTGGTTAACGATCCAGCGGGGCTTCAGAAGGCATCCAGCAAACTCTACACCGTCTATCTGCCTCCACAGTACGTTCCTCGTACGAAAGTCTGCCACACTCACGCCAGCGTTTTCGAATTCGCAAAAGAACTGGCGTGTCCCTTTGTTGTCAAACCACTACTCGGCTCGCAAGGTCGTGACGTTTATTTTTTTGACGGAGTCGACACCCGAAATCTTCGCCAAGTGATCGACAACCTTGGTGGCACCGGCTATCTCGTCGTACAGGAGTTCCTCCCGGAAGCCACTGAAGGAGACATTCGCGTCCTCACATTGAACGACGGATTATTCGGCGCGGGCAAACCACGTGGCATCAAGCGAACACCGGCGACTGGCGAAATCCGCAGCAACGTATCCCTGGGGGGCCGAGCCAGCGTGGTCGAATTGAACCCAGAGCAAACCGCACTCTGCACGAAAATAGCCAGGCAGTTGAGTAATGACGGAATCCGATTCGCAGGGCTCGACCTCATTGGCGACAAAGTCGTTGAGGTAAACGTATTCAGCCCCAGCGGACTTCAAGAGCTAGAGCCGTTAATCTCGACAACGGAATGGGTCAGTCTTATTGAGCAATTGACCGTACAGTCAAGCCGCGGTTAGACCGTCGCGACGGAATGGCGACTGATGCCTGTTGAACGGAGTCAACGCTAAAACAAGTCCGCAGGCTGGGCACGTTGCGCCTTGCGCAGCGCAGCCAGCCCGGACAAACAACACATCAACAGCGTCGTCACGAAAACAAACGTGACAATTCGAACGTCCATCTGGATCGGGATGCCAGCGCCTTTGGAAGTGACAGCGAACAGCAGCAACGAAACCAGCCATCCAACCAGAAACCCAAGAATCGCGAGAATGAAAGCCTGCTGCACCACCACTCTGGCCAAAAATCCGTCGCTGTATCCCATGGCTTTTAGCGTCGCATACTCGCCAAGGTGGCGAGCCACATCACCGGACAGCACCTGATAGACAATCGCGATGCCGACGACGATCGCCACGGCGACCCCCATCAGAAAAATGATTCCAATCGACTTGTCAAACAGCCAGTAGCGCCGCTCACGCCGAACGGCTTCTTCACGAGTCATCACCACGACGTCTCTCTGCTCCCGCATCAACTGGCGGACACCATCCGATATTTGCTGCACTTCCTCAGACGACTTTTCACCGGCGACTTTGACCAGGCCAAGACTGATCTGCTCCACGGTTCGACGCGGGGTTGCGCGGACAAAACCGTTATCCGTCAAAATCGCCGCCGCGTTTGCCGCGAGCCCGGTTCCCAACTCGAACGTTCCCGCCAGCTGAATCTGCCGACCGCCAATCTCGGCGACTCGACCAACATCCGCGTCACTGAACGCGACGCCATTCACCGGGCCGTACTTCGCCTGGGACTTGCGATCTATAATTGCCGCGGAAGAATTCGTAAGTCGCTGAACTTCCCTCGTGATCTCGGGCATTTGAAACGGGACGGTCCCGGGCCGCACGCCCATCGTCAAAATGCTCCAACGCTTCAGTGTTTCCGGATTTTGAAATCCGTTAATCGTTATATAAAACGGCGTCACTCTCTCGATGCCAGGATAGGAAGCAGCCTGATGCATCCGCTGGCTGGGAAACATTCGCGGATCGGAAAGGTGCAGATAAGACGGCGATCGCAACAGAATGTCAAAGTCGAGTGCGGAATAGATCACCGTCGCTGTCCGTTCGACGGCAGCCAGAAATCCAAGCTGCATGAACATCAGCACAACAGCGAATGTCACGCCCGCGACGGCCACCGCCGTGCGAATTTTCTCGTGACGCAAGTTGGACCACGCGAGTGACATGATGCAACCTACAGGTCAGAACTAACCGTCGTGTTCGACGTATCCGTCTCGTACGTGCTATTGGATTCGCCGGTGTCGATGATGACTTCGACCTGGAGATTCACCAGCCTAGCGGCTTGTTCCGTACTCGCTCCGGCATCAATCTCAATCGTCACTTCGACGACTCGGACATCCGATTTTGCAAACGGGTCAAGCTCTTTCAACTCGGCGCCGTGAATCATCCGACCGACCGACTGGACAACACCGGTGACATTGACCCCGTCTTCAAACGCCAGACTCTTCAGCACCGCCGGCTGGCCAACCTTGATATCCTTGAGGTACGTCTCGTAAACCTCAGCGTGGCAGACCATATGTTCGAGGTCTGCGATTTGCATGACAGGCTTGCGTCCGACCGTCTCACCAACCGAAGAATAGATCTTCAAAATTGTTCCGTCGGCGGGAGCCGGCATGGCCGACTCGCGAAGCTGTTCTTCCAGCATCCGTTGTTTGATCTCGATCGACCGCGTGGGAATCGCCGCAAGCGCCCGATCGTGTCCAGCCGCAACCGAATCTTTCTTTGACTTTGCAACGGCGAGATTCGCCTTGGCTGATTCCTTGAGGGCGTTGTACTGAATCTTGGCCGCATCCAGTGCCGCTCGTGCCATATCAGCCGCGTGTTTCGCCTGAGTCACCTTGCGGTCCGATACCAGGTCCGATCGCTTCTTCAGTCGCACAATCCTTCGGCACTCTTCGACCGCAAGGTTCAGCTGCCGCCCCAGAGATTGAATCTCTTTCTCTTTGGCCGCAAGCTCTTCGCTGGCTGCCGAAACCTGATCGACCACACTCGACGCAGCCGCCAGGTCTGACTTCTTCGCAGAGACCAGAGCATCGCGTACGGAGTCCGATTCTTCGATCGTGGCTTTGAGAGCTTCCAGCTCCAATTCACGAGCGCGATAAGACGCCAGTCGACCAAGCCGATCGCCTTTGGAAACCGTTGCGCCTTCGAAGACATTTGAATCGAACTCTTCGATTCGGTCTCCGATGGGAGCGAAAACGCCCACAAGACCAGTCGCCGGGGTGATGCGTCCCTGCGCCACGATTTGCTCGAGCTTGACTGGTTGCACCGGCTGATTCGCGGAGGCATCCGATGGAGATTTTCCAATCCCCAATTTCTCGCTGGCGAATTTCGACGTCGCGTCGCAGCCGCCGAGCAGCACGAGCATCATCAAGACCAACAGGAAATGGAAGGGGCGATAAATCATGAACCGTCGGGTAAGAGAGCACTTACAAAGTGGAGAAAAATAAATCCTGAAAAGGGACTTCCCATAGTAACCAACGAATCGGTTTGAATGGTTGAAAAACGCCCCACAAGCCGAAGTTTCGCGGCCTATTTGAACTACGCCACGAGAAACTTCCAGGCGACCGTGCGAGGCCCCCCACCGTTCGCGGGGATGCTTGCTTCATGACGGACGAACCCGTCACCCGCCCAGCAGCGCCGCGACATGGGCGGAACTCGCCTTGGCAACGCCCTCGAGGCTGTACCCGCCCTCTAATGCTGAAACAATTCGCCCGCCGGCATACTGCTGGGCAATCGACATCATCAACCGGGTCAACTCGGCAAAGTCATCATCATCCAGCGTAAAACCACCGAGCGGATCGTTGCGTCGTGAATCAAACCCTGCCGATATGAGTACTAGCTCCGGTCGAAACTTCTCACACATCGGAATCAGATAATCTGAGAAAGCCGCGACGACTTCGTCTTTACCGGCTCCCGCAACCATCGGCACATTCTTCGTTGTGCCCAATCCGCGCCCCGTACCGGTTTCATCCGCATCGCCCGTCCCGGGGTACCACGGCGATTGATGCGTACTAAAGAAGAGCACAGAATCGTCATCGTAAAATACGTCCTGCGTTCCATTGCCGTGATGCACGTCCCAGTCAACAATCGCGACTTTTCCGACACCATGCTTTTGTTGCGCGTACCTGGCAGCGACCGCAACGTTACTGAACACACAGAACCCCATTCCTTTATCGGGGCAGGCGTGATGTCCAGGGGGCCTCGTCGCGCAAAAGGCGTTATCGACGACTTGCGACATGACCGCATCGACTGCAGACACGAGACCGCCGGCTGCCATTTTTGCAACTTCCCAGCTGGCCGGACAAATCGCCGTGTCCCCCGTGCTCAACTGGCAAGCACCTGATTCGATATCCGACTGAGCCGTCTTTAAATAATCGGCTGAATGAACGCGAAGGAGGGATTCCTCGTCGACTGGATTGGGAGTAATCTCCTGAAGGCGATCTCGCAGCCCTTGCGATTGTAGTTCGTTGAGAACCGCCTCGATCCTCGCGGGGCGCTCGGGATGCGCATGGCCCGTGATGTGATCCTTGTAGATCGAACCCGTCACAAGCCCTGTCGCCATGCCTCAACCTCGAATTAAGTAGGAAAAGTACTATCCAAGACACCGATTGTTGACAATTATTAGCCAGCCGCCGTCTGCAAATGGACGACTTCCCTGGAATGGATTATCCTGGCGAACAAGACGTTATGCCACAACCACGCTGAGAACAGGAACATTAAAAGATGCCTCGCTTCCTCAAGTCGTCGGCTTTTATAGCCATTGCAATCTGCCTCATCTCGAACGTTCCGATGATGGCTCAGACTTCGCTACAGCAGGTTGCCTCCGGATTCTCCAGTCCGGTCGGCCTGTTTCATGCACCCGGCGAAACGAATCGTGCCTTCACGATTGAACAAGGCGGCAGAATTCGGACGCTTGATGTCTCGACCGGTGCGACGGCCACCTACATGACCATCACGGGACTTCAAACGGGCGGCGAACGCGGTCTGCTTGGACTGGCGTTCGATCCTGACTTTGCCAACAACGGTCACTTCTACGTAAATGTCACCGATAATGGCCGTACCGAGATTCGCCGTTACACAGCGACCGGCGATCCAGCGACTTCGACGTCGGCCAGTACCGCAACGGCTCAGCCGGTAATCCAGTTCAGCCAGCCATTTTCCAATCACAATGGTGGTTGGATCGGATTCAATCCGCAAATCAATCCTGGCGATCGACAGTACCTGCACATTGGTACTGGTGACGGAGGCAGCGGTGGCGATCCACAGAATAACTCCCAGGACATCACGAATAACCTGCTGGGAAAAATCCTTCGCATCGATCCTTCGGGTGACGACTTTCCCGCGAGCGCAACAGCCAACTACGCCATTCCGGCTGGCAACCCTTTCGTCGGAACGACCGGCGACGATGAAATCTGGGCGTACGGTTTGCGAAATCCGTGGCGAAACAGTTTCGATCGCAATACCGGCGACCTCTGGATCGCAGACGTAGGACAAAACGTTCTTGAAGAAATCAATCTCCAACCAGCATCCAGCGCCGGTGGCGAAAACTACGGCTGGCGAGTTCGTGAGGGAACCGACTGTTTCGACAATTCACAAGCCGGTGGTAATCCAAACTGCAACGCGACGGACCTCGTTGATCCGATTTATGAGTACCAACATAACTTTGGCAGCTTTGGCGGACTGTCGGTAACCGGTGGATACGTCTACGAAGGCGAAGCCGACCGGTTTGATGGCCAGTATTTCTTTGCCGACTTTGTCACGGAGAACATCTGGAGCATTGACCCACATGCTCAGGATCCGGCTTCAACGGTTCTCAACCGCAATTCAATCCTACCGGAGAATACCAGCAGTCTGAACGGCATCTCTTCGTTTGGTGAAGATGGTAATGGCGAGATGTATATCCTCAGCCACTCGAACGGAAGAATCTACCGCGTCGAAACCGATTCAGAAATTGCCTTTTGGAACGGAGACTCCGCAACCGGCGCCGCTGGCGATGGAGCAAGCTGGGCTCAAGCAAACAACTGGACGCGTGGCTCCGCCACGGACTCGGGGTATGTCGATCAGGATACCGTTGTGTTTCTTCCCGGTTCGAGCGTTGCGGCTATTAACCTCGGCACGGACATTCGTGCATCTGCAATGGACTTTCGCGGCGACTATCGCTTGCAAGGCGGCAACGTCACCCTGCTCTCCGGCAACGTAACGGTCGCGTCCGGCGTGAATGCAACCATCGACGGCAACCTCTCGGCTGAAACAGCCAATCACTCCATTCGCAAGAGAGGCGCCGGTCGACTAACAGTGAACGGCGTGGCCGGCGAGGTAGTCGTGTTCGGTGGCACTTACGGTGGAAACGGAACGGCCTCGTATCTCACCTCGTACGACGGTGGAAACGTCGCACCTGGCGACGGCATTGGAACCTTGAACGTCACCAACAACTATGTTCAGCCGGCAACGGCGGCTCTGGAAATTGAAATCGCCAACAGCGGCAGCGGAACGACACACGATGTGCTTGCAGTCGGCGGAACGGCAGAGATCGCTGGCGAGCTGAACATTCTTACGGCTGGTCAGTACAGTCTGGCACGTGGCACCATTGATGAACTCGAGATTTTGACGGCATCTGCAGTCGTCGGTGAGTTCGATACCGTCACGTTCGACGGCTTCCAGCTTGTACCAGACCCTTCGCTTGATGATCAAAGTCACGCAGGCAATGGGCTCTTCCAGTCAGTAGAATTCTCCAGCACTGACGTGACACTCCGAAATTATTTCGCGATTGCAGGCGATGCAAACGGAGACGGATTTGTCGACGGTTCCGACTTCAACATCTGGAACGAGAACAAATTCACGTCGGGCACCGACTGGTTGACCGGCGACTTCAACTCAGATGGAGTCACGGACGGATCTGACTTCAACATCTGGAACGAGAACAAGTTCACAAGCGTTACGCAACAGGTTCCCGAGCCGACCAGCGGATTGATGCTTGCCTTCGGAATAGCCGGTTTCGCTGCCCTTCGACGACGGCGAACCAGCTAGAGCGACCAACATCAGCAACGGTAGGATGGGCGCTCACGCGATGACGGCCGGATAATACGTAGTGGATCTTGTTAAAGATCCTTGCAGCAATAGCATTTTTCGCGGACGTCTCAGGGATCTTTAACAAGATCCACTACCTGTGAATTCAATCAATTGATTAGCATCAACCAAAGGCCGGTACTCGTATCAGCTTTAAATTCTTCAGGAAAGCCACGCATGCTCGGCCGCTTCTTCCGGCGCGACCGTAAAGAATCTCTGGGCGACCGAGGCGAAAGAGCCGCGCGTCGCTTCCTCAAAAAGTCCGGCATGAAAGTTCTGTCCATTCAGGACCGGGCATCTTTCGGCGAACTCGACATCATCGCCGTCGACAAGAAGACAATCGTCTTCGTCGAAGTCAAAACTCGCACCAGCCACGATAAAGGGCATCCGGCCGAAGCCGTCCATCCGGCCAAGCAGAAGAAAATGACCAACCTCGCTCTCGCCTACATGAAGCGGCATCGCCTGTTCGGCACCCCATCACGCTTCGACATCGTCGCCGTCACGTGGCCCGACCAGTCGAAGAAACCAACGATCGAACATTTCAAGAATGCGTTCGACGCCGTGGGCGAAGGGCAGATGTATTCGTAGATAGTCCCTTCTTATTTCGTTTCTTTGGCGTCTTTCGCGGTCCACCATGTCCGCCAGAAACATGCACGACCGGCAACCAGGAAACGAGAATCGCGGATGGACGCGAATGAACGCGGATACTGACGGAGAAAGAGGCGAGGTTCGAGAGGGTGAGGCATGAATTTTCGGGGTTTGTCCGCAAAGCGAAACAAGTCGGTTCGCCGCCGAAAAATTGAGCCAGACCTTTGCCCGCGTGAACGGTTACGTCCCTTCTAAGACTTCGAAGCCAGCTGCTTCTTCACCAACGATTCAAGCTCGTCAATCACCTGCTCCATCGAGTGATGATCCGTCGAGACAAGACTGGCATCTTTGGCAGCGACCAGACTTCCAACGGGGCGATTGCGATCGCGCTCGTCACGCTCTTCCTGTCGCTTGAGGACTTCCTCAAACGCCATCTCTTCGCCACGAGCTTCCAAATCCTTCTGGCGGCGGCGGGCACGTTCGGCGGGTGATGCCGTCAGGAAAATTTTGCAAGCCGCATCAGGAAACGCAACCGTCCCCTGATCACGACCTTCGGTGACAAAATCGCCACCCGATGCACAACGTCGTTGCAATTCAACAAGCAATTCGCGAATGCCTGGGTGGTCGGCAACGTAGTGGATTACGGACGTGACTTCCATGGTGCGAATGGCACTGGAGACATCTTCACCATCCATCAGGACCTGCTCTTCAGAAACATCAATGTCGATCGAGCGGGCGAGTTCGGCGAGTGCCGCGTCGTCATCCCAGCGGATGCCTCGCTTCATCGCCGCATAAGCCACCGTGCGATACATGGCTCCGGTATCCAGAAAGCGAAAACCCAGCCGCTTCGCGAGCCCTCGCGCAACGCTGCTTTTTCCCGCCCCAGCCGGCCCGTCAATCGTGATTACCATCTGTCCGTCTTCAAAAGAATCTCGTTGCCCTCAGGTTACCAACGACATTCTACCGCTGTCCACTCATTCGCGGACAAAGAAATCTCCGCGACACCATCGGAAACCTGCGCAAGCTGCAATGCACTCCCCAACAAATCGCATTTCACAGCCGATTCCAGTCGCCGGGGAGCCGACAACTTTACGCGACCCGATTTTCCGGACGTTTCCATCAGCCGAACGCGAAACCCTTCGCACTTCCCGGCAGTCGTACACTCCTCTTCGGCATTGCCTGACGGCTGTGCCCAAATGGGATCCCATCCAGTCGCGATAACATGCGGCGAGTTAATATGGAACAGGCAACCGCTCTTGTTACGTGGACGCGTGGATTCGATTTCCACCAAACCTCCTGCGTTTCGTTCCCCGGCATTTTCGCCGCCATCCTTCGCGAACATCCAGCTCGCCTGCTGCGGATTTGGCAATTCGATGCCGATTCCCACCCGAAACTTCCGAGTCGTTTCGCCTCGCACTTGCAGGATCGAATCGAGCATCCGTTCATCACATTGATGATGGTACGAAAGCCCGCCAGACAGGATCGTCGTATGCCTCCGCGACTCAACGATTTCCAGATTCAGCGGCGCCTCAATCCGCTTCGCAGACGTCTCGAATCGTCCGCCAAGAATCGACCGGAAAAGCGTTGCCTCTGATCCGGCCCACGCCCACCGACACGCAAAGTAGTTTCGCCACGCTTTGTCCGACAGTTCCACTTTTGGTTCGAGCTCGATCTCCAGTTCTATAACGCGACTGGAGCGCCGAAGCGTGATCTCTTGCGAAAACCCGGCGAGCACTTTTACTTTCTCTTCCGAGTCTTCGCCACCGGGCTCCAACACCTCAACCAGCCGACCTTCAGAGCGGATCACACCTGCCGCCTGGTCGTTGCGGACGACTTTAAAAGTGTCGCAACGCATGTCGGTCACGCCGCCTGATGCTGATTCCGCATCGACGTACGCCAGCCGTTGTGAAAAGCGATTACCCCGCGTGACTTTGTCGTAAACCGACCGGATCGCACCCGTTACCGGGTCAATCTTCAACGAGAGAAAATCATTGCTCATCGTCAAATCATCAGAAACGATTGTTGACGGACCGCCGTCGACATCGTTGAGGTCCGCCGTGCCTGCCGAGTTCGTCTTTTTCGTCCACAAGTATCCACACGCCGGCACCTTCATTCCGGATCGATCGTCGACCACCGGAACGTTTTGCAAATTGAGCAACAGCCGACCTGTTTCGTCATCATTGCCATCAGCCGACTTCAACTTTCCAGCAACCAGCTCCGCTGCATCGCCGACATGACAAGCAGTCTCCGACTCCTGTTTGTCGACTCCGAGCACCGCGGCCCACGCCGCCAAACCACTCACGTCTCTCTCGATCGCATCCGCGTTCCACCGCCTCACGTGCCGCGAAACCGGATCGGCTTTGCCGGCAGTTACATCTGCGATCAGGTAGGGCGAGCGGTACTTGTCAATCGACGGCGAATCGGACTGCGAACTGAATTCTGTCGAAGCGAAAAAATCTTCAAACCGCGAAAGGTTACCAATGCCAAGATCGTACTTTTGACCGCGTCGAACTTCCTCCAACCAGTGACTGACCTTGCCACACCAATGAGCCAGACAAACCGCGGCGACATAATCCCGCTCCATCGACTGGCCCATCGTTAACGCCAGTTTCAAAAACGTCTCTGGCCGCGAAGCATCGACCGGCACATTGCCAAACGCGTGAATGGCAACAATATTGAATCCTGCCCAACTGGTTCGCGATTGTTGCAGAGTCGGAAACTGGCCAGCATCCAGCGTGGCGTGAACGACGTTCTGCCATCCGGTGAGTGTCAGAAGAGTCGGCAAGGCGGGATTCAATCCAAACTTGCGACGGAAGTAAGTCGTCGGTCGCACCCCAAATGCCGACTGGTAAGTTTCAATCCCCTGACGAATGTCCGCCAACCAGGCTTCGGGCGAAGTCAGCGAAATCGGCGACTCACTGAATTCGCATCCAATCAGCTGAACACGGTCAGATTGAATCCCCTCGCGAATTTCGCTGACGAGTTCAGGATCTTCGTCCTGCATTTTTTTCGCCGTGCTGCCAGTACACCACAGATTGATGTGCCCGCTTTTATCGATTTGTTGCAACTCATGCCGAATGTCGGCGGATTTGGTTGACGGTGCAATGAGAGGCATTTCAAGCAGATACGCATCCACCGGATAGTAGTGATTGCGTTCTTCCGCCAGCATCGTAAAACAGATTTGCAACAACCGCCGCATCTCTTCCGCGTTCACGTCACCCGATGTTGCCATCCTGGCGGCTTCGACAGCAGCACCGCTGAAAGCTCCGTCGTCCAGGTGACTGGCGTAACGCATTTGTCGAGTCAACAATTCGATTTGAAGATGCCAGTACCCGAGCGCGTAGAAGTCGCGAACCAGGTCATCGTCAACTTTGGGAGCGTTCGCCGGCGCGAGATGACCAACCAGTTCTGCGGCGAGACCATCCCTGTCCGTTCGATCCGTCAGCAGGATCGCGCCTGCCTTTTCGCACTTCTCTTCAAGAACCGCGACGCCGTCCTCAGGATAGTCGTAGAGCAACTCATCACGACTGGCCGCCGGCAGCAAGACGACCGCGCCTTCCAGCTCGCCAAGCTCATCGACGCGGCTCCATTTGGGCTTGGCTTCCGTCGCAGCGATGATGTGCGGGTGCCAGCGAGCCGTCCAGTTGGCGAGCAGCCCTTCGGCCATTTCGCCAACGTGATGAGTCGGAAAGTCCTCGAGGCTGTGGCACGGAAGGAGCAGGTTTACGTGTGAATATTTCGGCATAGCCGAATCGTATCATGAATGCATGAACAAGTGTCTCAGCTGTATGGACACACCTGCACCCATTGTAAAACGGTTGTGGTTCGCGGCGCGGGAGGGCGAGGCTCCGTCCGAGCCGCAGAATCGC
Source organism: uncultured Pirellulaceae bacterium (assembly GCA_938040995.1). GTDB lineage: Bacteria > Planctomycetota > Planctomycetia > Pirellulales > Pirellulaceae > CALHZT01. The sequence continues at coordinate 55 of CALHZT010000237.1, read as the reverse complement.
CACATGGTTCGCCAATTTGAAAATGTCGCTTCTCGCGGACAAAATGATGTGGCGC
>CALHZT010000236.1 GCA_938040995.1 uncultured Pirellulaceae bacterium | reverse complement strand
GCGACTTGTTCTCGGCCAGTCTTCAGCTCCGCTTCCGCAGCCGCCAATTTTTTGTTGTCCAGGAGAGCCGCCGATTTCAGCTCGGTGACGACTTTTTGCTGAGCCCGTAGTTGCGTGGACGCTCCATTAAAGTCACCACCGGTGAGTCCCAGATAGAGGTTGCCAAGAAGCAGTAGTACAGCAACGACGGCGAGAGCAGACAGGATTCGTGACACGGATTCAACGCTTGGAAGTTAGATTGCTGGGATGAACAGTAAGAAGTTCATTGTTTCGAGCCTGCCCTGCCACCAAGGCGAGCAACCCTCTGGTGGTTCAACCGCCAATAGCTCACGGGCTTAACGTCGCGAGACTAAAGGTCGGCCCCGACGTTGCTGGCCAATTGGTTTGACGCAGTTACATCGACAGCGGCCGCGGCGGATCGTAGGCGTCGTCGTCGTTTTCAACCGGAGGCAATGTAAGCACCCGAAACAGGCAAAATGACAACAGGCAAAGGACTCCACCGATGGAGACTGCCATCACCGCCTTGCCTCCGCTATTCAAATCGGCGGCCACAGCCGTCTCGGCAACTTGTGCAAGAAGAATATTCATAGTTCACTTCCTTAATTGTCATTCAAAGCGGCTTCAAAGCGACCTTCTTTTGCCCAGCGGACGCCTGCGATGTGAACCATCACGAGCAGCAAGGCGGCGACTCCGCCGATAAAGATCATCGAATTGAACGCAATTGGATCGTTCTTGATTTTCGTTACGTACCCTTCTGTCACGACTCCGGCTTCATCAACGCTGTCGCGCAAGTTGTTCAGGCAGAACATGACGAAGATAACGCCGAGATAAAGTGGCACCACATACTTGAGCATGTACTGGACGAAACGCGGGATTCGCAAATAAGCCCCATGATGGGCCTCGCGTTCGCCACGTTCGATTCCGAAGAACCATCCGTAAATGATGGACTGGATCATCGCGAGTACGAAGATCAGGAACGTACCGACCCAGAAATCAAACGTATCGAGTGCCTTCAGGCCTTCCGAGAAGTAGACAACGAACGATGATCCGAGCAACGCCAGGGTGCCTAGCAGCAGCGACGAACCTGTGCGGTTCATGCCAAAGCCTTCTTCGAAGAACGCGATAACAGGCTGGAGCATCGAAAGGCTACTCGTGATCGCTGCAAGGAATAGCATGCCGAACCAGAGGAAGCCGAACAGTTGGCCGGCAGGCATTTGAGCAAAAACATTCGGCAGAGCGTTGAAGCCAAGACCGAAGGTTCCGAACGTTGCGACGGACGCACCGAGGAAAATGAAAGCCGCCGGGAGAGTAATCAAACCGCCAAGGCAGACTTCGAAAAATTCATTCATGCCGCACGCAGTCAATCCACTCAACACCACATCGTCTTTTTTCGACAGATAGCTCGCGTAGTTGATGATGACTCCAAAACCTACAGACAGGCTGAAGAAAATCTGCCCGGACGCTGCCAACCACGTTTTCGGATCTTTAAGAGCCGAGTAATCCGGATTCCACATGAATCCAAGTCCCTGGCTGACCGACCGCTCCTGCCCGTCGAGTGTGAGTACGCGGACGAGCACGCAGAGGGCGCAAATAACCATGACCGGCATCGCGAACTTGCAGAATGCTTCAATACCATTCGCGACACCGCGGTAGATCAGGACAAAGTTAAATACGAATGTGATGGCGATGAACAACAATAGCTGTTTGCCTTCGCCAAAAATCCAGCCGTTCTCTTTGGCTCCGACGAATCCGTCGAAGAACGCAGTGTACTTCTCCGCATCCGCGCCGAGCATGAGAGTGCCCTTGGCGTAGTGGAATGCGTAACCAAGGCACCATGCCTCAATCACGATGTAGTACATGTAGATCACGAGCGGGATCAACAGAGCGAAAACACTGAAGTATCTGGCTTTGGGGCTGCGACCGGAAACGGCGAAAACACCCGGAGCCGAATTGAAACCACGTGTCCCTGCGAACCGGCCCATGGTCCACTCGGCCCAGCAAAGCGGGATTCCAAGCACCAGCAGGGATATAAAGTAAGGCAGCATGAACGCGCCGCCGCCATTCTGAGCGGCTTGCCCCGGAAATCTCAGGAAATTCCCAAGACCAACGGCGGATCCAGCAACAGCCAGAATGACACCTATTCGCGAGCCCCACTGCTCGCCCGACGGCTTTTTCACTGCGTCTTCAGCCACTTGAACTCCCCCTCATGTGGAACGGATTATCGTCTTGGCCCGGCGAACGCCATCATGGCAGACCGATGCGGCGACTTTGACCGCCAATAATAGCAGTATTCCCGCTGTTTTACTGCCCCCGCATTTTTAACAACCATAGTTGTCAAAAATGTCGAAGTTGGTACTATGTCAGCGTATATGAACGATCAATCCGACAAGAGTCCCGAAGCCGGTTCGACGAAGTCGCCGGCTGCCAATTCACGACCCAGCGAACTCGATCGCCAGGTCGTTGAATTACTGCGCCGGCAGGGAGCGATGCGCATTGCTGAGTTGACGAAAGCGATTGGGGTAACTGCTACCGCGGTTCGCCAACGGCTCAATCGACTGATGGAAAGCGGCCTGGTTGATCGGCAAGCCGAAACGGCTGGTCGCGGCCGGCCCAGCCACCGGTACCTGCTTACCGACGCGGGACGTCGCACGACCGGATCCAATTTTGCGGACCTTGCGGTCGCCCTTTGGGACGAGATCCGCTCCATTCCGGACGTGGAGATTCGGCGTGGGCTTTTGCAGCGGCTGTCCAAGCGGATGGCGGCGTTCTATCAGGACAAAGTGACTGGCGATACGCCCGCCGCAAAGATGCAATCGGTGGCAGACCTGTTGGCGGACCGGGAAGTTCCCTTCGAAGTCACCATGGAATCCGGGTTACCCGTACTCCAGGCGGTGGCTTGTCCGTATACTGAACTGGCTGAACAGGACCGCTCTATCTGCTCGATGGAAAAGATGCTGTTCTCCGAGCTCGTCGGG
>CALHZT010000235.1 GCA_938040995.1 uncultured Pirellulaceae bacterium | reverse complement strand
GAACGCGTTGATCTTCTCACTGGAAAATTTGATTTTCATGCTGTTCCCGTACCGGCCCAATCAGGAAGGCGTCGGTGTTTTCCTGCGGACGATTCTTACCTTTACCGGTAAAGGATTGATCTTTGGGCTGGGCGTGATCGTTTCCATCGCGTGGATGTTCGCCGCGAAGCAGTGGCTGGGAGGAGGTCCGATGCTCTTCATGGCAGGCATGTGGATGATGACATGTCTTTCCGTCGGCGTTCTAATGATGTTGATCGTTCGTACTTATGCGAATTTCGATCCCAGTCAGGATACGCCGCCGCTTTCGTAAGTGTAGAGCAGTTGTCCTCAACTGCTTGTGGGATACACCGAAGGTGTATTGGTGTGTGTAAACAGTTGAGACAACTGTTTTACAAGATCGCTACTTTCGCGGAGCGAAAGGCGACAATCGTGCGACTATTCCCGGTTCTCAACGAACACCTGGACCTGCTTGATCTCACCCGCATCCAGCCAGGTGCCATGCTCCGCACACCGATCGACCAGCACTGGGCAATCGTCACCCAAAGGTGCCTCGGTCATCGTCGCCTCGCAAACCGGGCACTGCAAACCGTGATGCCCGTTGGCGAGATCCGCTTCGGCCGCCTGAATCCAGGACTCGAGCACAATCGCCTGCTCATCGCTGCTAAACCCGTACGACTTGGTGGCAAGAATTTGTGCCATCGAAGCGTGGTCCAGCCAATGGCCCCAACAACTGCCACAGAACTGGATGGTCGTGCCTTCGTAATCTTGAGGCTGGAGCGAAAGTCGGCATTTGGGGCAATCAGGCATCAGAGTCGGCTCGTGGACTGGAAGCGAAATCGGTTCGAATCACAGCCGTCATTGTACTTGTTTTATGGCATACGAATGAGTGGTTGAAACAACCTGAATTGGTGGCTTCGTCGCCTGTGTGATGAGCAATGTGCCAATTTGATGGAGACAGCCTGATGCAGACCAATACACCCATTTGGGTAGTCCCAATTCGAGTCCCGGTTCGAGATGGCAAAATCTCCCGGTTCGATACCAACAATTCGTGAAAAGTCGATTTTCTTGCAGATCGGCCCTGCTTTTGCCGTAAATGGTTATTAGTTCGTGCGTCTTATTGTTGAGTAACGGGAAACCAAATTGGGACAAGGAGAAAGCCGTGGAAGATACAGCGACGGATGTGACTGGCGCCTGCTTCGAGGGAGCTGATCTTCGAGGCGTGGATTTGCGCCAAGTCGTCGGTCTCACAATTGACCAGATTCGTGGTGCGATCGTGGATCAGACCACGCTGCTGCCGGAGCATCTGCAACAACCGGCTTCGTCAGACAATTAGGAGCAATTGCGCGGCCGGCAATTGCGACGATTGAAGGGAAGCGGACGTGAACATCAGTGTCCAAGGCGGAGTACCGATCCCAACGGGATCACAGCCTGTAGCCGCCGGTAAGCGAAGCGCCACCGGCGGTCCGTTCCTTCCCTCCCCGCCATCGGTCGAGCCACGCGGATGAGATTTTCTCGCGTGCCACCGAGACCGAAACCCTTCGCCGATTGAATCAAAGGCGAAAAAACTAAACGGTTTGGCGTTTCGTCACGCAACGGTGCTGCAATCCCTTCGGGATAGATACGAGGGGCGGTTCAGAACCTTCCGCCGGTGGCGCTTCGCTTACCGACGGCTATAGGCTGCAATGCCTTCGGCATACGGATTTCAAGGCGAGGCTTGCCGGATTCAAAACGGCACCTTGCCGGGCTCACACTGGAACGTAGCATTCACCTTCCATAAACGTTCTGGCCTGCCCTGTTAGCAAGACTCGATCCCCGTCGACTTCAATGCCGATGTCGCCACCGCGAGCCGAAAGTTTTTTGGCTTGCATCTTTTTCTTTGCCAGTTTCGGATGCCAATAAGCTGCCATCGTCGTATGCGCGGAACCAGTCACCGGGTCTTCCGGAACGCCGGCTCGCGGGAAAAAGCATCGGGAAACAAAGTCAACATCGTCGCCCGGTGCCGAAACAATGACGCCGCGTGCTTCTGGTTTGGAGAGCAGGGCCTGATCGGGTGCGAGGGCTTCGACAACCGATTGTTGACTGACGATGGCGAGCAGATCTTCTCGCCCTTCAAAGACGGCTTCGACCGGATGGCCAAGTGCCTGGGGAATATATTCTGGAATCTCGATCGGCTTGAGTTGATCGATTGGAAAATCCATTTGGTAGCCGTTCGTGGTTCTTTGAACGATGAGTTCCCCAACGCGTGTCTGGAATTTTAGTTCCGATTGCGAGACACCAATATGTTCAAACAGGACGTGGGCTGTTGCCAACGTGGCATGTCCGCAAAGCTCGACTTCGAATTTTGGAGTGAACCAGCGAAGGTGGAATCCTTCCTCCGTCGGGACATAGTATGCTGTTTCTGAAAGGTTGTTTTCGATGGCAATGTTCTGCAAAACCGAGTCCGGTAACCACGCTTCCAGCGGAATGACGGCGGCTGGATTGCCCCGGAACAACTCCGAAGCAAATGCATCGACCTGGTAGATTTTGTACTTGTTCATTTCGGGTATCGCTTTCGCTTTCTTTCTACGTACTGCCGCTACAAACCAACCTGCGTTTGATGTTGCAAAATCAAAGCAGATCCGGCCAGAGACTGTCGCTGACGAGGAGTCCTTTGCGAGTCAGTCGCAGATTGCCGTCAGAAGGTTCGAGCAAACCCAGTTCGCAGAATTCCTGAATCGCCGGGCCAGCCAGCGATTCGAGATCGAAACCAGCATGCTCGTTGAATTCTGCGATGTTGATACCTTCGATTCGGCGTAATCCAAACACCAGTCGCTCTCTGGCGATCATTTCGGCATCCAGCGGCTCGGATTCTGCCACGGGCGATTCACCCTTCAGCACGCGATTCAAGTATGCCGTCGTGCTGCGATGGTTGGTTGACCGCGTCCCGTCAACAAATCGCGATGCGCCGGGACCGATCGCAAACCATGATCCGCCGGTCCAGTAGACTTCGTTGTGGCGGCAGCGGTTATTGCCGGCTGATCCGGGGCGGGCAAAATTCGAAATTTCGTAGTGCTCAAAGCCGGCGGTCGTCAGCAAGTCGATGGTCAGTAGATACATGTCGCGCTGCAGCGATTCATCAACGACAACCATCGTGCCATGATTCATTTGGGACCAGAATGAGGTACCCTTCTCAAACGTCAGACCATAAGTCGATACATGATCCACACCCGATTGAATCGCCGCTTCCAGATCTTCCCGCCAACTTGCCAGCGACTCGCCGGGAGCCGCAAAAATCAGATCCAGGGAGACTTGCGGAAACGTTTCTCGTGCCAACTGTAACGCGTTGGCGACATCCTTCGCAGAATGTTGCCGATCCAGCGACTGGAGTTTCTCATTGTTGAATGACTGCGCGCCAAGGCTCAAACGATTGACACCGTGATCGTGGAGAATGGCGACTTTTTCAGCTGTCAGTCCGTCGGGATTTGCCTCGACGGAAAACTCGCTGGACTCAGACGCACTCCCGCCCTGCTCGCGCGGAAACCAGTCGCCAAGCAACTCAAACAGCTTCGTCAGGCCCGCCGGAGACATTTCGGTGGGCGTGCCGCCTCCGATGAAAACTGTGTCGACTGGTCTTGGCGTTTCAAGCCATGACAGTTCCGTTTCAATCGCTTGCAGGAAAGACGTTTCCAGATCCAGCCGGTTTTCGACTACCGTAAAATCACAGTAGCCACAGCGATGCTTGCAGAATGGAACATGGACGTAGACCGAACGTGGCGGAGTGAATGTCAAAGCAGAATTGTTCATCGCGGACTGGTAAACAATTGGCAGGAAAATGTGAAGGCAGGAAGATGGGCGGCAAAAAATGCGTAACCGTTCACGCGGGCAAGGGTCTGGCTCATTTTTCGGCGGCAAACTGACTTGTTTCGCTTTGCGGACAAACGCCGAAAATTTGTGCCTGACCCTCTCGAACTTGGGGAAACGTAAATAACCGTGAACGGCTACAAAAATGTGATGGCAGGAAAATGTGATGTATTCAAATTTAAAAACGGTTGATCTTTCTGCCCTCACATTTTTCTGCCAGAGCTTTCGCACACAGCTTCATCGCACAGCATTCGCACCAACCGTACTTACTTAGTCTCACTCGAACCAGACGGCGACATCTTCCAGCGGCTTGCGATCGATGTTCGGTACCTCGGCATCGTGGGCTGGATATCCGACCGGGAACAGGATGAACGGTCGCTCGTTCTCAGGCCGCTTTAAAATCTTTGACAGGAATCCCATCGGGCTGGGTGTATGCGTCAACGTGGCCAGCCCCATTTGATGCAGAGCGTTGATAAACAGCCCGCAGGCGAGCCCGACGCTTTCTTTCACGTAGTAGTTTTTCTCGCGACTGCCGTCCTCGCGCAGCCGGTACGTCTCTTCGAAAACGACGACGATCCACGGCACCGTTTCAAGAAACGGTTTTTGCCAGTTGGTGCCGAAAGGTTTGAGCGCTTCCTTCCATTCTTCGGACATGCGGCCGCCTTCGTACGATTCGTACTCTTCCTCCTCGGCGGCGACTCGAATCTCCTTCTTCAATTCCTGATTGCTGATGGCAACGAATTTCCACGGTTGGCGATGAGCCCCCGATGGTGCTGTCGAGGCGGCAGAGATGGCGAGTTCAATCAACTTCTTCGGAACAGGGTCCGCTGAAAACATGCGGACACTACGGCGTCGATCCGCCGAAAGGTAAAACTCCTTGGCTTTCTGAATGGATTGCTCAGGCGAAAGCCGCTCATAGTCGTAAGGAATGAATTCCGGTTTGTTCATCGCTCGTTCACAGTGCTGATCGTTAATTTGCAATGGGGCGAATAGCAAGTCCTCCCCACGATTTGTGCTATCCGTTAGAGTACCAGATTCAATCGTCAATAATTGGCTCATGACAGGATACCCAACGAGACATGCCACTTGCCGCAATCATTCCGGCTGCGAAAGCCGACGTGGAAGTCCGCGAAATGCCAGCCGCGCCGATGGAGCCGGGAAGTGTTTTGCTCGATACACTGTTTTCCGAAGTCTGCGGGACCGATGTGCATTTGCAACAAGGCCGACTGGAAGGCGTCCCGTACCCGCTTCTGCCCGGTCATGTGTCGGTCGGGCGTGTCAAGCAAGTCGCCGATAACGGTGGCAAGTCGCCGGTTCGCGATGTGGACGGTAACCTCGTCAGCGTTGGCGACGTCGTCACGTTTCTCGATGTTCACGAAACGTGTGGCCATTGCTGGTACTGCCTCGTGGCGAGAACTTCGACTCGCTGTCCGTCGCGAAAGGTCTATGGGATTACCTATGGCGCGGACGACGGGATGCTGGGAGGTTGGTGTGAAGAGGTTTATCTCAAGCCAGGCGTGAAGATCATTCCGCTCCCAAAAACGCTCAAGCCGGAACGATTGATTGCGGGCGGGTGTGCTTTACCGACTGCGATCCATGCGATTGATCGCGCCGAAATTCGACTGGGCGACTGCGTTGCGGTTCAGGGTAGCGGGCCGGTGGGACTGAACGCGGCGATTCTTGCGAGACTGTCGGGCGCGCAAAAAGTCATTTTGCTCGACACGCGCGAAAATCGGCTGGCCGTTGGCAAGGGACTGGGAATCGACGAGACGATATGCCTCGAATCGTCAGACAAGGATCACGCCGCTGATCAGGTGCGCGCGTTGACTGGTGGGCGCGGCGTCGACGTGACGATCGAATGCACAGGTGCGCCGCCCGCGGTACCGGCCGGCATGCAGATGACTCGCGACGGCGGGCGGTACGTCATCGTTGGCCACTACACGGACGGTGGGACGATTCCGCTTAACCCGCATGTAGACATTAACCGTAAACATCTGGAGGTGCGTGGTTGTTGGGGTAGCGACTTTAGCCACTTTTATCGAATGGTTCACGTGCTGGACCGATTTGGTGATGAGGTGCCGGGTGGCGGATGGGACCAGATTGTCAGTCGGACATTCGGGTTGGGAGAAATGAACGAGGCGCTTGCTGCTGTGGAAAGCGGCAGCTTGGTCAAGGCGCTTGTGCAACCGAACGCATAGTAGCGCGAGAGCGGGACAGATCGAAAGAACGCAATTCCAGGCTGTATTGCGTATCCCGTCCTAACGAAGCTAAGCGTTCCCCTCGAACGCATTCAGAATTGCCCAGTAGGCTTCTTTCGGTGCGAGGTTTGCATCGAACGGAAGTGGGGACTCGCCGCCGCCCTGATTCTGCACGGGATCGAACAACCACGAGAACGGATCAGAAAAACCCCAGATCAGGATGCTGTCGCAGACCGTAGAATCGACGCACGCCTGAACAATGTCGCCGTAGATGGCGGCTTGTTGCGCTTCTTTCTCGGCAGCGGTGCCGTCCAGATAAAACGTGTTCACATCAAGCTCCGTCACGTGAACTTCGACTCCTAGTGAATCGAATCGCTGGAAGTTGGTGAGTGCTTCGTCGTAAGTTGGGATCTGGGCGTCGGCAAGTCCAATGTGCGTCTGGAGCCCGACAGCGTCGATCGGCACGCCTTCCGCCAGAAGGTTCGTCAACAACTGGTAGAACGCGTCCGCTTTCACCAGGCCAGGCACATCGACTTCGTATTCGTTAAGAATCAGCACGTCATCCGCATCGGCGACTTCGCGAGCAAACTCGTACGCGAGGCTGAGATAGTCATCACCGATCGACTGTTGCCAGATGGATTCACGCAGCGATCCGTCATAGTTGACCGCCTCGTTGACGACCACCCACTCGTTGACTTCGGGATACGCCAGGATCGTATTCTGGATAACGGCTCGCATGTTTGCGATCATCTCGTCCCGTGTGAACGTTTGCCCCTCAAAGGCCTGAGGAGTCTGATGCGATATCAGCCGATGGGCGCGGATGCGCCAGTCCTGGGCAACTGCATAAGACAGCTGCGAATCCTGGAGTATGTACGACGCGGCGGGATCCGTGAAATCTTCCGGATAGTCGATGCTCCACGTAAACAACTCCGTGTGGGTCGCCATTAAGAGATCGTGCTGCGGTGATCCGACCCAGGTGTCGGTATGACCCCCAAACAGAATTCCCTGCGTAGCCGCGGCATCCGAGAGCGATGGCACGAGGCTGCCCGCCGTGTCTGGGCCAGATTCCGGTTCCTGTATCGTCTGAGTCGTCGAAAGGGAAGTGATGGCGATCTGCGAATCCGGGCCGGCGAAGCTATGGATACGAATGGTGTCGTCCGCTGCAAAGAAACGGCTGGCAAATTCGTGAGTCAGGGTCTCGCCATCGGGACCAGTCACTGCGACGGAGGTGAAGTTATTCGTGAACTGAACATCAAAAGTACCGCCGGAGCCGGCATTTTCAAACGTCATGAGCGTTTCGAAATTGCCGGCGGTCTGTGACAGAAGGGTCCAGTTTCCACCAGAACGAATAAGTAGCAACTCGTTCAGGCTACCGTCCTCGCGAATGGCAATTCCTCCGATACCTGTGGTTGTCATTTCGGCGAAAATGCCAAGGTCGCCTTGCGGCAACCGGCTTGAGCCGTAGATCGGAGTCACCGAGTACGCATCCGCACTTTCAACCACGAGTGGCCTTGCAGCGACGACGAGGTCCTGCTCAATCGTCGTGGTGGTCGAAGGGCTATCAACAAAATCAATGCCGTCGATTTTGTAGCGCCGGGCCAGGCCAGCAACGTCCGCTTGCCACGCGATGCCCGTTGCCTGCACGAGGTTTGTATCCAGTCGCAGAACATGTCCGTTTCTGCCGACGATCGGTTCATTTGCGCCGGACGTGGATGTCCGAAATCTGCCTCGAGTCGCGACGTCTGTGCGTCCATTGGAAAAGGCCACGGCACCAATGTCCTCGGCAGCGGTGGTCAGCGCCGCGGCGGAACCATCAAACCAGAACCCGGCAGTTCCGGTTGTCGGATCAATGGCAAACAGGTCTTCGTCGTGCCCCCGCACACCACCGACATCAAAATTGCCAGCCGTACTGATGAGCAACTGGCCGTTATCGTTCATGCTCAATGCGTCAATATTCTCACCGCCAACATTCAGTCCATTGTCATTGCCGCGCAACATGACGGTGAATGTTCCACTCGTTTCGCTGCCGAGGGTTTCCGGCGAAAATCGGAGTACATCGCGCGAGTTGACACGGGTAGAGGTTCCGTCAGCAAGCTCGAGGTTCATGGGAGACTTGAGGCTGATCAGTACGTCGCCGTCGTCCAGAACATGAAATGCGTTAATGTCGTTGGTGCCCAAACCAACATCACTACCATCGAGATACATGCTCCACGAATCATCGACTATCGAATAGCGAAGTATGTCTTCGTCATTGAAGTCCAGCGAGCCGCCATCGGAATTGACAACCGAACCAGCATTCCGCGAAATACTGATCAGCGCGGACTCAGGCAGATCACCAGCAAGAAGTAATCGCGGCTCGAGCGTATCACAATGGAAGAGGAGTCTGGTGTTTGGCAGCTTTCGCTTGCCTGGTACGTTACCGCATTTTCGAAGCATCGATATCCGTCAGATCGCAGTCGGTCAAAGTAGTGAATCAGATCGAGATGGTAGCCTGCATGACCACCGCAAAGAACCCCGTAAATGCCCGTTACCCCGCCAATGAGAGGATTGATGGGTGCGTTTCCCACCTGACCGGCGTATGTGCACAGGTTTCTCTGTAGTCAAAACCACAGGATCTGCCCGCCGCCTGTTAAACTGGAGCGTCGCACAGTCAGGCACTTTTCGAGGAATTATTCGTGATGCATTTTTGGCTACTGGGGAAAGAAGATTACCTGTTCCGATGCGTAGTCTGGCTTTGCCTCTTTGGCGGTCCAGCGAACTTCGCCATGGCGCAGAATTTTTCCATCGACAACGCGCAACTGGTTCCTGCATCGGGAACAGGCAACGTGCTGGATCTTGAGCTGGAAGCAGGTGTGCTCGGCAACGATACCGATTCGACGATGCTGTCAGGAACGCTGACGTCATCGGTGGATCTGGAGTGGAATGGTAGCGACTACGATGTGACTGGCTATACCATTTCCAGTGGCAGTTTCAGCGCGACAGACGTATCGTTTTCGCTGGTCCTGGGCATTTCGGCAGAGTCTTCAAATATGGGCGGTGATGTAACGACCATTGCGCCACCCAGCGCGGTTGTTGGCGGTGTGTTCGCTGGTTCGGATCACTTGCTGACGATCAACCGTGGCAGTATCAACGCTGCGGGTAATGCATTTGATTTTGCGGCAATGCCTATCGCCGCACCAGGCCAGGGCGATGGCATGATCCAGTTGACGCCGCAGTCGATTACGCCGTTCACGGAAATCTACGATGTGCTCGTTACGATCCCCACAAACTTCTCGCAGGACTTTGTGATTCCGGGAGTGCCTATTCTCGGTGACGTTAATGCGAATATTAGCGGCACCGGATCCGTTGTCGTGGGTGGGACGGTGACCATCGACGTGGCTGGCGATTTTGTTCGTGACGGCATGCTCACGTGCGAAGATATTGACGCACTTGGATCTGCCATTCGCGCAGGAAGCATGGACGCTGTGTATGACCTGAATCAGGACGGCGCCGTAGATTCTTCCGACTATGAATTCTGGGTCACCGACTTGAAAGGGACCGTCATTGGCGATGCCAACTTCGACGGTTCAGCAGACACGTCAGATTTCAACATCTGGAACGAGAACAAGTTCACGAGCGGCACGGGTTGGTGTAACGCGGATTTTGATGGTGATGGATCGACCGATACTTCCGACTTCAATATCTGGAACGAGAACAAGTTTACTTCTGCCGTGGCCAGTGTTCCTGAACCGGGCG
>CALHZT010000234.1 GCA_938040995.1 uncultured Pirellulaceae bacterium | reverse complement strand
CTGCTGCCGCAAACCTGTAAATGCAGCGAATTTTCGGGCATCGGCAGTTGCCTAATCGAATTTTGAGGCGGATTTTTCTATCTCATCATCCCACGAGCCAAACGGGGCAAAACTCGACTCGCCCGCTAGCCTCAAAAGTTTTTGTAACCGTTCACGCGGGCAAGGGTCTGGCTGGTCTGGCTCAATTTTTCGGCGGCAAACTGACTTATTTCGCTTTGCGGACAAACGCCGAAAATTTGTGCCTGACCCTCTCGAACTTGAGGAAATTTTAATATCCGTGAACGGTTACAAGTTTTTTTCTGTGAATGAATCTACGTTTTCAAATTTACAGAAGGGCTGCGGGCGACGTTTTCGTTGTTGCATTTTTTTCTGGCGAATCAAAAACCGCGTGAATTCTGCAACCTATTGATCTTGCAATTCCTTAACGGCAATCTTTCATGATTGCCACTCAAAAATTGTCAATACCCAATTGGATTCGTTCCTGTCATTCTCCACGAAGCTTTCGCACGATTCATGTTTGTTGGTCAATCAGGCGCTGGGTATAATTGGGATGTGGATTGCAAACGAGGTCGCTTGATGTGGTTCACTTCTTCGAGATGCGACACGCTATTTCCGCTCAAACAGGCACAAACGAAAGCTGAGGAATCGTACGTTGTTAACTGTCCGACCAAAAGTCGCCGAGCTTCAGTTTCAATTGTACGGTCGTGCGTTGCACCCGGAACTTTTTCAGATTCACGGAAGCACCGAAGTCAGCCGCGGTGAGTACAACGCGAGAATTGACATCACGAATGCCGGTCATGTTGTGACGTGGAATTACGACGGCATGACGTTGACGGAAGTCGCGGCGGCCGCGAATCATCCGTTGCCCGAAAAGCGACGTTTGATGAAACATCGACTGCACGGCGATCGCACGGACGAAATCAGCTGCCGTGGTGGCGTGAAGTATCAGTGCTCGTTTCAGTTACAGATGATCAAGCCGCAAATGTTCTGGACCATTCAACAGGAACTGGCCAAGGACGGGCACAAGAAGGGAACTTTTTACGAGTTCCAATCGAGCGGACGCATGGCGATGGGCGCCATGAGCTACGTCTATCCGGAAACACGGGATCGCCGACTGCTGGTGCAGTCGTTTCACACATTCCCGGACGATCACGCGATCGTGAAGGTTCAGTCAAGCTTCACGCTGCCGCCGAAGCAGTAGACGGCGGCTTGATTGCCACCAGTGATTGCGCCAAGAAACGCCCCCCCGTAGCCGGGCTGGCAACAGCTCGGGGGAACCTTCACGCTCGTCAGCCAATTCTTGCGTTCCTGAGCTATAACAAGTCAAAGCAATTCGCCCGAAGTGTTGCCACTCCGGCTACCACCAACGCCTGCCACGACTAACGCCGATCAGCCAAGAAACGCCCCGTAGCCGGGCTGGCAACAGCTCGGGGGAACCTTCACGCTCGTCAGCCAGTTCTTGCGTTCCTGAGCGATAACAAGCCAAAGCAATTCGCCCGAAGTGTTGCCACTCCGGCTACCACGAACGCCGATCAGCCAACATTCTTCACACCGGCTGCGATGCCGTTCACGGAAATGCGGACCGCCTCAATCAGTTGCTCAATCTCTGCCTCGTTTCCGGCGCCATCTCCCTCTTCCGTCGCGTCTCGCAGCCGCTTGATTAACGCGACTTGCAGGAAATTGAGCGGATCGATGTATGGGTTCCGAACCCGGATACTCCGCTGCAACCACGGCTCTTTCTGGAGCAACTCCTTCTGCTTGGCCAGCTTGAGCACGAACGTCATCGTCGTATCATGCTCGTCTTTCAAGTCGGCGAACACAGGAACGCCGACTTCTTCAGGTGGCAACTCAGAATAAAGCTCGGCGATGGAGATGTCGGCTTTGCCCAGCCCCAGCTGAACGTTGTCGAAAACGCTACGGAAGAACGGCCACGCCTTGTACATCTCGCCAAGCAATCGCATGCGGCCCGAGTCATCACCAACCCACTCGTGAAGCGCTGTTCCCACGCCATACCAACTAGGAAGATTTACCCGCGTCTGATTCCAGGCAAACACCCACGGAATCGCCCGCAAGTCACCAATCGATTCCGTCGCCTTTCTTCGCGACGGACGCGATCCGATATTCAGAATCTCAATCTGATCGATCGGCGTAGCCGCATGGAAATAGTCGAGAAACTCAGGACGCTCCACCATCGAGCGATACTTGTCGTACGCCAGCTGACTGAGCTCTTCCATCGCGTCGATCCACTCAGGTGCGACAGGGACTGGCTCTTCGCGCCCGGCGGTGACAATCACGGCGCTGACCAGTTGTTCCAGGTGGCGACAGGCAATCGCCTGATTCGCATAGCGACTGCTGACAACCTCGCCCTGCTCTGTAATGCGAATTCGCCCACGCACGGAACCTGGCGGTTGAGCCAGAATGGCGCGGTTCGTTGGCCCGCCGCCACGCCCCAGCGAACCGCCTCGGCCATGAAACAGCGTCAGCTTCATATCGTATTTGTCGCAGACTTCGGCCAGCGCCTGTTGAGCCGTGAAGAGCATCCAGTTGGCTCGCAGAAAACCGCCGTCCTTGTTCGAGTCGCTATAGCCGATCATGATTTGCTGCTGCCGACCCCGCTTTGCCAGATGGGCAAGGTACGTCTCATTCTCAAACAGCTCTGACATGATCTGCGGCGCATTCGTAAGATCTTCAATCGTCTCGAACAGCGGTACGATGTTGATAGCGCCAGTCAGACCGACTTCCTTGGCCAACAACAAAACTTCCAGGACATGACTAACACCCGTCGTCATGCTGATGATGTACGACTCGATCACTTCCATAGAAACTTTTTCGTGCGCCGTCTTGATCAGATGAAATAGTTCCGCAGATTCGGTCGTTTCTTCGGAAGCGTCTTTCAGGCTCAGGAACTCTGTCGAGTTAATCTGGCCTTCCAACAAAGGAATCTTTTTGGCCTCTTCAAGTTCAGCGTACTCTGCCGTCACTTTACCCAGCCGAAACAGCTCATCCACCGCATCTACATGCCGACGTGAATGCTGGCGAAAGTCCATTGATGCCAGATGAAATCCGAACACGTCGACTTTGCGAATCAGTCGATTGATATCCTGCAAAAGTCGTTCACCGCGATTCTCCAGCAAACTTTGTTGCATCGCTTTCAGGTCCGCTGCAAACTCTGCATCACTACGATAGGCTCGCGACTCCACCTTCTCGCCAGTCCAGTCCCAATTGACCTGATTCTCCAGCTTGGCGGCACAAATACGACGGAACATGACCATCAGCTTTTGCCGGTCCGGCTCATTCTCAAAACGATTGAACAACTCCTGCTCGTCGACTCGCAAGTATTTCCGATCCGCTTCAACGCTCTTTAAGAACGAATCACCGAAGGAGGCTCGCGTAACCGTCGGGCTGAGAAAGCGGTAGATCCTGTTCAGCTCGTTCTCATAATGCTCGAGCGCAAGATTCTTCTGGGCGCGAAGCGCATTCTCGGTGACTTCGAAAGAGACAAAAGGATTGCCATCGCGGTCACCGCCGATCCACGT
>CALHZT010000233.1 GCA_938040995.1 uncultured Pirellulaceae bacterium | reverse complement strand
GGCGACCGGATCGAACGTCGCCCAAGCGTCGTACATGGCCGCGGACGTGTGGTAAAGGTTCCGCGAGTGAACGGTCGGCGCCGGAAAGTCGATGCGAATCGCATCCATTAACGCTTCGTTCCATTGGCGAGCCACGGACTGTGCATCAGCAGTTCCGCTATCTGCGACGAATACAATCATTGCGAGGATGACTACCAGGACGTTCTTTAAATTCGCTCTGTTACTCATGGCGTCTTGCATCGAGAAGTTCTTGTTATTGGCCATTGTGCTTTGTGCGTTACCAACGCAGCGTCCAGCGTGAACGCCCTTCGCCAATGGTGAATCAGCGACGACCTCCTGGAGCGATTCGGAATAGTTAAGCCAGTTCACTAGGATAATCCAAGAAACTTGCAATTCAACGCAAGTGCGCGCAAACCATTCACGAATCCTAAGTCGTTAATCACTTGCTCGCGCCATAACGCTACTGTTGTTCAAGAACGCAGCTTGCAATTCACGACACCGGTCGTTCTTGACCGGCGCTCGGGTGTCATTTCTTCCGACATTTACCATTATACCGGCTGCTCAGTTGTGCGAAGCGGTGCGATTCCTACCATCGCTTCTGTCCGCGGTTGAGATTGGCTATAAGCCCGAAACAGCGTGGCGGTGGAAAACACCGCTGCGGCACGGGAGGCCTTCTCTCGCTACGAGAAATTACGGGCTACATGAAATGTTTACGAAATTGCGAACAGGAACTCAAAAGAAGCCCCCGGTAGAAATGAAGGCTTGGGATTTGTCGAATTGCTTCGACTAGAACGGGATGTCGTCCATGTTTCCCGACGTTTCAGCTTTTGACTCGTCGGTACCAAAATCGCCGCTCTCGTACAAATCGTCGATGGCATCGTGGGCACGTTCGAGCAAACGAGCCATTGGCAACAGATCTTCGTTGCCGAGGCTGATTGTCGAGTCATTCCACTTTTCTTCGACCTTGTAGCTTCGCTTCAGCGATACCGTGTAGAAAACGCGTTCGTCACCAGCGTGGTGCCAAACGGCGACTTCCAAGTTGCGGTAGCGTTGACTGGTCACCGGACGATTATCACCGGACGGTGCTGCGTCACTACTTCGTGCCGAGTTGACCGCCGAATGCGCCCAATTCAGGAGCTTGGCGGAAACCAACAAGTCATCACGATTGAGACTTGATTGGGTACGTTTCCACTCCTTCTCATCTTGATACGACCGCTGCAGACTTGCATTGAAGTACGTGCCCTTAGCCGTGTCGTTTTGCCAGACTGCGATCTGAAGCCGACGATGTCGACTCGTGTACGCTGGCTTGGACTTTTCACCAGTCGATTTCTGTTGTGAATTCGTGGCTGTAGCCATGAGTCACCTCTCTTTCTACTCGAATAAAATGAATGCAGCGCTACGTACGCCGCAAAACAAAAAGGAACCTCTGAGCAACCTTTGCCACATGTTCTACCGGGGCTTCATCCGTGTTATGCAGAGACAGACTCTAGGCGTGACATTTGCGGTTTGCAGCACATTTGATTACCACTTCGCAAATAGCGGTGGTGAAACCCTGGAGCCTTTCCCGTCGCCGTCGCCTCGGTCGCTTCGCCATCCAGCCGCAGGCCCCCAAAGTCTGTGGGCTGCTTTAACGGCACGGAAATGACGAGGAACTCAACTACAGCTCGCGACTATGGGGGGGCAGAGGCGGCAAGCGACCGTGGCAGAGGCAGAGGGAAATGCGGAAGGGTTCCCTGGCCCCATTCCTAGAGCTTGAGTCCGAGGGAAGCGAAGACGATTTAGATTTGAATTTTCTCGATTTCATCGAGCGTAATCGCGTCGCTCGTCCGGTCGTAGAGTTTGGTCGAACGGACAGACGAGTGGCAAGCGATCCTTTGCGCGTGTTCTAACAGTCCGCCATTTTCAAGATACGCAGTGATGCCCGTGGCACGAAATGTGTGGCAACAGACCCGCGTTTCTATTCCGACTTGTTGGGCTCTACGTTGAATCATTCGGTAGACGTCAACTCGGTTCAGTCTCCGTAGCGTCAGTTGCTTGCGAGGGCCGATTGTCCGAAAGAGTGGCCCCTTGGTTTGATCACGAATCCCAGCGGTGTCGAGATAATCCTGAAGATAGGACTCGGCATGATGATGAGCTGGCACTTCATGGTACTTGCTGCCCTTTTCATGCAATCGAAACCAAAGGCGCCGATTCTGCAAGAAGAGATCGCCGATGTTCATATTGATCGCTGCGGAAACTCGGGCAAAGCTAAACACCAATAGACCGATGAGCGCTTTGTCACGTAGTCCCTTGATATTTCCGGCATCTATTCCATCAAGCAGCTTTCGAGTTTCGATTGCGGAAAGCACAGGAGTCTTCCCTTTCTGAACCACATGTTTGGGGCCTCGAACAGCCGCTGCGGGATTCGAAGGGACGACTTGTCCGGTCACGAGGAAATCGAACAGCGAGCGAATAGCAGCGAGGTGCAATTTGACCGTCGGAACGCTACAAGAATTCGTCAATTGCTCAATGTAGGTCGCAACGATGATTGGCGAAACGGAACTGATTTCGATTCCGAACTCTTCACACCAATCGAAAAATCTTCTAACGGCGTAGGCGTAAGCCATCCGCGTGCCCTTATTTCGGATGTGGGCAGCAAAAAACTCGACGAACCGTCGTTGAGCATTTGGTCCAGCCCGTTGAATGGCAATCGGCAGCGAGATGCTTTCCGCCAAAGCAACGCCGTTGTCGGGAGATTTCGGCACAAGTTTCATTCGCCCACGATGCCACAAAAAGCCAGTAACAAAAAGGACATTTTGTTACTCACCTAGCAAAGCGAGTGGACATAGGTGCGTGCAGTACAAGTAGCCGAAACGATTAGGAATAGAGGTGGCATTTGGCTGCGAAACGGGTCTAAATCGTCCAGCGGAGAGCAGGCCATTTTAGATTCCGTGTGATCGTCTATGCCTTCAGAACGATTGACGATTCGAATTAGAGAATCGAAGAAGTCTAAAGAGTCTAAGGCAATTTGGTTGTCGGTAGACACGAGGGCGTGGTACCGTCCTGTTGTGAGTACAAAAGAGACTTCGTCAGTCATCAACATCCGCAGCTACCGCGAGTTGGAACGGTTCGTCATCGCGTTTGCGTCTGGCCAAATTAACCTGCTGGTGGTTGTAGGAGACGCCGGTCTGCAGAAGAGTCGGACGGTCCGAGAGCATGTATCCGGCGAAAGCTGTTGGATTCAAGGCAACGCCAGTCCGTTTGGAATCTACCTCAAGTTGTATCGCCATCTCGACCAGTTGGTCGTCATTGACGATGTCGACGGACTCAGCCGCAATCGACACGGAGTCAACTTACTTAAGTGCCTTTGCCAAACGGAGGTGGAAAAAACTATTGCCTGGTTATCCGCAACCAGGCAGCTGAACGCTGAGGGTGTTCCCCGCGAATTTGTCACGGCAAGCCGAGTGTGCATCATTGCTAACGACTGGAATCTCACCGGAAACAACGATCTGCGTGCCGTCGAGGACCGCGGGCACATCATTCGCTTCGCACCGACGGCGATGGAAATTCACGTTCGCTGTAAGGAATGGTTTGACGATCCGGAAATCTACGAATGGATAGGGCGGCGACTTGACCGAATTCCGCGCCCTTCCATGCGGCTCTACTATCGAGCGAAGGAATTGAAAGCGGCTGGACTCGATTGGCAAAATCTATTGGCACTTTCCCCGATCGACGTTCGACGGCAGTTAGTCGCCGACTTGCTCGTTGATAAGCGGTATTCAACGCAGTCGGAACGTGTTTCGAAGTTTGTAGAGCGAGGTGGCGGATGCAGGGCAACCTACTTCAATCACTTACGCAGATTGCGATACGACGAGGCATGAGCGACCGCTCAGTTGGGTAGCTCCTCATCGTTTAAGCAGTCGGTATCCTTGCGGTCCCGATAGTCGCATGGTTCTTGAAATCCACCGATTCCTGGCGGGATTGCATGATGAGTTGGCCAGAGAAGGAAAACATGAATATGCCAGTTAACGACCGTAATCGAACGGCTTGGCCACCGTTCGCATTGGTGAATTGGGGAAAGAACGACTTGTGAGCGACTATTTGCCGAGTTTAAGGATACATCCCGCTCCATAGAAATTCGTTAGTGGTTGTTTGATGTAAAACGAACCACGATAATCAGTGCTCAAACTCGCATCCAATCGCTCGAAAGGGTCACGCAATGGCCGACGGAGAGATGAGACCACAATCTGACTCGTCAGGACCTGCGGGAGCTCACTATCGAGCCGGTGACGATATCGAGCTGCCGCCAATAGATGACGCAACGGCAGGCACGGTTGAAAACGGTTCGACAATGTCGAAGGCGCCGAGCGGTGGCCTCTCGTCACTTTTGGGTTCTGCTGTGTTGCTCGGAGCAGTGGTCATAGGTGGCTGGTACCTTTGGAGTGGCGGCGCCAGCGAAAAGGACCATCCAAGCTGGCAGAACGTCGCAGCTGCAACCGATGCATCTACCAACAACGTGAACGCCACTTTTCTTGTCCCGAAATCAGGCACCTCAGCGATCTCAACAAAAGTCGAAACAACTTCGATGGACGCGGATCGAATCACCACGCGGAAGGTGCGTACGGCGTTGAAAACTGGAATCGCTGAGGCCCAAGCAGCCATTCAAGCTGCTCAAGGGACGGGTGTAGAGATCGCTGATTTGGCAGGCAACCTACAGCTCCTGAACGGTCTTAAAGGTGGGAAGCAAGAGTTCTTTGAAGTGTACCTCTTTGATTGTTGCGATGAAGATGGCGACGTCGTGGAGATCTTGTTGAATGGAAGTTTGTTTGCGACCGTTCCTATCACCCACGAAGGCACATCATTGTCGATTCCGTTGCAGAAGGGCAGTAATGGCGTTGCCGTGCGCGGGATCCGGGACGGTGGAGGCGGTGTAACCGTATCATTGCGTTCCAGTCGTGGCGATTATTTTTGCCGCTCAATGCGCGTTGGCCAGGAATATCGCATGGAGGTCGTGGCTCCGTGAACCGCAAGTCAAACAGCGTCTGGAAGTCGCTTTGGAGCGACTATTGGTTTTTCCGTTGGAATGTAATTCTATTGATGGTTGGCGTCTTTTATCTTTGGCTTCATTAAAAGACGGCCAACGAGTGAGAACGAATCGTGCCTCGGCGACTTGCAGCAGTATTGCAGACTATTTCTCTTACCATGCTGGCATGGTTCGCGTGCTCGTTCTTTGGACGTTGGCATTGGTTGCTGGTAGCTGCCCTCGTCATTTGGGCCGCTACTAACTGCCTGGTGCTTTGGCTTCACGTGGCAAACTCGGCCCTATTGCAGCGAATGTGTCGGTTTGGCGTAGTCAGCGCTTATTGCAATTTCGTTGGTTATTGTATTGGTGAACGAGTCCCAATGGATATCGGCCGTGCGAGTCGAGGAAGCGGCATGCTGCTCAAGACTGAGCGAGATTTTCGTCAGGCCGGGGTGCGTGGGAAGGACGTCGTGCGAGGCCATGACGACGTGCTCGATACCATGCTGACGCGCGTCCATGAGAATCTGACGTTGCGAAAGAGCCGTCGTGATGGAAAGTCTAGCGCGCCCATTGGTTCTTTCTTGCTGTGCGGCAAGGAGGGAATCGGAAAACGGTTCTTAACTCGTGTGTTCTCAAAGTTGTTGTTTCGGAGTGGGGGCGTGGAGGTGTTTCAATGCTCCCGCCTAACGGCGGCTGATCTGCTAAAGCCTGAAGGAATTTTGGATTCGATCCTGAATCAAGACGCGTATTCGTTGCTGCTGTTCGAAGAGATCGAAGCCGCAAACGAACGGTTGCTCGAAGTCCTGGCCCAGATAGTAACCGTCGGAAAGGTGACGTGCAGCAATGGTAATGAGATATCCGTT
>CALHZT010000232.1 GCA_938040995.1 uncultured Pirellulaceae bacterium | reverse complement strand
AGCAAAGTCATCAGGACATGTCCGGCTGTGAGCGCGAACAGGCAATACAGGAATCCGCCGATCGCAAACATGAACACAGCGCCGATCGCGGACATGGAACCACTCTCGCTGAGTGCGATTCCGCCAATGATCTGATTGGTTGCGATCGCGAGGAGTGGGACGAGCAGGATCCAGCCCTGAAAAACGCGAGGCAGGAACGGGTAGTTATAAATACCTTCCGAAAATGGCGCTGTGGTTGCCATCACCGGTTTTGATCGTTCGAGCTCTTCCTGATGCTGGTGTGCATCGTTCATCAGGCGATCGCTGATCTCTTTGTTTTTCTTGTTCTTGTGGGCCTCCTCGACACCGATCTTGGGATCCTTGGCGACAACGACGGTCTTTTTGGTAACGAAAGTCGGTTTTTGGACAGTCGTTGAAGAATGGCAGTCCGGGCATTTGACCTTCTTGCCGATCATCGCTTTGTTTACCGCAAGGGTCGAACTGCAAACACTGCAGCGAATGTGAAACCTGTCGGCCTCTGGCTTCGGGGCGTGGGCCGGATTCCAGGCGGGAGCGTCATCAATCGGCTGAAGCTTGTATTCATCGTCGTCATCTGGTGGCGGCGATGGGCTGCCCGGTGACGGCAAGTTTGTTGGCTTGACGGCTTGCGAAGGGTGGCTCGGTGGTCGTGAATCGGAACTGGGACCGAGTCGTTTTCGCGAGGAATCAGGATTTGGCGCCGAGACCTTGTGCTCCGTCAGGCAGTCGGGGCAGTCGATGGTCTTGCCAATCTGGCTGGGGCTCGCGTAGAAGCGGGTCCCGCAATCGCAGACCATTGGGAATTCGTCCTGCGGTCGTTGCGAGGACTCGTCCGCCGGTTTTGGTTTTTGGTCCGCGCTGGAAGGCTGGTCGCCGCCAATTTTGATGGCCTTGCTGCACTTGGGGCAGGCCCGGGTCGTTCCGATATCCGCCGACTTGACCTTCAGGCGGATGCCGCAGTGCGGGCAGGTCATCGCGAATAATTGTGGAGTTGATTGTCCCATGCTTTGTCTTGGTTGCCGCGATGAACTGAGAGGAGATTTGGGGCCGTGCCACGGCGGACAGTCCCAGACTACCAGCTGACGCGAATTTAGGCCCAAATTCGCGGTTTTTCGGGGGCGATCTGGGCTAAACAAACGCTCCATTTGGCACTGGCAAGTAGATTGTTGGGCAGTCGGCTGCCAGTTGGCTACTCCGATGTCAAAAATAAAGCAAGCTGGCGGGAAAAACTCGAATTCGCTATCATATCGCCTAATCATTCCCCGGACTTTGTCTATTTTCACCCTGTGGCCGCCGGCTCACGCCCGGTGACTCCCCTCGCTTTAAGAAATCGCAAGAGAACAATGGCACGCAAAACGGTAAGTCGAAAGAAGTTACGCGCCGAAAGCGAAGCGGCTGAAAAGAAGAAGACCAAGAAGAAAAAGAAGAAGGCTGCCAAAAAGAAGGCCGCCAAAAAGAAGAAAAAGGCCAAACGACGTTCCAAAAAGAACATAGTGGTTCGGCTTCGACTGTTCTGGGGTGTGTTTAACCAGTCGATGAAGCGTGTCGCTCTCTACGAGTTCAATCAGCGCAAGCAGGCCGAGAAAAAAGCCGAAGATCTTTCCAAGTCCGGCAAGTCGCCTCACTTCGTCCAGCGAGTCAAAGAAGAGATCGAAGAGCCGTTGGAAGAACCGGCAGTCGAATAGCGAATGTCGTCGAAGGTTTCGGTTTTCGACCGTTTCAGCAATTTGCGGATCTCTCATCAAGTCGCCGGTATCCTGCGCGGATAGTAGTGGATTCAAATCGATTGAGTAAAGCCATCGAGAGTGATGTCACTTTCGGTTGTTGGAATCGAGCTCATCTTTTTGTCTTCAGATTTTTCTGTCGGATCCTGCGGCCGAGTAGCGAAGCACTTGAGCTTCTTTTGCGCTGTCTTTTGGCAGAAAAATGGTGGGACAGAAAGATGTTCTCGTATCAGGCATGCTGCCAAGGCCTAAACATAAGGCGAATCGCCTGGTACAGCCTTGGAGAGACTGGCGATCAGTTTTGAAATTTTGTCCGTGATAAGCGTGAAATAGGTGGCGCCTTTTTCCGCAGTCGATTTTTCCGGATTGCCGGCTCCGGTGTCGGGATGCACCGCGGACCACGGTCGCGGCGTCCAGACTCCGTCCGTCTCGGCGATTTCCCTGATGGCGAAGGGGATCTTTTCGCCGGGGCCCGCCTGTTCGAGTACGACCAGTTCCGGACAAAGGTGAAGCAGCAAAGACGTTTCCAACTCGCCGGCGTGATCTCCAGGCTCGTCGAAAATTTCAAGCATTTGGTCGCTGGCAACTTGCCAAAAATTCACCACGACGATGAGAAGCCCCTGTTCCAGCTGAACATCGCGAACCATCGGCTTGAACTCATTGCCGCCATGGGCGTTAAGAACAATCAACCGGTCGATCCCCTGTTCGACAAGACTCATGGCGACATCACTCAGGATGGACTTTGCCGTATCCGACGAAATGTGAATGGTGGCGACTTGATCCAGTTGCTGTGCGTTGTTTCCGAAAGGAATGGGAGGCAGGACGATCGGTTTGGCATCGAATTCCAGCGACTTGCGCGCCGATTCGAGCGCGATCTGGTGCGCCTGCATCATGTCCGTGCCGTGTGGCAAGTGGTAGTTGTGCGCCTCGGTGGCTCCCCACGGAAGAACTGCGACGTTGGGACCATAATCCAGCAGTTGACGATAGTTGACCTGCGTCAGGTCATAGGCTGGAGGTGCTGGTTGGTTCATGGATTGCCTTTGAGAATTTGATAGTTGCAGCTGTCACGCTTACGCCCGGACTCAGAACGTACAAAAGCAGTAGCTGCGGTTCCGCCCTCCAAAGATAGCGATTCCATCGTCAGGCGACAGGGCATCCTTGGCGTTGGAGTAATCCAGTTATCGCTTCTATATCTGAGGGAGGGCGAAAAGTCATCGCATGTCCTCGCTCAATTGTTCCTGGCGATGAAGTGAGGGTGCTATGAATACCAGAATTTTGGACAAAGACATGGGCATTATGCTGATGGAAGGCGAAGAGCTTCTCCTGGATGCAGTGCCCACTAGTGGATTTATCTACTACGCGCTGGTTACGGCTTGCCTCACCATTGTGGGCGTAGTGGTTTTGCCGATCGTCTATCTGTGTGCGAAGCAGGCGCAAACCCGGTTTCGCTACTGGCTAACGAATCGTCGCGTCATCATTTCCTCCGGCTTCATCGGATTTCGAGTCCGAAGTATTCCATTGGAAAGAGTTTCCGACGTCGCATTCAGCCGGACATTTCCTGAAATGCTGGCTGGGATTCAGTCGGTGATCGTGCGCGATATGACTGGCGAAGCAGAAAGCGGCAAAGTACTGTTCGCTGTCGAGAACGCTGCGGAAGTCCAGAAGCGTATTCTGGAAGAAGTCCAGCGTGTCAACTCACAGCAAAACGTCTAACGTCGCGTCCACTGACAACCGCGAAAGTTCAATTATGGCCCGCCCGGAGAACCTCCGGGCGGGTTCTTTTCGTTAGGCTCTTCGCTGACGTAGACTTTTGCGCAGGAAAACTGGCCCAAAACCCGGAAATAGATTTTGTGGAAGGTGAAATGAGCTTCAGATTGCCGGCACTGCGCGGCATTGACCGTTGCCAAATTGAAAAATCATCTCGCCGCTGGTGCCAGCCTACGGTCTACCTGCCAGTCATTCGGCTTTGCTGACTTCGAGCAGGATGTCACGCTGCTTGTTCCAGAGCAATCGGGACAGAGGATTCAGCATCAACCAGTAGAACCCGACGGCCAGCGCAGTAATAACGAGGCTAAGTGGGAGGTTGAATGAAAAGCCGGTCCAGATATCGAACTTCTTGAGAGCGAACGCGGCGACTGGTGGCGCGGCGACCGGGATCATCAGGAACGGAGCCGCGAAAAATGCACCCATCTGGGCCAGCATTGCCTGCCACTTCGGTTTGACCCGCTTCATCGAAGACGATGGCATCGGGAATGGAAACATCGTCGATACCGCGTTGCCGAGGATGCAGAAAATTGTATAAGTCGACAGTAACTGGGCCACACATGCCAACACATCGGTCCACGAAAATGAAAAGAGCACAATCACGACGCTAAAAGGAAGGATGCACATCACGCAAACGATGGGGAGCATCGAAATGTTCTTCGCAAGAAGCAGGTTTCGTGGTCGTAGGGGCAGCAGCATATAGCTGCGAAACCCGTTACGGTCGAACCCGAAGATGTTCATTGTCAATCCGAACATCATGAACATGGCGAAGAACACAATTCCCAGTCCGACGAGCGGTGCCGCGTCCGGTGGTAGCTTGTCACGCTTTTTTAGTAGCCCGGCCAACGGTATGAACATGACAAAGAACGGAATCAGCAGCTGCATTTTGACGGCCGGCGTACGCCACATGTTCGTCAAGTTGGTGCGAGTGATCGTGCCAAGTTTTGGAGGAAGGAAAGGCAGCGACTTCAGTTCCCGGATTTTGGCAGGTCGCTCTTTCTCGATGCGAGTTCCTTCAGTGTCCGCAGTGCGTTTTTTGCGAGTCGTTCCCCGGTAGAAATTCAGGGTCGCACGGTACGACATGTTCAGACTCGTTGCCGCCAACCCCAAAAGTCCGACTAAGCTCAGCAATCCAGGCCAGAGAACACCTTCGGCGGCTCGATAGAGCCCGAACGGGAACCATCCCAGCGGAACATACTGGTTTACTTTGGTCAAAATGCCCAAAGCCTGTTTTCTTCTGGCGGTTCTGCGAGCCTGTCTGGCTTCTTGCCGCAATTCGAAGGCTTGCTGTTGCTTCGCGATTTCTTCAGCAGTTGGAGCTTCAATGGCAGCTCCAGTCGCCGAGGCGTTTGCGCCCTCATTCGGTGCTTCCCCGGTGGCGACTTCTGTTTCCAACTCCGACTCTTCCGTTAACGTTGGTGGCTGTTCGTCAGTCGTGGCATCGGGTGTTGCCTCGACGGTTTCAGCGACCGGAGCCGCCGGTTCGGAACCTTCGACTTGGACCTGCGCGACCTTGTCGCGGTCTCGATCTGAATCGTCGTCGTTAAAAACGGTCGTCAAGATTCCTGGTAGCTGCGTCACGGCAATGAACGCCATGACGATCCCGGTCATGATGGCTCGTCGCCGTTTCGGATTGGCCATCATTCGTCCGAGCCAACCGCGAATCTGATAGGTGACCGATGTGACAAGCAGCATGAACGCCGCAAGAAGAGGCAGTCCAATCAGCGCTTTCCATCCGTATACAAAAGGCAGCGCGAGGCACAGTCCGACTAACGGAGGCAGTAGCGCAACGATCGTCAGGCTCGCAAATGAACTGAGGAAGTTCAGCAGGAATGCACCTCGCACGGACATTGGCAGGTGCAACAGTTTCTCGATCGACAGCGGTTCGTCGCGTTGGAGTTCCGAAACAAAGCCCGCAAACCATGCGAACAGGAAAAGAGCAACGAGTCCATCGATTGCCAGTAGCGCGATCCATGGTTGGTCTTCGGGCATCAGATAGAGTGTGCCCACGAAAGCAAAAATCGAACCGCCGACCGCCGTCAGCAGCATGGATACAGCAATGAACCCCAGCAGGATCTTGATCCAGATGCTCATCTTGCGGAACTGCATCATGAACAATCGCCAGCGTAACCAGACAAGCGCCTTTAATTGATTCCAGTTCAACGTTCTGACCCCTCCGCCTCTTCAAGCCAGCTGAGTTGCGCGGGGGCTTCTTCTTCGCCACCGACAACTTCGATAAACCGGTCTTCGAGCGAAGCGCCCATGCTTCCCTGGAGTTCCGCGAGCGACGATTGTTCCACCAGTTGCCCTTGCGCAATAATTCCGACGTGCGTACAAAGCTTCTCTACAATTTCGAGCACGTGGGAAGTGAGGAAGACGGTCGAGCCGCGTGATACGAAGTTCCCGAGCGTATCTCGCAGCGTTTTCGCGGCGACCGCGTCGACTCCTTCGAAGGGTTCGTCCAGGAAAAGCAAATCGGGGTTCGGGAGCAAAGCCGCAGCGAGGGCAAGCTTCTTCTGCATGCCGTGCGAGTATTCCAGCGCGATCTTGTCTTCCGACGTATCAAGCTTCATGAGCACGAGGAGCTCGTTGATACGCGACTTGAGCGTCGTCTCCTCCATGCTGTACATCCGGCCGACGAACGTGAGGTATTCACGAGCTCGCAGGTTTTCGAACAGTGCCAGATTCTCGGGGACGACTCCGATTCGCTGTTTGATTGCAATCGCCTGGTCTTCGACAAGCGGATTGCCGCCAAGGATGGAAACGTTGCCTGACGACGGAGCCAGCAGTCCTGTCAGCATTTTGATCGTGGTTGATTTTCCGGCTCCGTTGGGACCGAGGAAACCGTAGAACGTTCCTTTTTCGACAGCGAGATTGACATTGTTGACCGCGCAAAAATCATCGAAGAATCGTGTAAGCCCTGTTGTCGAGATCGCAAGGTCGACATTCTCGTTGCCCCCTTTGACCAGTTCGGCGGTCAATGGCTGGTTCATTTCCGGCGGTGAATTTTCTTCGTGCATGATAATTCGTATAAGCCAATGGGGACGGTCTGTATTGGACCAAGCGATGTTTGAGGAGAATTTACGCCGTTCATGAACTGCCGCGCGGCCGCCCGCAGTTCTTTTGTCGCCGACCGCAGTTCTTCCTCGATTTGGGGCGTCCGCGAATCACTTGCCTCCGAAACTACCCAAGGTACTTCTTGAAAAGTTCCAGCGTCTCTGCCGAGCTGATAGTCTTTTTGCCGTAGCCCGGTTCGGCGCCGGCGGCAACGGCGAGTTCCTGATGCTCGGCAAAGTTGGTCACCATCATGACTTTGTTGGAGGCAAGCGCCTCGTCGGCCTTGATCGCCTTGATGATCTCAAGGCCGGAACTGCCGTCGCGATCCATCAACCGATTGACGGTCACGAGGTCGAACGAGCCATTCTTGAGTTGCTCCAGTGCATCCTGCATCCCGTGAGCCTGGACCACCTCGGCGCCAAACTGCTTCGAAACCAGGTCCGTCAATGTGAAATTGTCAGGCCCACAATTGCCCACGTCCAGTACTTTCTTGCTCATCTCTTGCTCGTATTCTCCGGCTGTTGTTTTTCAGGTTGATACCATGGTTCGGATATCACTACCCGACTTCGATATACTAACGGTTGAACGTCTGTCGTGACAGGAACTGCACTCAATGTCGAACCCACAATCGGAACATCATGACTCGTCCGATTCCGACGACGACTACGGGGATCTGCCGACGTCGTTCGACGAGGGACTGGATTCAACCGATCAGGAATTCGTTTCACGCTACATGAGCATCGACTCGGATCCCAGTTGGCGACCAGTTTCCGGTGATATCAGTCTCGCCGACCGTACTACCATCGGCTCGTCACGTTACGAGGAAGATGATGTCGGCGGTGAAGACCCCGGGACGGCGCGATCCATCGATCGCGACGCGCCTCGCGAACTGGGTGACTTTAAGCTGGTCGGCAAACTGGGGAGTGGTGGGTTCGGTGTTGTGTATCGAGCCAACGACCGGCGACTTGATCGAGACGTTGCGATTAAGGTCATCAAGCCGGATCGTATCGGCGACGAGCGACGTCAGGCGAATTTTCGCGCCGAAGCCAAAGCGATGGCTCAACTTCGCCATCCGAATATTGTACCTGTTCATCAAGCCGGCTCGGTGAGTTCGGGACAGACGTTTATCGTTTACGAGTTTATTGATGGGCCGACGCTGCGCGGTTTCATGCGGATGCATGGTGTGTTCTCGCCGGACAAGGCGGTGCAGTTGGTGGCCGGGATTGCAGACGGACTGGGTTATGCCCATCGTAGCGGGATCGTTCATCGCGACGTAAAGCCGTCGAACATCCTGATCGAACAATCTTCCGGTGAACCGCATCTTGCGGACTTTGGGTGTGCTTCGCGGCAGTCGATTGTTCCGCCGAATCTGGACGAAGCGGCAAGTGACGTCTTTATTGGGACTCCACAGTATTTCAGCCCCGAACAGGCCGCCGGGAAAAGCCACCTTGCCGATGCGCGCTCGGATGTGTGGGCGCTCGGAGTCGTCCTCGATGAAATGTTGACTGGCCGACGAACCTTTCGCGATGAGGAAGAAACGGCGGAGACGATTACTGATCTGTTGGTCAGTATTCAGCATACCCGTCCCACGCCGCTGCAGGAGCGGTGCGAAGGAATCGACGCCGACTTGAATGCTATTTGGGCGAGGTGCCTCGCGGCAAGGCCGGATGATCGCTATCCGAGCGGCACCGAGTTGGCGGAGGATCTGCGCCGCTGGTCGCGAAGAGATCCTGTGGTAGCGCGAGAGATTGGTGCGGTCGAGCGGGCAGGGCGGTGGGCACGGAAAAATCCCCTCGTTGCTTCGTCGCTACTGTTGGTGTTCGCCACGATTCTTGGCGCTTCGATCCTGAACTACGTTTCGCTTCAGGCGGCGAAAAAGGCGAACCTTGAGAAAGTGCGATACGCGGTAGAGTTGCTGGTGGAGAACGAGCCGGGTGACCTTGCGGCAACCGTGGACCAGTTGCGATCAGCAGGCTACGGCAAGTCTTCGCCGCAAGTCCTCATCGAGCAGTATTCGGAATCGCAGCCGTTGTCCGAAGGAACATTTGATCATCGGTCGTGGCGATTGGGGCTTGGTGCGCTCGCGATGCCGCAAGCGGGCCTGGATGCACCTCAGATCGCGAAGCTGATCGAGATTCACTCTCATGCTCTCAATAATCTGGCCGCGGTTGAAATGAGTCCGGACGAACTCGAAGCCGCCTGTCAGATCCTCCGCGAAACGGCACATTCGTCGGTCAGTAGTTTGACAACGATCGCTGAGAGTGAAGATCAATCGCCCGCAGCACGATTACGGGCTCTTTGTGCCTCGCGGATATTGCAGGACGCACCGGCGGGCGACAACGATGTGCGGCTGGCCAGTCGATTGTTGTACGAGTATGCATCCGAGGATCTGGACACTGCGACCACGTGGTCGCGACTGTTTGCTCGCGAATTTCCAGGGCATCGTCAGTGTCTTCTCGAGTTGCGTCGCGAATTGGGTGATCGCGAGTCGGACCGACGGCTGGTTGATCAGCTGCTTGTCGCAAACTCGCAACAGCCGGATGACCTGGTTCGCCAGGTGGTTCAGTCGCACCGTCCGCTGCCCGGGATTCTGCCGACGTTGAAACTTCGGTTGGACGAAACGAAGCAGAGCTGCTCATTCGAATCTTTTCTGGCTCACTTGCCAGATGAATCGTCACCCGAAACCGCTTCAGCAATGATGGCGAATGTCTGGTTGGCCCGTCTGTACGTCGCGGACGTCGATCGCGAGATGGAAGACCTGGACAAACACCTTTTGCGGTTGAAAAGTTCCGAAGACAGGACCGCAGAAACGCTATTTATCTGCAAGTCGTTTGGCAGTGGCATTCCACATCAAAAGCTTCTGAGCCTGCTTGAATTTTGGCATCGCGCGGGCGACCAGCGAATGGCGGCAATTTTATTGGCGCTCGGTGACTATCCGCCGCCCGCCAATATTCCCAAAGCGAAGCGTAAGCTGCTACTGGATATCTGGTCTGGTACTCCGCACAGCCGAACGCACGCGGCTTGCGACTGGTTGCTGTCGAAGTGGCAGATCGAAAGAGATATGGAGCGGTTACCACTTGAGTATGGACAGGCGCGCAACTGGCGATACATCAATGGCAAGCTGTTTGTCCGAATCTTAAAACCCGAACTTGATTTTCAGGTTGGTTCGAATCTGGAACAACTGGAGCGGTTCGATCGCGACTTGAAGAATCCCGGCTTCACCAGCTACGAAGTATCGCATCCGCAGCAAATCGTTGGCGATTTCGAAGTCGCGGCGAGAGAAGTCACCGTTCGCGAGTTTGAAGAGTTTCTTGAAGATCGCAAGGAGGCGAAGCATCTTAACAGAGCGTACAGTCGCATTCGCGAGAACCCAACCAAATCCCGTATGCCCGATTCGGATATCTTCAATTTCCCTGCCGACGGGATCAGCTGGTACAACGCGGTCGAATATTGCGACTGGCTCAGTCGGCGAGATAGGCTTTCGTCCTGCTACAGTGATCCGCGTGATCCGGATGCGGCGGTTTCATTTGCAGACCTTGAAAATTCGCAAAGCGTGCCGGCCTGCGACCGGACAAAGAACGGATTTCGGTTGCCGACCAATGGCGAGTGGGAATTGGCGTGTCGAGCCGGCTCGGCGACGCTTTGGCCATTCGCGGACGATGACGAGTTCCTTGTGAATTTTGCGGTCTGTTCCAAGAGTGGAAGCGAGATGTCTCCCGTGGGTTCCTTGCGTCCGAATGCATTCGGTCTGTTCGACATGTTGGGCAACGTGGCAGAATTGACAGACTCGCCAAGTCGCGCGGTGGCGGGAAAGCGTGTTGTTGATCTGCCTGTAAGGACGGGCGATGGCAGTGTTCTCTCATTTGATGCGCGGGGGGGAGGCTTTTTCGAGTCACCGGCATTTGTCCGCTCCGGGCGGCGAGTCGCTACCGCGATTCACCGCGATTGGCACCGATTCCCGGAGTATTACGGGCTGGGATTTCGGATGGTCCGGTCTCTTGATGCCCCGCCCGGTGACTCTCGCCAGGGAGGGAAAAGCGGCCGATAATTCACCGAGCCGAAATTGCCAGAATTCGTTCGAGATCGATGATTTTCTCGTCTACGATTGAGAAGATCCTGCCGCGGAATTGCTCATGAATTCCGACTGAATCGACTTACCAAGAATTGCTCGACTATGCCTGCCTTGCTTTCCCGCCTTCCAACTAACAATCAGTTTCTGCCGGCATCGACCATGGGGGTCGTTTGCCTGCTGCTGATTTCGTCGGCGAGTTACGCTCAGCTGATTCCCTTGCCCGATGCAAGTATCGACATACCAGAGATCGTCACCGATACGTTGGAGATCGAATCGTCGGACGCGATCTTTGAAGTGGAACCGCAAGCCGACACCGGCGGTCTGACGCTTGGTCTTCCGAAGAATGTTCAACCACCTGTCGCGGCTCGCGGATCCGATTGGGTAGGCCGCACAAGTTTCATCCGGTCACACTGGGTCCGTCTGACTCCCGGAGGCAACCTCGTC
The DNA here is from genome assembly GCA_938040995.1 of uncultured Pirellulaceae bacterium. GTDB lineage: Bacteria > Planctomycetota > Planctomycetia > Pirellulales > Pirellulaceae > CALHZT01. Next base: position 9,385 of record CALHZT010000232.1, on the reverse strand, counting down.
GGCCAGATCAGTCTGTTGAATGCGAACGGAGGATCCAGTGGTGCCCAGTCGCTGGAAGTACGGCTTTACCAGAATCGGGCGCTCGTCTCCCAGGCAGTAACCGATGGTTTTGGGAAGTTCCGCATGGAGAACGTACCATCTGGCGTTTACTCATTGATTGCGCGGGGAGACAACGGCTTTGTCGCATTTGGTCTGCATGCGCTTCGCAGTCGCGAAAACACATCACAATCAAAGCCCTCGAAGCAGTCGAAGTATATTCGCATGGTTCAGGCGGTCGAGGTCGGTGAGACGCTGGAGATTTCGACCGCAGCGGTACCGCCGACGTTTCGTGAGGTCAGGGGAATTCTGAAAAGGAACTTTGATCGTATCCGCACGAGGTACGTTCCCGAGAGTGCTTACGCCAGCCTGATTCGCGAAGCCGCCAGGCATAAAACGGAAGGCTGGGATCAGCCGGAAGGCCCTGAAGAGTTTCGGGGGCTCAAGGAACTGGAGAGCAAGGGAACGCGACTCGATCGAACCCGGCCTTCGACCGCATTGCGGAGTCACGATGTCGTGCTTGAGCCGGCAAGGCGGGGTTGGGTCATTCGTGGTCGCCTCTTCGGAATTGACCCGGATTCAGGACGTTCTGTCGAGGTTGAGGCGGGAGGCACAGAAGTCACCCTGATTCAAAATGACAAGCGAGTCGCTGTCGATACGGTCAAAGCCGAGGGCGAGTTCGATTTCTACGGCATCGACGAAGGCATCTATTCGATCGTCGCGATTGGCGAAGGCGGGTTCGGCGCGATCGCATTTCGAGCCGTGCGGCCAGCTGACGATGGCGATGCAAGAACAAACAGAAACTCGTCGATTCGACTTGTGCAACTTGACCCCCGCGATCGCGACGCGGTTCTTGGTGATGCCGACGGGTTGGGGCAGCGGGGCGGGGCGGCAGCCGGTATGAATGTTGGCAATGCGGCTGCCGGCAATGGTGGCGGCGGCTTGTCGGTCGCGATGATCAGTGATCCAGCCGCGATTCGGGACGCACTCGGTGGAGGTGGCAATGGTGGCGGCGGGTTTGCGATGGCGGGTGGAGGATTCGGCGCACCGGCCCCGGCGGCTGCCATGATGGACACACCGCTTCTTTCTTCGCCTCCGGGAGCGGGCTACGAAGTGATTGGTGACTCCGTACTGCCGATGGGTTCGATCACAGACTTTCCGGCGACTTTACCACCACCACCGTCCGGCGGATTTATACCGTCTTCGAATGGCGGTAGCGTGGGCCGATTTGGCTTTGGCGGCGGACTACTTGGAATCGCCGGCGGAGCCGCTGCCATCATCGCATTGTCAGATGATGACGATGCCGGCAGTCAGCGTTTGGTAACACCGTTTGCTCCCTAGGGATATTATGCAGGCTCGTCGTCGGCTTGCAGATCCAGAGTTCGTGAGCAGTTCCCACCCGGCAGCTCACGCAGCCGGCTCGCCTGAAACTGAGCATTACCGCCTTCAGGCGAAATTTTCCGGGTTTCCGGCGATGGCCGGTACCACGAACACAGGTTTTGAAATGCCCTCTACGCTCTCGGCACTACTCCTGCTTTTCGATTGCGAACAAATGCGACTTGTTCGAGATGTACATAACGCCATTCGCAACGATGGGAGTGCTATAGACCGAATTCAGCATGTCGATCTCTTCCATCGGCTCCTGCGGTTCGCTGGAATGGTTGAAGATGGCGACTTCACCGTCTTCATCACCAATGAATACGCGACCGTCCGCAATCAGCGGCGAGCCCCAGGCGGGTGAGTACATGTCGTACGTCCAGTGAACTTCGCCAGTCGCTGCGTTCAGGCAATGAAAGATGCCACTAAAATCAGCGATGTAAAGAATGTCGTCCTTGATCGCGACGGTCCCGCAACTGCGATTCATCGTCTCGTGCGATTCGTACTGGCCATCACCGTTCTGGTCGAACCTGCTGTAGTGCCAGATGACGGCCGAGTTGGGATTGTCGATCGCGACTTCGCCAGCCGTTTCGTCGATCGCGATCAGACGCCTGGGTGGAATGCTCTTGCTGCGGTCACTGACGTTGACCGCCAGTTCGGCGCTAACATCGCCACGTTTCGAAGGATCAATACACCAGAGGTGACCTTCGCCTGGTCCGTGCTCCGGGTCCTGACCAACCGCGACGTATACCCGGTCTTTGTAAAGAACGGGAGTCGCGATAATGTTATTTCGCGTTCCGCGGCCACCCAAAATCCACTCCGACTGCTTCGGGTTGGCGTCGAACTTCCAGAGTAGCTCCGGTTTTCCGTCTTTTCCGGCATCCGCTTTGAAACTGTAGACCCATCCATCACCGCCGCCAAAGATGACCTGCGGCACGCCTGCGAGGGTGCCGACCGCCGGAGATGACCATTGTCCGTGCAGGATGTTGGTGCCTGGCGAATCGTCCGTCCAGAGAACCTTTCCTGTGTTCTTGTCGATCGCGATAAAGCTTGGAGCCTGAACGCTGGGAATGTTCTTGTGCGACTCGTCGACACCGTTGGATGTATTTACGAACAGAATGTCGCCAAGAGCCGTGATAGAACAGCTGCACATATTGTGCTGCGAGACATTGAGTTCCTTCATCATGTTGAAGACCCAGATCGTGTCGGCTTCGTCCTTGTCGTCGACGGTAATTTCCTTGTACGCCGAAAGGAAAGGTCCTTCACGACGCACGTTGATGGTGCGGTCGGCGCCGGCAATGTTGGCAGAAATCGCCCATGAGTTTGGTTTGGGGCCTGCGGCGACATTGGAGGTCTTTGGCAATTCCATTCCCCGCACTGCGAGCAGGTTTGCCAGAGTCGCCGAGACGTTTCCGTCGGCCAGGCCGTCAGTCAGCGAAGCCGGAACGGTGACAAAGTCTTTGCCTTCGCCTGGCTCTTTGCCGATGCCGCGATCAGAAAGCGTGATTTTTCCGTCCGCGAGCTTGATCGCGTAGTATTGTCGTTCGCGATCGCGTCGTTCGGATGCGAGCCACTCGGAACCTTCGGTGACCGTTTCGACTCGCGTGCGTGCACCGACTGGATGACCGTTGCTGGCGAATACGGCGGAGAGTGCGTTGGGCATCTGGCCTTCGTCCAGGCCGGCGGCTGCACTGGGAGCTTCTTTGAACAGTCGGGCGGTACCGCCAGTGATATCTCCATCATCTTCGCCGTCGTGAAAACCTTCGGTATCAAGACAGGCAACTTCTCCGCGACTGGTTACATACCAGAGTCGCTTGCCTTCGACATACGGAGCACAACAAATTCCCTGCAGTGGCCAGTCGTGAACGCGACCAGTCGAGAGTTTTTCACTCGAGTGTTGCCAGAGAAGCTTACCCGTTGCTTCGTCAAATGCGATCAGGCAACCAAGATCAATACCTGATGGGTAGCGAGGCAGGTAACCGCTGCCGTTGTTCGTTCCAATGTAGACGCGTTTGTCAGCGACGACCGGGTTGCCGTAAGTCTGGCTGCCGACCGGTGCGACCCATTTGATATTTTCGGCGTCGTCTTTTTTCCATTCGCGGGTCTTGCGGTCGAATCCACCAACATCCCATTGCTCGGGAAGCCCGCTAACCTCTGGCACATTGTTTCTTCGCGAGTCGCCACCCCACTGCGCCCAGTCACCAGAGCTAGTCGTCGACTCGGCTGCACCACCGCCCGCATCCGCAGGGCTGTCGCCATTGTCGAATTCGAATGGCGTGGCGCGCGCGGTTTCCACAAGAGGAATGCTGCTGCAAACCAGACTCCCGACGCAAAAACTGACGGCGGCGAGTAACAGCGGATAAACTGGGTGCCGTTTCAACGGAGAGCTCCTTGGATCAACTCAATGCGGTGGCGCATTATAGGTTAGGTCAGGTTTGAAAGGTTGGCCGGATTCGAACGACCAGTTTGGTTCAAGTCCTAATAAAAGTCGGTGGCCGGAACGCGACGTACGATGGACGTCCTCGTCCGTCGGGTTTTTTCATACTGTTGGCGTGCGTGGCGACGGGGTTATTGGCGACGGACTTGGAAGTCCATCGTACAGCCCATCGTAAGTCCATCTCACAGTTTCTGATGATTGTGATTACTCGTTCGCGTAAACGCTAATATTGTCGAGGAACAACTCGGCATCCTTGGCGTTGCCGAAAAGGCCCGGACTTCCGGTCAGATTGGGCGAAAGGTCTTCCGCCTGGACCGACCATGCGTCCGGTTCTGGCTGTCCCTTCTCCCAGATCTTGCCGTACAAATTGACTTTGTTGTCGCCCGTTTCGGCTCGCAGCTTCATCGTGTACCACTTGTCCGCCTGCCACGCATAATCAACCGTCGACGCCATTCTCAGCTGCGGAACCCAGGAGCGAATCTGCAGTGCCTGATTGGCTCCCTGAAGATCAAGGGCATAACCTTGTGCAGTTAACCCGATGTCTGGCATTCGTCCATTTGCCTGACTGCCACGCACATCCGCCTGAATCGTATAGTCGTGAAGTGACGGATGCCCGAACCAGCAGCGGCTGCGTGTTCCCTTGGGGATCGTTGTAATCTTCACCATCACCTTGTTGCCATCCACTTCGCGGATGACGTGGCGATAGCGGCAGCCGACCCATGTGATTGGTGGCTCGCCTTTTTTGGTTGTTGGCGAAACCGCGATATCTTCGAAATCAAACTTCCAGGGCAGTCCCGGCACGACTCGTACACGGGCCTTGCCGGTGAGTCCTTCCGCTGTTGCTGTGATGTTCGCAGCCAGATGAGTCGCATTGGCCGGGATCGACATCTCGCTACCGCTGAACGTCAGCGGTTCGTCGACCGAAAATTCCGCTTCCGACTTTTTCAGGAATTGGCCGAGCCTGTTATAAAGCCGCACTTCGAAAGTCTGCTTGTCGCCTGGTTTGAGCAACAGCTCGCAGGGCACGACTTGTAGATGAGCCGGCGTCATGTCGGTTAACGCGACTTCTTTGGGCAACGCGTCCGCCGAATTACCAGCCGCCGCACCACTTGCAGCCGTCGGTGTGCCCAGACAATAAAGCCGTCCGCTCGTCTGAAGGTAGATCTTGCCGTTCGCACAGATTGGCGATGCGTGACTCTCGTCGCCCGGCAGCAGCTTGCCCTTGCTCAGCTTTTTGACACCACGGTCCTCGTCGAGTTCCAGAATGTGCCAGCGCCCGCCCTGAGTGATCGCATAGATCTTGCCATCCGCCAGTAGCGGACTGGAACGCATGATCGTTCCCAGGTTGTAACGCTTGCCAATCTTGTCGCCAGTCTCCATGTCGAGCACATGCAGTTTGCCGCGGTCATCGCAAACGTACAATCGCCCATCCTTCGAGACCGGTGAGCTCTTGCCGGCCATCAGCTCATCCAGCCGCCAAAGCTCGCCCGTATCGGTAATGTCGCCGTCGAGGCTGGCATCCAGTCCGACCACGGCACCCATCGTTGTGTTAACAAGATTCTCTTCCGAGTGGCTGGCGAAAACGCGATCGCCGACAACGAGCGGCGACACATTCAAACCACGTCGCGAAAACTTGTACTGCCAGATCGTTTCTCCCGTTCGAGGCTGAAGTGCCCAGACGGCGCCGTCGCCGGAACCAAAAACGAGAGCCTTCTGTCCCTTGAGAGTCGTAACCGTCGGCGCACTATAAGTCGTATCGTATGGCAACAAACGCGTGCCCTTGAACCAGACAATGGTTCCGGTGCTCTTGTCGATACCGAAGAACCGATGAGCCGGCTTGGCCATGTCGCCCCAGCCGATCACGATCGCACTGATGATCACGAGGTCATCGCAAATGACCGGGAAGTTCGTTCGGCCGCCGTAAGTACTCAGCAGCCCAAACTGTTCATGCAGGGGAAGCTTCCACAGCGTCTTTCCCGTTTCGCCGTCGATGCACTGGAACGTCCCGCAAACGCCGAGGGCGTAGATCTTGCCGGTCTCGGGATCAACCAGGCACGATGACCAACCGACTCGCGTGTCCGGTACGTCAGACAGGTAAACGTTGAACTCATTTTCCCAGATCGTTTCGCCGGTGGTCGCATCGACACAGACGACTTTTTCGCCCTCGGTCGGCGTCGCCGGATTGGAGCGGACGATCGTATAAAGTCGATTTTTGAAAACGATGGGAGTGCTTCGCCCGCCGAGATCTTCCCGTTGCCAGATCACATTGCTGCCTTCGCCGCCTTTTGGATCCCAGTCCTCAATCAGGCCGGTTGCCTGAGATGAACCGTTGAACTGCGGTCCGCGCCAGTAGGGCCAATCTTCCGCACTGGCAAAAGTCGCCAGGAACGAGACAAGGCAGCCGCAGATGATGGAGGATCGAAAGATGGACGTCACGCAAGACGGTTGCGTATCAGGATGGGCATTCATATGGGCAAATCAGATGGAAGTGATTGGCGGTGAGGTTTGTCTTTGTCGTTCGCGCCGTCGCGGTGTTCGGGTCGCAAACACGACGCGAACTGGGCTTGGCCTGGAAGGCAAATGCGCGAAGCCGGCGGGAGTCAATCAAAGGGCAGCCGGTTGGGTGCGGGAGAACCAGCGATTTCTGGTTGTCGCCACATTCGCTACCAAAGGTACAGATTACCAAATCTGCCGACTCGAAACTACAAGTTGCCCCACGGGCATGCCATTTTGCCCAAGGAATCGTTACCAATTTACCAGCTTACGGATGCCGGATGAGTGGATCATTCGTCGTTTTGCGACGTTTGGTCAAAATGCCTTTTGAAGGTTCAAGGGTCTTCAACGTCAGGCCCGATATGCTTGATGATAGTTTTTAGGATTGTCAGTTCCTACCAGGGGAGCTGACAGACCGGCGGACCCGCGGAATGGGTATTTGAGTCAGGGATCGGCTCGACCGCTTTCGCCGGTATTCCACGCGAGTGGGTTACGACCCAACCACACGGCCTGGCCCTACCTACCACCAATCACGCCTTTATCGGGACAGATCTCCCCCTGGATCTGTTCTTTCGAAGTCCCTCCTGACATCGCAATTTGTGTGTCGTGATTCAAGTAGTGCGGGTAAGCCCGGTTGATCTGCGCCCATTCGTACCCGATTCAACAAGGAGAAGTTGGTCGATGAAATGGAAAGTTTTAGTCGCCTCATTGGTCGTTTGCTTCAGCATGTGTGCTGAAGGGAATAGCCAAGGTCTGCTTAGCAGAATGATGGGCGGAAATAGTAGTTCTTGTACGAGTAGCTGCGCCGACCCCGGCTGCGGTTGCGAAAGTAGCGGTGGCTGCGGATCGTGCGCTGGCGGCGGATGTGCCGGTGGCGGTTGCGGTGGCGCTGCACCAAGTTGTGGATGTGCTTCCTCCTGTGGCGGCGGTTGTGCCGGCGGCGGATGTGCATCGTCTTGCGGTGGTGGTGGCGGATGTGGCCTTCTTGGTCGCATGCGTGGTGCCAGTAGCTGCGAGCCAAGCTGTGGTTGCGCCGGCGGCGGTTGTGCTGGAGGTTGCTCCGGTGGAAGCGCTTGCGGTGGCTGCTCAGGCGGAAGCGCTTGTGGTGGCGGAAGCTGCGGTGGCGGCGGATGCGGCTGCGGCGGTGGACGCATTGGCCTGATGGGCATGCTTCGTTCGCGACTCGGCGGTCTTTGTGGCCGACGTGGTGGTGGATGTGGTGGCGGAAGCTGTGGCGGTGGCGGATGCACGAGCGTAGGTTGCTCGGGCGGAAGCGCTTGCGGCGGCGGATGCGGTGCTGCACCAAGCTGTGGATGTGCTTCGTCCTTCGGTGGTGGATGTGCAGGCGGTGGATGCGGCGGTGCTGCACCAAGCTGCGGTTGCGCTTCTTCGGCTGGATGCGGTGGCGGATGTGCAGGCGGCGGATGTGGCGGTGCTGCACCTAGCTGTGGATGTGCTTCGGCTGCTGGTTGCGGTGGTTGCTCGGGCGGAAGTGCCTGTGGCGGCGGAAGCTGCGGTGGCGGAAGCTGCGGATGTGGCGGTGGTCGCATCGGTGGTGCACTATTCGGCCGACTGCGTGGCATGCTTAGCCGACGTGGTGGTGGCTGCGGTGGCGGAAGCTGTGGCGGTGGTGGATGCACGAGCGTAGGTTGCTCGGGCGGAAGCGCTTGCGGCGGCGGATGCGGTGCTGCACCTAGCTGCGGATGTGCTTCATCGGCTGGATGCGGTGGCGGATGTGCCGGCGGTGGATGTGCAGGCGGCGGATGTGGCGGTGCTGCACCAAGCTGCGGATGTGCTTCGGCTGCTGGTTGCACTTCAAGCTGCGGTGGTTGCTCGGGCGGAAGTGCCTGTGGCGGCGGCGGATGTGGCGGCGGATCGGCTTGTGGCGGACGACGTGGTCGTCTGTTCGGTCGACTTCGCGGATGCCTCGGACGTATCTTCAGCCGACGTGGCGGCGGAAGCTGCGGTGGCGGATGCGGCGGTGGATCAGCTTGCGGCGGTGGCGGATGCACGAGCGTAGGTTGCTCGGGCGGAAGCGCTTGCGGCGGTGGATGTGCGGGCGGCGGATGTGGCGGCAGCGGTTGCACAGGTTGCAGCGGCGGATGTGCCAGTGCCTGCTCGGGTAACGTACTCAACGTGCAGCAGAACGTGCCAGTTATGACTGACTCGCTACCTGCGGCTCCGATGAACACTGTCAACGAGATTCCTGCCGGCGTTCAGAGTGCACCTTCGACGAATGTGCCTCCCTCGCCAATCGTAGATCCTTCGGCATTCTTGCCAAGCACACGCGTAATCAAGGCTAGCGCGATTCGCTAACAAACCGATCCCCTCCTGTCGGTTTTATGAATCGTCGACCAGACCATGGCGACTCGTCCCAGTGACGAGTCGCCTTTTTTAATGCGCGGGATTGACTATTACCGAAGTGACGGAAGTGGAATTCAGTCCCACCACCATCCAGCCTGCTCGATTTTCTCCGGACGCGCCGCGTCGAAAACGCTGGCGTCCACAACCTTGATCTGTGACTGTTTCACATAGTCACGCGGCTTGATCGTCACTCCGCCGCCCGCGGGAGCCAACAGTCGCGCGCCTCGCCAAAAAATGTTGGCAACACAAGGCGCAAGTCGCGGAGCGATTCTCGGCGCGCCATCAGGTGTATGACTCGATCGGTCTGCCAGAGATTGCAACGTCGCTTCGAACTCCGATAGTGATTGATGCTCCTTGAGCACTGACGCAATGACGAGAAGATTCATCGCGTTACGAAGTTCGGCAAAAACCGGGCTGGCATCGGCAATGCGTTCGTACTTCGCTGTAAAAGCGTCGGCAAACAATCGGCATGGGCGACTGACGGGTGCATCCGTTTTCTGAAGCTGCCCGTTGGCGTACTGATAACTCTCCGCGTTAAGTTTCGCGTTGCCGCCAGTCAGGCGCCAGTTCAACCGGTCTTCGGTGGCTTGAATACTTTCGTAGTCGGGTACCAACCACCATCGCTGCATGCCCAGGTTCTTCGGCGGATTTCGCAACAGATCCGCATACGATTTCATC
>CALHZT010000231.1 GCA_938040995.1 uncultured Pirellulaceae bacterium | reverse complement strand
CGCAGCCACGAACCGTGCTTCTTCATTTCGCACGCCCAATCGATCGTCGAAGAAGGCACGAAGCCGTTTCGATCGTCAATTTGAGGTCCGGTCGAATTATCCACCGTTCTTGCCATGGCTATAGATTAGTTGCCGTCACACAGGACTTCTTGCACATATTTCACCCGAATATCTACGCAATAAACAGGCGCTTTGGTCGCTCAAACAGGTAGAACTCTCAATCTTTCAAAGGAGAGCCGCTCGCGGCACGATTCCATATTTTGGAATGAGCCGATTCCCCATTAGAATCGCTATGCGGGCCCGCCACTCTTCTCGTATCCGCGGAGTCCCGATGATTTACGATAAGTCGCCATGGCGTGGATATACGCTCGTCGAGCTCCTCGTCGTCATCGCCATTATCGGCATCCTTGTCGCGTTTTCGAACGCCGGGTGCGACAGCGACTCGACTTATTTGCAGATGCATTAGAAACGGTCGAAGTGAGTGTCGACGTGCTGAGTGAATAGCTGGCTCCCGAGCCAACACCAAACTATGTGGAAACGACAGTCCATCCTTGACCGCGACCAGTTGGTGACTGGAAAGTGCACTTCCAGCTACGTCGTACTCTGTGATGACGAGATTCTTCGTATCGATCCTCCGCCGACGCCCACGTGGTTTCAATCCATAATCGGACTCGCATTGGTCGCAGCCACCGTAGCCTCGCTATGGTTTCCGGTTCTGACTGAACTGGCAGCATTCACACGTCAAAACTGGATCTGGGGCGCTGCTTTTGTCACCTTGGCGTTGCTGCTTTTGGCCTGTTTCATCTACCAAAACGTGAAGAAAACTCCTGACAGCCCCAAGACTCGTTCCCTGCTTGCAATTAACCGCCAAACAGGTCATGTGGCGTTGCCACGCCTCAAACGGAGTTTTCCTTTCAAAGAGGTGGTTCACTTTCAGTACATAACAACCAGGCAAATCTATACAGAAGAAGGAAGTGACAAAGAATACTATAGAGATGGAGGCTCAGAGTTGAATCTGGTCACCTGCATCAATGGTGAAACAAAACGTTGGCCTTTGATCAATGATCATTCCGATGAATCGGAAGCCCTCTCTCGAGTAGCTCACAAAATCAAAACCCAAACACCGCTCAAGGTTGTAAGGGTCAAACACCGTTGGAATAGCTGGGAGCTGGTGACAACGGATTTTTAAGACTTCCGCTCTATCAGAAAGCTACAACTTTTTGCACATTCCCCGGCGTGGGGTTCTGATCCCGTGTTATGAAAAGTCCACGGGCTCGGAGGTCCATGCTACGATTTTGCCGCTACAACAATCTGCAAAAACGCTCCGGTGGTGATGGGATGCCACCGATCTTCAGGCGCCCATCACTGACAAGTAGTGACGATCAATCATTGGCAGCACTGGTTCGAGTGGCGAGTAGGGGCCGGGCGGTAAATCCGCAACCATTCCTCGCTGAACCAGTTCGCAGACATGCCAGTCCTGGCGGTTGGTCGTATCCCAAAACCCGGCGGCTCGCTGAATGTCGGCTTCGGCGATCTCAACGTCAGGATCGAAAAGCAGCTCGCAGGTTACCCGGGTATGGTCCGTCGACTGACGCGATACATAGTGCACCATGACATAGTCCGGATGTGGGCTGATGAACATTGTTGGAAACAAGGTGTAATAGCCAACCTGCTTCTGCTGCGACGGAGACAATGTCGAGATTGGATTCGCAACGGCCTTGCCATCAAGCGTCATTGACTCGACGCCGTCCGAAAGCAACATCGGTCCACCCAAAAATGCTCCGGCCAGCAAGTCATTCGATGCCGACTTGTAAGGCGTCAGTCGGCTGAGTACTGGATGAACCGTCGGGCAGTGATAACATTCGCTATAGTTCTGAAATAGCAATTTCCAGTTCGCGCCAACATCGTATTCAAGCCGCGCCCGAGGACGCAGCCGCTGCAGGTCCCACGGATCGTATACATTCAGCACGGCCTTGTAGTCTTCACCGAAACAGCATCCCTCGCTGTTGAAGTTCACCATCAGAAAACCATTCCAAGTCACCGAAGCGACTTCGACCAGCCCAAAATCTTCGCTGCGGAATCCCTCGCTCTCCGAGGATTGCATATTCGGAGCCCGCACCAAGTCGCCCGTCGCAGAATAGGCCCACGCGTGATACGGGCACTGAACACAATCGCCATTTAACGAACCGGATTCGTCGGTGCACAAAATTGCCTGACGGTGCCGACACACGTTGTAGAAAACTCGCGAGCGTTCACCGTCATGAAGCAGCAATAACGGCCGATTCTCGACTTGCACGGTGCGATAGCCGCCAGGATTGGCCAACGAATCGACTCGCCCCAGACAGACCCACGAACGGTCAAAGATCCGCTCCGATTCCTGGTCAAAAACGGCTTGATCACGATAGTATTTGGCGGGCAAGCCGAATTTCATGGCGTGCAGTTTCGATGACGAATGATAGCGGTTTTGAAAACCGCCAAATATAACATTTTTGTAACGGTTCCCGGATATTGACGTTTCCTCAGGTTCGGGAGGGGCAGGCGCAAATTTTTTGGCGTTTGTCCACAAAGCGAAATAAGTCAGTTTGCCGCCGAAGAAATTGAGCCAGAACATGGGGAGGGCATCGCAGCGGATTTTACGTTGCTCCAGAACGGACATGAACTGCTGCAGCGCAATTCGAATGCATCGACGCGCTTGGCCGCTCCTCCCCGTCGCTGAGGCTCCGACCCTCCTCACGCGACGCGTGGTATGCCCTGCTCATTCTTCGCATGTCACCACTGCGTCGGAGGAGGGTTGCTTGAGGCGAGCAACCGAGGTCAGGCAAGCGAGGTCAGGCAAGCGAGGTCAGGCAAGCGAGGTCAGGCAAGCGGCTGCAATAAATCTGGCGTGAGCACAGATGCCACGCAGTATCGAATTTACAACAGCCCAACACTATAGAAACTGGCCGTTGAACCGATCATCCGAATCGTCATCATAGCGGCTGAAGATCGAATCGATATGACTGCGAGACAGTCCTGCATTCGCAATCGGCGACGGTGTCACGACAGGAGCCGGAACGTTGATGCTTGTGAATTTGTTCTGGTTCCAGATGTTGAAGTCCGAACCATCCACGGCGCCGTCGGTGTTAAAGTCGCCGGAACAAAACGAAGTTGATTGTGTAAATTTGTTCTGGTTCCAGATATTGAAGTCCGAACCATCGACTACGCCGTCCAGATTGGCGTCCGCCCTCGCAAAAGCCGCCGGATGTCCATTCGCCAGCCCTGCCAGCGCAAGCCATTCGTCCACGTCCTGCCCGTCAAGCAGTCCATCGAGATTGAGATCGTACAACGCGTCGTAGCTACCGCCGACAACCATTTCGCCAAGCGCGTCGATGTCTGAACAGGCAAACTGTTCGTCATCATCAAAGTCACCATCGGGCACGATACTTCGTAGCGTGTACTCACCACCGCCGACTTCACTGGAAATCATCACGTAATAAGTGCCGTCCGTTTCCGGCGCAAACAACAACTGCGCGTTGCGCCCGTCCGCTGCAGACGACTCGTCAGTCAACATCGGCGATCCATTCGCATCAAGAATGGTCAACGTGGGATCAAGGAAAGTTGACGACTGATTAAAGCTGCCTTCGAGTGGAGTCGCTGTTTGGAGAAGGACATTCTCACCGGCAATGGCCTCAACACGGAAAATGTCGCGATCACTTCCCAGCACGTCGATCACGTCGCCGTCGCTGACGGATACCGAATTGTGACTGAACGTAACCGCGTCGTTCCACGCAGTCTGAAAACCGATCGTCGCACTGCTGCCGTCATTGAAGGCATTGTTGCCTAGCCGCACATCCTTGTAAGCGTAGCGAACGGGCAGTGAATCGGAATCGCGGATCTGAATCTGAAAGGTGACTCCTTCACCAACGGAGAAATGTGGTCGGTTTTCCCACTGGACGATGACCGCGTCCTCACCGTCAATGGAGACCTGCTCCCAATAGACATCCCCGTTGCCACCATCGAGGTCGTCCCAAAATGGAATCAGCGCAAGATCAAAAGCGTCCGTCGGAAGCGGCCTGTTGAGACCGGAAACGTTATGAGCGCCCAGCGCGAGCACACCATTGTTGCTAACCGTATAGTCACCGGACGGCACCAGCGAATTGCCGAACGGAAGCGTGATATTCGCCTCACCATCATCGGTCAAACCCAGCGGCTGCCCTGTCGTCGAGATATCAATAAACGCGGAAGGGTCGTTGAACGAATTCAGAACCGTTTCGCCGTTCCCAAGGAAACCGGCGACGGCACCCCGCGACGAAAAGTTGTCGAGAGCGACCGAAGCGGTATTGTTCGGTTCCGTATCGAGCAAGGCGTTCGGAGTCGCCACCAACGAGTACTCGCCGAAGAATCGCGAATTTACTTCAATCGTGTACTCACCCGACTGTTGCACGTCATAAGCTGCGATCACCGAATCGAAATTCGCGTTCGGGTCACCCAGAATCAGCCCCGTCGCCACCGTTTCGCCAAACGGATCGATCAGGCTCAATTCTATCGAACCATAATCCCCAATCCTGTCGGCCAGGATGCCGATGTCGATCGTGCTGGAAGCTTCCGCGACCAAGTCGATGGTGAACCGATCCGTATCGGCAAACGATGCGGACTCGGTGATATTGATCACATCGCCATCAAAGACCGAAGCCGTATTTCGCGAAACTTGCCGACCGCCGGTTCCGCTCCACTGATAGCCGACGGTTGCGGACGCACCATTGTTGGCTTGCCCCGTTCCGACGACCACATCGTCGTACGCAAAGCGAGCAAGAGTCGGTCCCGAATCGAACAACTGAATCTGAAACGTGACATCGTTACCAAATCGCTCGTGCGGCCGATCGTTCCACTGCACAATGAGCACATCCGTCGCGCCGTTGAACACTTCTTGCCAATAGACTTCGCCGCCGGTGGCGGACAGATCGTCCCAAAATGGAGCCAACGCCGGGCCCCAAAACTGATTCGGTATTTCTGAATTTTGAAATCCGCTATCGCCGATGGCTCCGGAAATCAAAACGCCATCATTGCTGATCGTGGCGTCGCCGGACGGGAACAGACTGTTGCCAACCGTCGTCTGAATCGTTGCCAGACCATCGCCGCTCAGGGTGACTTCGGTGCCGGTGTCAGAAATGTCGATAAAAAGATTGGGGTCATTGAACTTGCTGTGGAATGGTTCCGGTGACGACCCTGTCGAAAATCCGACGGCGGCGAAGCGACTCACTCCACCAACTTCAATCGCCGAATCGTCAATCGCTACGGCCGTCGGCGAGTCAATAAGCGAATCGATGTTGGCGTTCTTTACGATCGCATATTCATACTCCGTCGCCACATCGGCAGTGACTTGCAAGAAGTACTCGCCACTTTCAGTAAGACTTGTTGTTGGAATGAATACCGGCTCGCCCGGCAAACCTTCTTCAAAACGAACTATATCGTCCTCCGAATCCACAAGCTCGACGGTTACAGTCGAAAGGGAATCAGCGGGCGACACAATCACAGAGACTGTCTCGCCGGCATTCGCGACGACCCCAAATCGGTCCACGTCCGATGCGGAGCGAATCGCTGCCGTGTTCGCCAGCGATTGGGCGATAAAGCCGGGAAGCGGTCCTGATCGGGACAGCCTGGTCGTAACCTCAAACATCGTTTCGAATTTACCGCCGGCGACTCCGTCACCATCTCCATCGATGGCTTGATCGAACGGATCCACCAGCCCGTTAGATACTCGCAAACGATGCAAACCGGGTTCGAGCTGCGATCCAATCACTTCGAGTTCAACTTCTCCCGCCGCCAACATGTACTGGGACGTTATCGCAAGGGAGTAGATCTCGTCGTCCTCGGTGTCGAACAGTTCATCTGCACCAGCATTCCTCAGTTCATAATTTCCAATGTCGTTGGTCGAATCGAAACCGGTTACATTGTCGAATTGAACCGAAAACTGCGTCGTTGTCACATCTTCAAGTTCGCCGCCGTCCGCTGGCAATCCGTAAACGGCCGTCACAGCCACCGGACCCGGCGTCTCTGTCAGTGCGGCAAACGAATTGACTCGGCCCGCACCGAGCAACCCGACGAAACCTGGATTTGCCGCATCGATATTGTCAGCCGTTGCAAACAGTTGATGTGCGACTTGATAAGACGACCATTCCGGATTCTGCGCCCATATCAACGCTGCGACTCCGGCAGCATTCGGAGCCGCCATGCTCGTCCCCGAAAATCGGTCATAAGCATTCGCGGGAACCGTTGACAGAATTCCAGTTCCCGGCGCGGCAATGTCGATCCCTGTCCCGTAGTTACTGCTCGACGCCAGCTGATCAATTACATTGGTATTCGCAACGAGAATCGACTGGGTAAAAGCCTGCCGATCCGGATTCGCGGCTCCGCGGTTCCCCGCCGAGTTGAAATGCAGCGCGCCCGAGTCATGAATGTATTGAAGGCCGGCAGTGAACACCGGATCGCCAACCCAGCTGTCGATGTTGTAGCTCGTATTGACGATACGGGCTCCGTTGTCGACCGCATACATGAACGAGTCGCGGATGACCGTATTCGTCCACGCGCCGGGATCTTGCTGGTCGTAGAAACGAATCGGCAGCACGGTCGAGCGACCTGCCGTTCCCGCAATGCCGACTCCGTTGTCCGTTCGCCCGCCGACGATGCCGGCAACATGAGTTCCATGCGTGTCGCCGGGTGCCGGGTTCGAGTCCGCATCGCTATCGACGAAGTCCCATCCGGAAACATCGTCGATATACCCATTCAAATCGTTGTCGATCTGGTCGCCGGGAATTTCCGCCACATTCTCCCAAACGTTAGGCGCGAGATCGGAGTGTGTTGCACTAACTCCGTCGTCGGTAATCGCCACGATGATGGACGAGTCGCCAAGAGTGATATCCCACGCCAAATCGTTCTGGATCAGGGCGTGGTGATATTGTTCGCCGGATTGAGGATCGTTAGAAATAAAATCGCGAGGGTCCCCGTGGGCGTCCACGTCATAACGAAATGTTGGCGAGCTCCAGACGACGTACGGATCATTCGCCAACTCGGACATAATTTCGGCGGGATCGATTCGCGGATCAAATTCCAGATCAACAAGAACAATCTGCTCGCCGATCTGACGACTGTAATCGACAGCGATCGCTGAATCAGTGACCTGGTACTCGGGCAATACCGACTGCCAGAACCCGGTCGTCAGCGTTCGAGAAAAGGCCTCCGCTTCCGCAACGACTTCGGCGACATCAGAATCTGCGGCGGACGTGATTCTTCCCGTTTCGAAACCGGATTCAGGTACGGCACGCGCATCGTAGCGAAGCGCAACCGTCAGCTCGCCGGGAACATAGGGAGTCGTCACCGTACGCTCTACAAGTTCTGCCAGCGGAAAAGCACTGCGAGAAAATGGATCGTTCCCCACGTCGGCTGGAAGGAACGCTGCGTCAACGGATTGCGTATCTGAACTTGCGAAAACCTCAGATGACGCGCCGTCTATTCCACTGACGCCGCTGACGCCGTTCACGAAATCGCCCGCCAGTAGCTGACGTGATTCCAGCGACTCGATGTGTAAAGTCAAATTCCCATGACGGGTTGAGTTGCGGTTCGAATTCGATCGCAAGTCACGGCGAGTAACCATGAGCCATCCTTAGCCAACAGGTGATTTCGACTTCCTTCCGAAAGCCGTGAACGGTACCAGTGGACGCCATCAGTATAACGTCCCACGGCATAAAACCAACGAACCAGAGGGTGATCATTTGGGCCACATCACCATTGAGGTCGCGAAGGTTAGAACTCCCGGCCCTACTATTCAAGTCGATTTCGCGCCTGCAATGCATGCCGGTGCTATCGTAAGCTTTATGTTCGCCCGTTCCTTCACCCGGGAAATCTGCTCCTTTGCAAGATTGAACCGTGGTACGACGTCTGCCAAAATGAGTCCCTCATCAAGGAAAAGGACTTTTATGCATCACAACATGATGGACATCACACGAAGTGAACGAGAAAAGATTCCCGTACAGGTTTTCCCGCACGCATCCAACGCAAGCGCTGCAGTCGCCCACCGTATTGCTGACCTGATTCGCCAGCGTCAAAAAGAAACCCGAAATTGCGTCCTCGGCCTGGCGACTGGTAGCACACCCGTTGGCGTTTATAACGAACTGATTCGCATGCATCGCGAAGAGGGCCTTTCGTTTCACAATGTCATCACGTTCAACCTGGACGAGTACTTCCCGATGCAGCCGAATGAGCTGCAAAGCTACACCCGGTTCATGAAGGAGCATCTGTTCGATCTGGTTGACATTCCAGAAGAGAACTGGCACGTCCCCGACGGCATGCTCGACGCTGACAAGGTGGACGAATATTGCCGAAGGTACGAAGAAAAGATCGAACGAGCCGGCGGGATTGATATCCAGCTGCTGGGAATTGGTCGCACGGGCCACATTGGATTTAATGAACCGGGCTCGGGCAAAAACAGCCGCACGCGACTGATCACACTCGATCGAGTCACCAGAATCGATGCGGCCAGTGACTTTTTTGGGCAGGAGAATGTTCCGCACAAAGCCATCACGATGGGCGTCGGTACCATTCTCGAGGCCAAAGAGATCTTCATGCTGGCCTTTGGTGAGCATAAGGCGCCGATCGTGGCGCGTGCGGTCGAAGGCGAAATTCACTCGGCGATCGCGGCGAGTTTTCTCCAGGAACATTCCAATTCGCAAGTCATGCTCGACGTGGCGGCTTCGCAACATCTCGCGAGAGCCGTCTCGCCGTGGCTGTTTGGCCCAATCGAATGGACCGAAGTCAAAGTCCGCAACGCAGTCATCTGGCTGGCCCGTCACACCGGCAAAGCGATCCTGAAACTGACGACTGAAGACTACAACGAAGAAGGGCTTCAGGAACTTCTCGCGGCTCACGGTCCGGCTTACGAACTGAACATTCGCGTCTTTCGTCATCTTCAATCGACCATTACGGGTTGGCCAGGCGGTAAACCAGACGGCAAGAAAATGCCGGGCGATCGTCGACAACCTCACGACGACATTTATCCAAAACGAATTCTGATCTTCTCTCCACATCCGGATGACGATGTCATCTCGATGGGCGGCACTCTCATCCGGCTTGCCGATCAGGGCCACGAAGTCCACATTGCCTACCAGACCTCCGGCAACATTGCCGTCTTTGACGAGGATGCCATACGCTACGCGGAGTTCGTGGCAGAATTCAATCGCTCTTTCGATGTCGCACCCAAAAAGACGGCTCGCATCGAGGCGCATGTGGAAGAGTTCCTGAAGAACAAGGAACCGGGCCAGGTTGACAGCGACGAGATCCAGTCGATTAAGGCCATGATTCGACGCTCCGAGGCGCGAGCCGGCGCGAGAAGTTGCGGCGTTCCCAATGAGAACCTCCACTTTCTCGACATGCCGTTCTATGAAACGGGTCGCGTTCGCAAGAAACCTCTGGGCAAAAAAGACATCAAGATTGTCCGGAAGCTGATTCAGTCGATCAGGCCGCACCAGATCTATGCGGCGGGTGATCTCTCCGATCCGCATGGCACGCATCGCACTTGCCTTTCTTCCATACTGCAGGCTTGCGACCGGTGTCGTGACGATGAGTGGTATCCCAACTGCGAAATCTGGCTGTATCGAGGTGCCTGGCAGGAATGGGCCCCTCACGATATTGACATGGCGGTTCCCCTCAGTCCGGACGAGGTGCGAAGAAAGCGAGTCGCGATTTTCAAGCACGAGTCGCAAAAAGATCGCGCCCTGTTCCCGGGACCAGATACGCGAGAGTTTTGGCAACGAGCCGAACAGCGCAACGCAGCCACTGCACGACTTTACGACGAATTGGGGCTCGCAGAATACGAGGCGATTGAAGGTTTTGTCATCTGGGACCAAACCTCCTATATCGACTAGAATGATCCCTGAACATTCGTAACGCCTGCGGTCAGTGGCCCGTTTCCTTTCCAGGTGAAATGGGGTCGATTCTGACCGTGGTGCCTGTTGCGATCTTTGCGATCTTTGCGATCTTTAAAAGGGAATCCATGACCAGCAAACCTGCCCAACCCGAAGGCGAAAACAAGATGCCTGCGGGCGCTCCTCAAGTCGTCGAGAGTGTCGATTCGGGACAGCTTCAACATTTTGTCACGACGATCAAGACCGCTGAAGCTCAAGTCGGCGAGAACATCATCAATGCGCTGCACCACGACGAGACGGTCGCCGTGCTCACGACGGTTGTCATGGGGCCCGATGGTCAGCAGCGAGTCGTCAGTGCCGCACTCAATCCCAGGATGATGGACGAAGTCCAAAAAGTCCTCATGACGGCTCAGGAAGAACGCGAAGAAGAAGAGCCGTGTGTTGGTTTTCACTGCCTGGTGAAACCCAAATCCGATGGCGGACAGGAAGAGCAAAAAGCGTAGAGCGCCCGCGGCAGCCCGTAGTGGACGAGGCAACGAGTCCTGAAGTTGCGCTCGTTCACGGGATTCGTTGGGCTCGCTTGCGGGACTCGTCGCACTCGTTCACGGGATTCGTCGCACTCGCTCATGGGACTCGTTGCCTCGTCCACTACCGAAGCCGTTGGCTCACGAGCGCTGACGCGCCAACACTCCATCAAACGTCAACACCGGAGATCTGCCGTGAATCATCTCCCATCTGCCACCGGGCTCTTCATTGCCCTGCTCTTCTCCGGCCAATTGCTCGCCCAGCCCGGCGAAACAATCTCCAAAGCCGTCAAACAACAACCGACCCGGACGCTGACTGCGAACGTGATGAACAAGGGCAACGCGGCTCGGGGAGCCGTCTTTTTTCATCGCTCCAGCACTCAATGTGCGAAATGTCATGCGATTTCCGCGTCAACATCGAATCAGAACCTCGGGCCGACTCTCGTGGACGCCACCAGAAAGAACAGCACGCGCGAATACCTGATCCAGTCAATGATCGAGCCTTCGAAGGTCATCCGAAAAGGTTTCGAGACGACGATCGTGACGACTGAAGAGGGAAAAGTCGTGACCGGGATTGTCACCAACGAAACCGCGACGCAGTTCACGATCTCGAGTTCACCCGATGAATCTTCGATAATCGATAAGTCGGACATTGAAGAGCGCGAAACGTCCACGGCTTCGACCATGCCCGAAGGACTCATCGACAACCTGCAGTCGGTTCAGGACTTTTACGATCTCGCAAAGTATGTGATCGA
>CALHZT010000230.1 GCA_938040995.1 uncultured Pirellulaceae bacterium | reverse complement strand
AATAAATGAGATGATAACGACACTGTTGCGCTCCTTCGCTATTGGACGTGTTGTCAAAATATCTAATACGAAGTTGCGCAACAGTTCTCAAATATCAATCTCTAATTTAGCGATCAAATAGCCACATTTTTGACAGGCCAGGGCGAGGCTGGGGTGTTGTAAAGTCAGTATTGCGTGGCGTTTGTATTCACGCCCGATTTGTTGCAGTTAAGGTTTCGTTCGGCGAATGCGATGCGGCGTTTTGACTGGTTGGTTTGGTGGAGGTTTTCGTCAATCCAGGTCTCCAGTCGTTTGCCGGGGACTTCGATCAGAGCTTTTTTGATCGTTTCGCGATCAATCGTACCCACCAAAGCCCCCAAGCTCAGCAGCAAGCTGGTGAAACCACGTTTTTGGTGTTCTCCTTCCAGCGACTTGAGCTTGCCGAATGCTGACTCCAGCACCTCACTGCTTCCTGGAAGGCGATCAACGTGAATGCCCGAAGATTCAGTCATCACGAAATCAATGAGTTCATCTTTTAGCTGGCGACCCGCATGCGTCTTGACCTTGGGGAGAAGACTTAGAGCCACGTAATAACCAGCTTGGCGACCGTATCCGTAGCAACGAACTTCATGAATCGCTGTCTGAATCAGCTCTTCGTACTCCGACCACTCTTTTACATTCTCCTCAAAATTACGCAGCCAACCAAACTTTTCGTCCAACCGTGCTTTCGAACAGAACTGCAAAACCGAAGCGGGAGGATATTGGAGTATTCGCAACGTCTTGCGGGCCCATCGCAGAAGCGGCCCCAGGTTCATAAATCTCGCTTTACTTCGTTGCGACGGCGGAACCAGAAATGCCAGCTCCGTTTGCTGAGTCTTGAACTTCGTCTGGCCAACTTGCCTGCAGAATGCTTTCCACTGAACGTTCTTTTCCAGTCGATGTTTCAACAACAACGCACCTTTGTGGGCAATGTCGTAAAGCGATTGGGACTCAGGATGCTTGTCGCAAAAACGCCGGATTCCTGCCTTCAGGTCGCTGCCATGATCATTGAGAATCGCCAGTGGAACACCCGTTTTGGAAATCGTCTCTTCAAGCTGCTGTTCAACAACAAATTGATCGGAATGGCTGACCGGTCGCAATGCCAACAGCTGCAGGTTGGAAAGCTGCAGCGGCACGCCAGACGCAGGCAATTCGCTGACGCGAACTCCCATAACGACCAGGCATTTCTCCGAGCCGATTTTTACCGTGTGATCGACGATCCAGACCCAGTCATCTGCAATCGTTCGTGCCACAAGCAATTGGTACAACGCGACACGAAGAAGCCAGCTACGAGCTGTTGTGGCCGCGGGAACCTCCCATTGGACGTCGAAGAATTCTGTTACTGCGTTGACCACCCGGCTTGCCGAACGGAAACCCGTTCGGGCAGATAGCAGGAGATATTGCACCATGAAACAAATCTGTTCCAGCGAATATTGATGCCTCGGCAATGGTGTCGAAGCTAGCTTCAGAGTCTTTGCTCAGCAGTGGCGATTTCTTCCGCTGACACCATAAGTTCCGATCGAAGCCGGTCTATTTCATCTTGCAGCTGTTTATTTGATTCTATGGCGTCTTCGGCTTCATCACGCCATTTGCAACGGCTAAGCTCCAAGTCACGAATCCGATCCCGCAGCTTTTTTGCCATCGCCTTGGACTCTTGGCATTTAGCCTTCCACCGGTCGCGGCTCTCACGGAATTTCTGAGCCAAAAAACGTGGACGAGTCTCAAGCAAACGATACCCTTCCTCTTTTGAAGTCATTCCAAAATCTCCAAAGACAATGCAACAGTTTGCACCGTTCTGGAACAACTCAAAACTATTTGCAAGACCAACTTTACAACACCCCAGCCTCGCCCTCCCGAGCCACCGTGCCACGACTTCGCCTTTCTCGCAACTCGCAACTCGCAACTAAAAAAAAACGCCCTGCGATCTCTCACAAGGCGTCATTCTGTTCCAGCTTCGTGATTCGCATCGCGACTTTGCCGCAACCGAATCTGCCTCTTCATCTACAAAAACTAGGCGTTGATTGTTTCCTGCGTGCGACTGGCAATTTCGTCAGCCAGTCGCTGTACATCGCCGTTTGCACGAAAGTGATTGGCCAACATTTCGCGACCAGCTTCCGTGTGAACACCAATCGACCGGGTACAGGTATTCGTTTCAGGGCAGATGAACGAGACTTTGGTGGGAGTGATGGTCTCGATTTCAACGCTTCCAGACTCAATCGAATAATCGACAGAGAACTGGATCTGGCGGTTGTTGTCTTCATCCTCCCAAGTGGCTGCATACGAACCCATCATGTCACTCCAATAACGTGGTAAATCAAGATCTTTGGTAATCAACGTCCGAAGGGCCAAGATCGGCCGGACTCTTTTCGGACCGCTACAAGACATCGCCATATCTACGTCTGGCGCATCGAGTAAGTGTATTCGGACTTCCGCAATCGGTATACCTTGTGTTCTCCTGATCGACCGATTTTCTGTCACTTTTTAGCCAATCCGGCTGAGAATGAAGGTTTCCTCATATTCAATGGCGAGCCGTGACGATTACCCAGGCTGAAAGCAGCATGCTCGCGTACCACTTGAGGGAGGCTACCCCTAAGCCCAGCCTCAAATGCCATTTCCGAGACATTTATGAAAATATTTGCCTACGAATTTATCACTGGTGGAGGCATGCTCCACGACCCCGGTGCCAGCCCCGACGGATCGCTGCTGAATGAGGGGTGCGCAATGATCTCGCGTCTGGCGGAGGACCTCGCGACGGCAGATCAAGTCGACCAAGTCACCTGTCTGTGGGACAACCGGCTGCCGTCACCCCAGCCGATACAGAACTGCCAATGGTTGCCCGTCGATTCCAACCAGGAGCATAACGAGGCCGTCAAAGAACAAGCCGCCGGTGCCGACTGGACAATTGTCATCGCGCCAGAGTTCGACGGACACTTGGAGAGAATTGCCAAGTTGACCAGGGAAAACGGCGGAAAGCTGCTTGGCCCTCATACGGCATGGAGACGGCGCGGCACAAGCAAAAGACGATTCGCCGATCTGATGACTAAGTCGAACATCCCCTGCCCGGCTGGACTGACAATTCCGGCTGGCGCAACGGCTCCGTATTGCCTGGAGATTTTCAAGAATTTTCAGCGGGGCGAAACCATCATTATGAAACCGAACGACGGCGCTGGATGCGAAGGGGTGCAACGATATACACCGACCGATTTTGTTTCGTTCTTTCAAACCATTTCCGACGGGAAAAAACTGGTTCCTCGCGCGATGAGAATTGAGGAGTTTGTGCCCGGCCTGCCAGCCAGCATTGCGATGCTGCTTGGGCCGACCGGTGCACTCCCTTTACGATGGTGCGCCCAATCGATTGAGTGGAGTGACGCATTGGCAGAAGTTCCGACCTACAACGGGGGAATGCTCACGGACGCCGTCGGCCAGGACAAGAATTTTCAACAGCGTAGTGAATCGCTCGCCCTCAAGGTGGCGGCTTTAATGAAAGACGAAATTGGCTACGTCGGCCTGGATCTCATTCTTGGCAAAGCCACTGATGGCAGTGAAGACGTTATCGTCGAGCTAAATCCTCGATTGACCACCTCTTATGTAGGCTTGTCCCAGGCGACTTCGCAAAATCTCGCTCAGGCGATGTTGCAGCATGCCCAAGGGAAGCGAGTATCATTGGAGTGGGACAACTTGCCCGTCACATTCGCCGCCGACGGCAGTCTCCTACCCCAACCCGACGCGTGATACCCGCCAACAGAACCCTCTTTCAAAAATCATCATGAACAAATGGCTGGGCATCGACGTCGGAGGAGCCAACATCAAAGTCGCCGACGGCAACGGCTTTGCGGCGTCGCGCAGTTTTCCGCTCTGGCAAAAGCCGGACAAGCTGGCTCATGAAATTCGATCGTTGATCGCCGACGCGCCTGCCTGTGATCGTATCGCTGCCACGATGACTGGCGAACTGGCGGATTGTTACGAATCGAAACGTGAGGGTGTCGAGTCGATTGTTGCCGCTGTCGAAAAAGCATCCGATGGCAAGCATACGCGAATTTATCTCACCAACGGCAAGCTCGTCACGCCCGAAGTCGCCCGCCGCAACCCGCTGCTCGCTGCCGCATCGAATTGGCATGCCCTCGCGACGTTCGCATGCTCGTATCTTGGCGATTGCCAGAACGGGATGCTGATTGACATCGGCAGCACGACGACTGACCTGATCCCACTTTCCACGACAGGCCCGACGGCGAAGGGAGCCACCGATACCGAGCGGTTGGAGCATGGCGAACTGGTTTATACCGGTGTGCGTCGCAATCCCGTCTGTTCGGTTGTTCGCGAGGTTCCGTATCGCGACCTGCAAATCCCAGTCGCCGGTGAGTTGTTCGCGACGATGCTCGACGTTTACATCATTCTTGGCGACCTTGCCGAGGAACCGGCCAGCCGTGCGACGGCGGATGGGCGTCCAGCCACCAAGGGAGACTCCCGATCGCGACTGGCCCGGATGATCTGCGCCGACGGCGACATTTTCAATCATCGCGACGCGGTGAAGATGGCAAAGTATATCGCCGACCAACATCGGGACATGATTGTCAGTCGTGCGAAAGTCGCCTGGACCGGTGCAAGTCCGCCCGAAAAGGTCATTCTCGGCGGAAGTGGCGAATCCGTTTCCGCTGCGGTCGCCGAATTCCTTGGTTGGACGAATACTGTTTCACTCCGTCAGGAACTTACCTCCAAGATTTCGACTTGTGGGCCAGCGCATGCGGTCGCGGTGATCGCATCGGGAAAGGCTAGCGGGAACACGCCGTGACGCGTGCAATCCGCGTAATCAAATTGGGCGGTAGCCTGCTCTCGCGACCAACATGGCATGCTGATTTTCTCGCGTGGTACGAAGCGTTTTGCACATCACCGGGAGGGCGAGGCTCCGTC
>CALHZT010000229.1 GCA_938040995.1 uncultured Pirellulaceae bacterium | reverse complement strand
GTATGAGAGGCTTGCAAGCCCCTTGAGCGGCCGGACGATGATCCAGTCGTAAATCTCGTCGAGGAAGAATTTGCCATAGGACCACTGATAGGGGCGACCGATGGCAGCTTTGTCCATGAACTTGGCGATCGCGGCGGCCTCTTTGGCTTCGCCAATGTAGAAGAACGCGGCGAGTGCGATTCCCACCACCGCGATGACCGAACTGGTAATGGCGATGTCCATGTGCATTTGCGGCGGAGGTTGGATCGTGGCCAGCGCTTCCGCTGTCGCCAGGGACGGCGTGTGACCGAGGAAGTTGGCAAACGCATGCGACAACTCAAGCACAGCACCGATCGCCAATGCAAACGCGGACAAGATCGCCAGCGGCACCCACATGGACGGCGGCGATTCGTGAGCGTGATGGCCGGCTTCGTGCGGCACTTCTTCTTTTCCGTAGAAGGTCATAAAAAAGGCGCGAAAGGTGTAGAACGCGGTCAGGAATGCCGTAAACAGTGCGACGTACTTGAGCAGCTTGTAAAGCTTTGCGCCGAAAGCCAGTTGCTTCGCTGTATGGTTTGTCAGATGAGTCGTCACCACCGGGTGATGGCCGTGATCGCCGCCATGGTCGCCGCCGTGCCCTTCTCCATGCCCACCGCCTGTTGAATCGTCCGCATTGTGGCTGACCAACTGAATTGCTGATTCTCCGCCAGCTCTCGCCGAAGCTTCGGCGCCATCCAGCATCGTGGACATCGCGGCTGCCTGATCGCTGACTGCACCGACGATGGCATCTTTACTCCAGAACCCCGCAAACGGGAACAAGCCCGCGAGTGCCAGACAACCGAACGCGAACGTCCAGTGCGTGATTGGCATGATCTTTCTCAGTCCGCCAAAGCGACGCATGTCGATCACGTTGCCCATCGAGTGCATCACGCTTCCCGAACCAAGGAACAATAGCGCCTTGAAGAATGCGTGCGTGAATAGGTGAAACATCCCGGCCGTAATTCCAGCGACGGTTCCCGTTCCCAGACCGAGGAACATGTATCCAAGTTGGCTGATCGTCGAATAAGCCAACACGCGCTTCAGATCGAATTGCGTCAGGGCGATCAAACCGGCCATGAGTGCCGTAATTCCACCGACGCATGCAACGGTCATTTGCGCTGCCGGAGCCGCCAGGAAAAGCGGCGTGCAACGCGTCACCATATAGACACCAGCCGTAACCATCGTCGCCGCGTGAATCAGTGCACTAACAGGCGTCGGACCTTCCATCGCGTCCGGCAACCAGACGTGCAGCGGGAACTGGGCACTCTTGCCGCATGCTCCAAGCAGCAGTAACAAACAGATCGCCAAGCCAAGTCCGCCGCCGACGTAGGCTCCGCTTGCCAGCCGGGCTTGCCCGAGGACTCCATCCATCAACGTCGTATCGTGGTAATTCCACGTTCCATATGTCGTCCAGATCAGGAACATCGCGAGGGCGAATCCAAAGTCGCCGATTCGATTCACGAGGAACGCTTTCTTCCCCGCAGCGGCTGCCGAATCCTTTTCGTACCAGAACCCGATCAGCAGATAACTACACGCACCGACGGCTTCCCAAAATACAAACAGCAGCAGGAAGTTGCTCACCGAAACGAGCATCGTCATGGAAAACACAAAGATCGCGACGTACGAGAAGAATCGCCAATACCCACGATCGCCATGCATGTAACCGGCACCGTAGATCGCCACGAGCGTGCCGATGAAGGTCACCATCATCAGCATAATACAAGTCAGCGGGTCGGCTCGCAGACTGACGTCGATCTTGAAATCGCGACTGATGTTGCCACCAGCTCCAGTCGCGTGAATGTTCTCATTGGCTTCGTGAGCGTCCTTGATGTTCGCCCACGTCCAGAGCGTTTCGACATGTTCGAACCCGACAGAATCGCCATTCGCTGCTTTGGCAGCCGCCATTTCTTCCGCCGCTGCAACTGCCGCCGGATCTTCAGGATTCGGTGCCGGCGGATTGATTTGCGAGTAAACATGGCTGGCGAGAAGAACGCTGCAGATGAACGAGCCGATGCATCCGATGATCACTGGCAGGTGGCTGCGTTTACGTTCGATATTCAACGCACCGAGCAACGCTGTGATGATCGCTGCGAGCAACGGCAGCAACGGGATCAGGATCATCAAGGTACGAGGCGTGAACATGTTTTTCTTCGGTTGAATTTATGATGTAGCCGATGTCGCAAGACTTCGGGCTGTGGCGGTTTTGGTTTCCCGAACTGTTGCCAGTCCGGCTACGGTTGTGTGGCGTACAGGCTTAGTTGGTGTACACGCTTTAGCCTGCCGAATTATCTTCACTTAAAAAAATCTAAACGGATCGAATACTATTTCGTTGTCCCGGATGTCCTGATAACGCACCGTGTTTCAAACTCGGTCGGGTGCGCGGTCGCAGGCTAAAGCCTGTACACCAACTTTTAAACTTTGCTGCGGTACCTTGATGGTTCCTTGTCTGGTTTCACGCCAGCCGTTGTCAGGCTTGGCCACTCTTCGGCTGGATCCAGTTCTTCCGGCACCTCTTTATCAATAAACGGCGACCAGCCTTCCTCGCGGACGTTCTGCCAGCTGGCGATGTCCAGGTTGCCGGCCTTCTGAGCCAACATCAAAACCAGGACCAACGCGATGCCGGCTTCACAGGCAGCCACCGTGATAATGAAAATCACGAACATCTGACCGTCCCAGTTGTTATGGAACCGGCCCCACGCGATCAGGCTGAGCGACACACCCTGTAGCATCATCTCGGCGCAGATGAACATCACGATGACATTGCGGCGAACCAGAAAACCGGCCATCCCCAATCCAAACAGGATGGCACCGATCGTCAGGTAACTTTGCAGCATGGCGACTTCGTTCATGACTGGCCTCCTGCGGCGGCAACTTCTGTTGCGCGTGATTCTTTCGCGGCGTCCAATTCATCCAAGTCGCTAACTTGAGCTTCCTGACCACCGAGGCCATCCTGCCGTGTCGATCCATGAGCCGCCATGGCGACCGCGCCGACTAGTGCGGCCATCAGCAGCGTCGCTGCCAATTCGACATTAATCAGGTGTTTTGTAAACAGGTGCCCGCCGAGCGCCGCAACATGGTCCTCGACGAGAACGTCCTGCGTGTTGTTCTGCGGTGCAACCGAAGCAAGCTCGGCCAGTGGAGTCGCGGCGACGGCACCAACAATCAGGGCAGCCAATCCGACTCCGGCGATACAACCCAGCAGTGAAGGAATCTTGCCCCAGCTGACTCGATCGTAGAATGAATGACCTTCCGGCTGAGCCAGCATGATGACGAACAATAGCGTGACAACGATGGCTCCCGCATAAACGGCTACCGTCGCAATGCCGACGAACTGGGCTCCGTTAACCAGGAACAGTCCGCCCACGCCAAGTAGCACGAGCGCGAACCAGATCGCACAGTACACCGGACTTCTCGAAGTAATCGTTGCGACGCCCGCCGACAGTGTGATCGCGGTCAACAACCAGAACATGACGGATTCAAATTCAAGTCCGAGAACGGGCAGCAGGCTGAACATCAGGATCGCGCCAGCCGCAGCCAGGAACGCACCGACAATTTTGGGCCATTTTCGATTCGAGCCGGGCATCATCATCCAGATGCCGAAACCTGCGACGATGGTTGCGAGCAGCAATCGACCATTCGGGCTGTTCACCGCGCTGGCGAGTGGCTGGATGCGGTCCATGAACGATACAGACTGCCCGGTAGCATCGACAGCTTCAGCCGTCGTATCTACCGTCTGTTGTGCAAACAGGAACAGCGACGTAAAAGCGGGTGGGAACGACAATTGGGACACTAAACGGTTCCCCCAAATTCAGCCGACTTCATCGGCTCATCATCCTTGGTCGCGTCGTACACGCTGAGAAGCTTTTCCTTGTCGAAAATCATCTCTTCGCGAGAGCGACCGGTCAGGTTGTACATGCTTGTCAGTTCGACTGCATCGACCGGGCATGCTTCTTCGCACATGCCGCAATAGATGCAACGCAGTTCGTCGATAACAAAACTCTCCGGATACTTTTCGCGATCCGGCCAGGGACTTTCGACTCCGATAATGTCAATGCAATGAGCCGGACAGGCGGTCGCACACAGGAAGCACGCGACACATTTGACTCGCCCCTGCTCGTCCTTGTTCAGCCGGTGGACACCCCGGTAGATCAGCTTGTTGGCGATCTCCGGTTCCTGCTCGGGATAGCTTACGGTGACCTTTTTGGAAACCGTGTGCCGGGCCGTCGTGGTAAGCCCGCCGATCAGGAGCGGCAGGTACATACGACCAGCGAGGCCGAGTTTCGGCTCTTCTACCCAGTTGATATTTGGATCGTCAGTTTTCATGGGATTGTTTTCTGGACGGTGTTCTTTTTTGTAGCCGATGTCGCAAGACTTCGGGCCGCTGCGGTTCCACGCCCGAACTGTTGCCAGTCCGGCTACGGACTCTCTTAAATCTGTGCATCAATTCCGGCGCGGTCTATGTCGTATCGCGGTCGGTTGTCGGTAACCAGCGGAGACAATATCGCAACCATTACCCAAGCCGTAATCGCAACGCCCCAACCAATGGCGCAAGTCACAAACGCGTTGCTGGATAGCACATTGGTATGCTGCCCTTCGGTCACACATGCGATCACAAACAGGTTCAGGATTCCCAGCGGCAGCATGACTTTCCAGGCCAACGTCATCAACTGATCGAAACGGAAGCGAGGCCACGACCAGCGAACAAGCATGAAGAATAAAATCACGCCAACGATTTTGGCCGACAGGACCGACAATCTCGCAATCGCGATGAACCAGGTGACTTCGGCATCCGGCCCGCCGGTCAGACCCCAAAAATGCCAACCGCCAAGAAACAGGATCACGATCAGAAACGACGCCGTGATCATGTGTATGAACTCAGCCGTCAAAAACAGGACAAGTTTGATGCCTGCGTATTCGGTATGGTATCCGCCAACCAGCTCCTGCTCGCACTCTGGCAGGTCGAATGGCAATCGTGCGGCTTCTGCAAATGCGGCGACGACGAACACGATGAACCCCAACGGTTGGGCAAGTGCGAACCACGCACCATTCGCAGCCTGCGCGTCCATGATGTCATTGAGTCTCAGCGAGCCAGTCGCAAGGACGACTCCAAGAATTCCAAGCCCCAATGGCAACTCGTAGGCGATCATCTGGGCACTTGATCGCAAGCCGCCGAGGAAACTGTATTTGTTGTTACTGGCCCAGCCACCAAGAATGACTCCGTAAACCGCGATGCTCGACAGTGCGAACACATAGATGAGGCCAACGTCCAGGTCGGGAGCCGCCACAAGGTCGATCGGACGCTGCATCACATCCCATTGCATCATGCCAGCGAATAGCAGTGGACCAACCACCGGCAACTGATCGAGGTTGAGCGACGCAATTGGCGGCAACTGACTGCCGAAAGGAATCACAGCAAAGATCGCGAGCGCGGCCGTCATAATCACCAGCGGAGCCAAGACAAACAACCGTTTATCAACGTGACCCGGCGTGTACTCTTCCTTGATAATCATTTTGACGCCGTCAGCCAGCGGTTGGCCCAGGCCGAACAGCTTCAGATCTTTCAGACCGATCAGACTCAATGGCACACCGACTCGATTCGGTCCGCGACGGTCCTGCACCCAACCGGCCATCTTTCGTTCCAGGAGAACAAAG
>CALHZT010000228.1 GCA_938040995.1 uncultured Pirellulaceae bacterium | reverse complement strand
GAAGTCAGCATTGCCGCCTTGCGGCGGATGAGCGGAATGGGGCCTGAGCGTCTGACGTATCAAACGACGTGGGAGCCATTGCGGCTGGGGCAGTCTACCGATGAAAAAACTCGCTGGATTGTTGTTGGCGGTGGTGACTCTCTGGCGCCGCAGAAGATTGCCGGTTTGTTGTCTGCGAAAGACCACGATGTCACGTGCGTCGAGTCGTCGAACGACGTAGTGAAGGACGTAGTGGACGAGGCGACGAGTCCCGATCCGCAGCAAGGCGCCCAAGGGCTCGTTGCCTCGCCCACTACCTCGCCAATTACGTCGCCCACTACCAGGTTCGACGGCATCGCTTGGATTATTCCGAACACGGAATCGCCCGAAGCGACGAAACAGGAATGTGAGAACATTCTCGCCATGCTTGAAGCGTTGCGGTTCAACGACGACGGAACGCAGCGAAAGCTGGAATGCGGACTGCAGTTCATCACTCAAAATGCCGTTTCCGTCGAGAGTGCCGTCGCTACTCCCACGACACCAAACGAT
Source organism: uncultured Pirellulaceae bacterium (assembly GCA_938040995.1). Lineage (GTDB taxonomy): Bacteria > Planctomycetota > Planctomycetia > Pirellulales > Pirellulaceae > CALHZT01. Next base: position 3,106 of record CALHZT010000228.1, on the reverse strand, counting down.
GGAGTTCCCGAAGTTCGCAGCGTTCAACCGCATCAATCGAAATTTTGGGGGCTCGCAAAAGTCATCGGTGCCGAACGGCCGGGGTTGCGCTGTCGATTGATCGACGTACCGAGCGACGCGGCTGACAGCGAACGTGTGCTCTCGTCGGTCGTTGACATTCTGCTGACAGAAACGCGTGACAACCAGATCGCGATCCGCGATCAGCAACTGTATGTGCCGCGCCTGCAATCCGCGAAGAAGCAGCGCAGCGAAGCCTTTGCTGCGAGGCCCGGGCATTGCTACCTCGTCACCGGTGGCTTGGGCATGTTGGGTCGACAAGTCGCAAAATGGCTGGCGGAACACAATGCGGAACAGGTCGTTCTTGTGTCGCGGCGCGCACCAGACGATTCGATGCAGGCATTTGTCGACTTGATCAACGAATCGGGTTGCGACGCCGTGATTCATTCTGCCGACATCAGCCGCCGGTCCGACGTGGAATCTCTGTTCGCGCGATTCGGAAGCGACTTGCACCCGCTCGCCGGAGTCTTCCATGCTGCCGGCGTGCTTGACGATGGAATGCTCGAATCGCAAACATGGGAACGTTTCGAGAAAGTGTTGACGCCCAAAGTCGTCGCTGCAGAATTGCTGGACGAGTTTACGCGACCGCTTAACCTTGATCTGTTTGTGTTGTATTCGTCCGCGGCTTCCGTGTTTGGTTCGCCGGGACAAAGTAACTATGCCATGGGCAACGCGTTCCTTGACGGGCTCGCGTGGCGTCGTCGTCAGGATGGTCAGCCTGCGCTTTCCATCAACTGGGGACCATGGACCGAAGGGATGGCCGACGACGAGCGTATTCTAAAACGCATGGCGCTGCAGGGAATTGCTCCGTTGTCTGTCGAGGATGCTCATGCGGCGATGGAGTCGTTGATCAGCGCGGAGGCGATTCAGGCGACGGTCATCGATGCGAAGTGGCAACGATTCCAAAGCGGTATGGGCGGCGGACCGCTGCCTTTGCTTGAAAAACTGGTCGGCGTAAGCCGCGTTTCAAAACAGGCGGACTCGGCACTCGTCGGTCAGCTGCGGACGATGGATCCGCGCAGTCGTCGCGACTTGCTTGTTCAAACGATTCAAAGTTCGCTCCAGTCGATACTTGGCACCACCGACTCGCCAGATCCGGAGCGACCATTGATTGAAATGGGTCTCGACTCGCTCATGGCGGTGGAGTTCGGGACGGCTTTGCAGCAGATGTTTGGTGACCAGTTCGCCATCAGCCCCGCGATGCTGTTCGATCATCCCACGATCGATGCAATCGTCGATCACCTGCTGGAATTGATTGCCGATTCGGGACCTGCGACGGCATTGGGAATGGCTGCGTCGCAGTCGGCGGACATCCCGGCGACGGCTGTGGAAAACGAACGCTTCGTTCGCGAGGACGTGGCGATCGTTGGGCTCAGCTGCCGGTTCCCGGGAGCCAACAACGTTGACGAGTTTTGGAATAACCTGCTCAACGGCGTGGACAGCGTGCGGCGTGTCCCGGATGACCGGTGGGACGTGCCGAAGTTCCTGGGGGAAAACGGCGAACCGGGAAAAATGACAACAGCGGAGGGCGGTTTCCTCGACGGGATCGGCGACTTTGACCCGGCGTTCTTCAACATCTCCGGGCAGGAGGCGTGCTGGATCGATCCGCAGCATCGGATGCTCCTGGAAAATTGCCACTGCGCACTCGAGGACGCCGGGATCGTACCGGATGCGTTGCCCGATTCAAAAGTCGGCGTGTTCATGGGCATCATGGGCCAGGACTACGCATTCCTGCCGACACTTGATGACGCGGATGTGATCGACGGTTTTCGGGGAGCCGGTCTTTCTCACAGCGCCGGAGTCGGGCGGATCAGTTTTGTATTCGGATTCGAAGGCCCGAGCGTCGCGATTGATACGGCGAGCAGCAGTTCATTGGTGGCGACGCTGCAAGCGGTTCGAAGTTTGCAGGAGCGGAATTGTAATCTTGCACTGGCGGGCGGAGTCAACGCGATTCTGGCTCCGGTAAATTCACTGCTAATGTCCAAGGCCGGTTTGTTGGCTCCGGACGGTCGTTGCAAGTCGTTTTCGGCTCAGGCAAACGGTTTTGGGCGAGGCGAAGGTTGTGGAGTTGTTGTGCTCAAACGACTGAGCGATGCCCAACGCGATGGTGACCGGGTGATGGCGGTCATTCGCGGAGGCGCCGTTTCGCACAACGGCGTGAGCGGTGGTATTACTGCCCCGAGCGGAAAATCACAGGGCAAGTTGATTGAGCAGGCGCTGCGCGATGCAAGGATGGCTCCGTCAGAAGTGCAGTATCTCGAAGCCCACGGGACGGGAACGGAGTTCGGTGATCCGATGGAGTTGTCGGCGGCTGCGGCGGTTTATGGGAAGGGGCGAAGTCCCGATGATCCGTTGCTTGTCGGTTCCGTCAAGGCAAACATCAGTCACCTGGAAGCGGCCGGTGGTGTCTCCGGACTAATCAAGACAACGTTGGCAATTTACCACGGTGTCATCCCGCCGCAGATTCATTTCGACGAACCCAGCCCGCATATCCCGTGGTCGCGATTGCCGATCAAGATGGTGGAACAGCCGATGGATTGGCCAGGTGGAGCGCATGTGCCCGATGTGGAACGCACTGCAAGCGTCACCGCACTGGGACTGGTCGGCACCAATGCACATCTGGTGCTCAGTTCTCCTTCAATGTCGTCGTCGAATGATGGTCTTGCGGCGCGGGAGGGCGAGGCTCCGTCCGAGCCGCCGGAATCGGGGACCGCGTCAACCACGCTCCTACCAACGGCGACTCGATCACACGAAATGCTGGCTCTGAGTGCTCGTTCGCCCGTCGCGCTTTCGCAGCTGGCCCGCGATTACGTCGCGTATCTGAATCAACATCCGGACGTCGAACTGGCGGATGTTTGTTTTTCAGCCGGAAAAGCTCGCCGTCACTACGAGTACCGAAAGGCAATTGTCGGTTCGACGCGCGAGCAAGTCATCGACGAGTTGCTTGGCGTTGCAGCGGTGAGCCGGGGAGGGCGAGGCTCCGTCCGAGCCGCGAACCATTTTGATGCGTCACCTGATTTGGCGGCTCGGACGGAGCCTCGCCCTCCCG
>CALHZT010000227.1 GCA_938040995.1 uncultured Pirellulaceae bacterium | reverse complement strand
AGCGATACAAGAAAAACAAATGGACACCAAAGAGCAGGAAGAAGTCAAAGAAAAATAAGACAAACCGTGGGCATGACTCCACATACAAGATCCTAATGAAGTCACGAAATGTTGCATGAACTGACAGCTTCAAAAGGCTGGGCTAAAGCCTGTACTCCAACGTGCGCGGTCGGGAGGGCGAGGCTCCGTCCGAGCCGTGAAGTGTCGCAGGCTGAAGCCTTGATCCGACTTCAAGCGAGGCTCTTCAAATTTTCAGTTTTCACTTCTCATTTTAACTTTTTCAGTAGTTCAAAGAGTTGAACGCATCCAAGGCTGTGTGCGCGGCCGCAGGCTAAAGCCTGTACACCAACGTGCGCGGTCGGGAGGGCGAGGCATCGTCCGAGCCGTGAAGTGTCGTGGCCGTGGCCCTGTGTGTTGCCCTGTTGTGATGAGGCAGGATTAATATTCTTCGGCTGGTTTGCCGTCACCAAGGCCGGCGGACTCGGTGAAGGACTGGCGGACGGTTCGATCGTCAACTTCGGCTTGAAGTTTGGTGATCGTTTCTTCGACGGTCAGTGATCCAAGGTCACCTTCGATACGATCGCGCACGGAAACGGTGCCGTTCTCCGCATCGCGAGGCCCTACCACTATCATGTACGGAATCTTGGTTAGCTGGGCGTCGCGGATTTTCGCACCCAGCTTTTCGGCACGATAATCGGTCGTCAGCCGGAATCCTGCATCACTCAACTTTTTCTCGACGGTCCTTGCGTAATCTTCGGCTTTTTCGCTGACGGTCAGCACGCGAATCTGCTCGGGCGCCAACCACAATGGGAACGCGCCGCCGAAATGTTCGATAAGAACGCCGATGAATCGTTCCATCGAACCGAGTGGTGCGCGGTGAATCATGACGGGGCGATGTGCCTGGTTATCTGCACCGACATACTCGCAACCAAATCGTTCGGGCAGGTTATAGTCCAGTTGGACCGTGCCCAGCTGCCATTCGCGTCCGATACAATCGTGAACCACGAAATCTGCCTTGGGGCCGTAGAACGCGGCTTCCCCAGCCTCGGGTTCGGCTTCGATGCCAAGATCGGCACAGACTTTCAATAAAGCAGCTTCGGCTTTGTCCCATCGTTCCGCGCCGCCGACATATTTCGCACCATCCGGGTCGCGGAAACCAAGTCGGACTCGATAGTTCGTCATCCCCAGAGCTTCGAGCACGGTTTGTGTCATCTCCACACAACTGGCAAACTCGGTCGCCACCTGCTCTTCGGTACAGAAGATATGCGCATCATCCTGCGTGAACCCACGGACGCGCGTCATCCCCGACAGCTCACCAGATTTCTCATAACGGTAAACCGTGCCAAACTCTGCCAGCCGCACTGGTAAGTCGCGATAGCTACGTGGCTTTGATTTGTAAATCATGATGTGATGGGGGCAATTCATCGGCTTGACGAGATAGCGCTCAAACCGGCGACTCCAGTCACGCAAGACTTTTAGTTTGTCCTCGTCCGAAGCGGATTGGTCGTACTTGGCATCGAATCCTGCGATTCGCGCCGCTTCAATCAACTTGGTTTCCTGCTCTTCGGTAAGGTCATGCTCAACCGACTTGTCCTCCGCATCCAGCTTGCGGATCAGATAGTCGATCGCGGCACCCGCGTCATGCTCAAAGATTGGCGGGAATTGTGACTCGCGATAGTAAGGAAAGTGGCCGCTGGTCTCGTACATTTCGACTCGACCAATGTTCGGAGTCATCACGCCGTCGTATTCACGCTTTCGCAGTTCGTCTTTCACAAAATCGGTGAGTAGCTCACGAAGTTTGGCTCCACGAGGAAGCCAGAGAATCAGGCCCGACCCGACCAGCGGATTGATCGTGAAGAGTTCGAGTTGTTTTCCGAGCACGCGATGATCGCGCCGCTTGGCTTCTTCGACCGCCTCGAGATGCGCTGCCATCTCTTTCTTGTCGAAGAACGCAGTTCCATACAGTCGCTGAAGTTGCTTGTTCTTCGCATCGCCCTTCCAGTACGCCCCGGCGATCGAAAGAATCTTGTAAGCGCCGATCGCCTTAGGTGTCGGAATGTGTGGGCCGCGGCAGAGATCGATGAATTCGCCCTGCTGGTAAAACGAAAGCGTTGGGTGATCGGCGAGTCCGGTTTCGATATGTTCGACTTTGAAATCCTGTTTAAGATCGCGACAGACATCGAGGGCTTTTTCGCGATCCTGTTCGATGCGCTCAAAGGGCTCGGCATCCTTGATGATCTTCTTCATTTCGGCTTCGATAGCCGGGAAATCATCTTCGGTGATCGGTTTTGGCGATTCGATGTCGTAATAGAACCCGCTCTCGAGTGCGGGACCGAATGCCAGTTGAGCACCGGGGAACAGTCGCAGGACGGCTCGAGCCATCACGTGAGCGCACGAATGCCGCATCACCATGAGGGCTTCGTGATTCTTGTTGGTGAACAACTTGAGGTCGACGTTGCCGGATGATGGTAGCGCGTGGTCGAGGCCAACGGTCTGCCCGTCGACTTCGGCACAAAGTGCGGCTTTGGCGAGACCTGGTCCGATGTCAGATGCGACATCAAAAGGAGTCACCGGTTGCTCAAAACTCTTTTGTGAACCATCGGGAAGTGTGACGGTCAACATGGGCAGCACTCGTTTCTTGATCGTTGTGTTCTGTTTTGATGTCGCAGCTTCATTTGTAGCCGGAGTGGCAACACTTCGGGCGTGGCTGCTGATAATTCTCCCGAACTGTCGCCAGTCCGGCTACCTCGCGTATCTCGGGTATGTCCCGGACTTATTCGCTTGCGCGTCGAGCTGTTTTTTGGGCTGAATCCTCTACGTTTTCTAACCCTTTCCTAACCCTTTCGGCGGCTCGATGGCAGGTCTCACTACTTCGTGACCGTGGGTTCGAAGAAAGGTTCGCGAGCTCCCTTTTCGCTGGAACCCGCCAGCACCGCTGTAAAGTACGGAATAACCGCGACTTTCGACAATAGGTCAAAGTCAACGGATGGTCCCTAACCGATTCAAACCCAACCAACCTGGTGAAATCCGGCTCGGAAGGCCCTCAAGAAATGGTCTACAACTCAATCGAAAAATCTCCGGGGCCGATACACACCCACAGGCGAAGTGGCTATAATTTGCCGCAATGAGGGCGTATAGCTCAGTTGGCTAGAGTACTTGCTTGACATGCAAGGGGTCACTGGTTCAAGTCCAGTTACGCCCACTCACCAAGGCCGGGCAAGCATTTCGCTTCCCGGCTTTTTTTGTGAAGCATCTTCGCCGCGGTGGTAGCACTCGCTGGCAACCACGGTTGCTTACACACGTTCGCTGCTCGCAGCTGGAACCTTGGAATCGCAAATTGCGGAACCCTGCTATGAATTATGACAAGTCGATAAAAACGTTGATCACCGTCACCATGGTGTCCGCCTTTCTCATGATCAGCGGACCGAATGCCGTGTTCGCGCAGAAGAAAGCTGCCTCGGCGAAGAAAAAGTCGTCCAAAGACTTCTCCACCTACAAGGGCCAGAAGATCGTCGTTACGAAGTGGGACGCAAAGTTTCGACTGCCGGATGGCATCGTTGGTATGGCTGAGCTGGGCAATGTGTACACGGTTGATCTGGTCAATCGCGACTGGTTGTGGGTCATGGATGCCGGCGGTTGGTTAACGGCGGACAATGTTGTCTTGTTCGACAAGGCCGAAGAGTTCTTCACGAGCAAGGTCAAAAAGGATCCGACGCCTCAGGCTTACTTCGAGCGCGGTATGGCTCGTTTGCGAATGGGTGACATCGAAAAGGCGATGATTGATCTTGATGAAGCCGTCACGAAGGGAAAGACAGCTGAGTTTCTTAACGGACGCGGCATTGCCCACCTGGAAAACGAAGATCCAAAGAAAGCGATTGCTGACCATACCGCAGCGATTCGCGTCAATCCGAAGATGTCAGCGGCGTATTACAATCGCGGCAATGCCCGTCGTGTGATGGGTTTGTTTGACAAGGCGGTATCGGACTACAACCTTGCCATTCACCTCAATCCGGAAAACGGTCGCGCGTATATTAACCGCGGATTGTGCTGGAATAAAAAGCAGGAATTCGAGCGGGCCAAAGCCGACTTTGGCAAAGCCAGCAAGATGAATCCCAAGTGGCCGCTCGCATACAATAACCGTGCTGAGGCCGAAAACCGCCTGCGCCAATACGATCAGGCTCTTGCCGATTGCAACCTCTGCCTGAAGCTGAATCCAAAGATGGTTTGGGCAATGGTCAACAAGGGCAACGCTCTTCGCGGACTTGGCAAAGTCGACGAAGCGATGGCAGAGTACGAAAAGGCGCTCAAGATCGACGAGGATTTCGCGCCGGCATATCACAATCGCGGCTCGGCGTATGCTGAAAAGGGCGAGTATGTTCGCGCAATTCGCGATTATAAAAAGTCGATTGAACTCGATGACAACTACGCGTACCCACACAACGGCTGGGCGTGGTTACTTGCGACTTGTCCCCAGGAAGATTATCGCGACGAGAAGCAGGCGATTGCTCTCGCCGAGAAAGCGTGTCGCCTGAACAGTCGCGAATGGAACCATTTTGGAACGCTGGCAGCGGCTTACGCGCTAAAGGGCGATTGGGAGCGGGCGATCAAGGCTCAGGAACAGGCCATCGAAATGTTGCCTGATTCGGCCAGCGATGAAGAAGAGAAAGAGTGCAACGACCGGCTGGCGCTGTACAAGACAAAGACGGCGTTCCCGGAAGAAAAGACTGCGTCGCTGAACAAGTAGTAGCTCGTCGCGAGTTGCTCTGGTTGTCCGTAGCATTTGCATTTTCAGGTCGCTCATCCCGGTCTGCCGCATACGACTTTGACAGCGGGGTGTGTCCGTTTCTCGCAACTCGACACTCGCAACTCGACACTCCATGAAAGCTCTACTGCTCACCGATTATCGACGATTGGAGTTTCAGGAAGTCGACGATCCGGTTGTCGGCCCTGATGACGTCCTCATCTCGGTGAAGGCGTGCGGCATCTGCGGAAGCGACATTCACGGCTATGATGGAAGCAGTGGGCGACGAATCCCGCCGCTCATCATGGGGCACGAAGCCGCCGGTGTGATTCAGGCCGTCGGCGCCAACGTGGATGGGTTCACGGTCGGCGATCGAGTCACGATGGATTCGACGATCTCTTGTGGGAGTTGCTTCTTCTGCGAACAGGGGAATGTAAATCTCTGTGAGAATCGCCAGGTGCTCGGCGTGTCATGTGATGCGTATCGACGCCACGGCGCGTTTGCCGAATTGTTGTCTGTTCCGGCAAGAATCTGTTACCGAATTCCAGGCGAACTGCCATTTGAACACGCGGCGCTGATCGAAGCCGTTTCAATTGCGGTCCACGCGGTGGCTCGAACACCGATCCAGCCCGGCGACAGCGTCGTGGTGGTTGGCACTGGTATGATCGGCTTGCTCGTCGTTCAAGCCGCTATCGTTGCGGGAGCCGGCAGCGTGATCGCCGTTGATCTTGATCCCCGACGACTGGAGCTTGCCAAAGAGCTGGGTGCCGCCGTCGCGCTCAACGCTTCGGCGAACAACATTGCCGAAAGCGTTCAAAAGATGACGGATGGGCGTGGAGCCGATGTGGCTTTCGAAGTCGTCGGAGCGTCACCTACGGTTCAGACCGCGATTGATAGCGTGCGCCGCGGCGGGGCCGTCACGTTGGTCGGCAATCTTGCGCCAACGGTTGAATTGCCGCTCCAGTCAGTGGTGACTCGCGAAATCACGCTCGCCGGCACCTGCGGATCCGCAGGCGAGTATCCCGAGTGTATCGAGCTGATGAGCAGCGAACAGATCCGCGTCCAACCGTTGATCACTGCCACGACCGATCTCGAACAAGCCGCCGGTTGGTTCGAACGCCTGTACGCGGGAGATGGCGAGTCGATGAAAGTCGTCGTCTGTCCCTGAACACTCAACCCTCTTCCGACAACGCGGTGTCATGCGAGGTACGAGCAAGACATACCGCTTGTCGAGTGGGAGGGTCGGAGCCCCAGCGACGGGAGCGACGGGGAGGGCCATTATTCTAGAGAAGCGTGAAGAACCTTGGAATTTCAGCAGATACGTCTCCGTTGCCAATCGGAGAGAGTTCGAGTCAAATCAGCCCCTCCCCAACCCTCCCCACAACGAAAAAACTACGATTTGGTCGCGGCAAGGAAGATTTCATCCATCAGTTTTCACGCCCCAAAAAGGAATGGTCACAAGCAGATATTTGCAGCACGCGACCAATCAGTTTTTTCGGGGGGAGGGAGTTTTCCGGAAAGCGTGGCATCGACTGTGGATTGCGATGCCAGAACCCTGAGGCAATTCAAAGATGATATGATCCCGGCATGAAACCTCTCGAAAACAAAAACGCCCTCATCATCGGTGGCGGCTCAGGCATCGGTCAGGCCATCGCCGTCTCTCTCGCTAGCGCCGGTTGTCAC
>CALHZT010000226.1 GCA_938040995.1 uncultured Pirellulaceae bacterium | reverse complement strand
TGCCACCGACGCGTCTTTTTCGAGCCGCGCACTGGCAAGATTACCACTGATCGCCATGAGAATATTGTTAAAGTCGTGGGCGACGCCACTTACCAGGCGACCGACGGCTTCGAGCTTGTTGGAATGCAACAGCTCCGCCTGTAACTGGCGACTCTCTGTTTCGTCACGCCACATGATGATCCGGCCGATTGCTGGACCATCCTCGACAATTCTTACCGGAGCCGACTGGACAACAAAATATGATTTTGAGTCCAGTACGACTTCGATCGAACCACTCGATTCGGAGTCAGCCAACCAACTCTCCCATTGTTTTTCGAACTTCTCAGGTTCATTCAGGCGTTCGTTCAGCCGTAGAGGCAAGTCTCCCAGCGACTTGCCGAATTTGACATCCAGCTGAGCCAGCTGACAAAATTCCCTGTTCACGGCGAGAACGACCCGATCGCTGTCGATGACAAGCACACCGGCATCGATCGCGTCATACGAATACCTCAGCTGCGTTGCGACACCCGCTACCGCCTCAGTCTTCTTTTCGACTTGTAATCGAAGAACGGATGACCAGATTCCAGCTATCGCGCAGGCCACAAGGATGCCTGCCAATACACCGCCGGCCAGTTTCCAGAACTGCGTCTGCTTTTCAAGCAACTCAACGTCCTCGGCGCTGCCCACCACCAGCTCATACGGCGCTGACGATCCCTCCCGGCTGAGATTTTCCGCAACAACGCCTGTCACCCGAATGCGGCGGGCGACGGACGGCGACGCAAAAGCAGTGGCATCGAGTGCCAGATGCTGCAGTCGCACGTCAATGGAATCATTGCCATCAACAAGCTCAATGTACTTCCGGTACTTTGTTTCTCCCGGGAGGATGCGTCGAGGCGTACCTTCTACAGAAATGCGAACATTGGGAGTGATCTTTTCAATCGACTCTCGCATGGAAATCCGGGGAGCTGCCGTCAGCTTTCCCAGATACAGCTGACGCAGCCAATTCACTTTGTAAATGGAAGAGCCATCCTGCTGGCGTGCCTTGACGCCGGCCATTTGCAATACCATACCAGGATGCAGGTCGTACCCGGACTCGACCTGAACCCGCAACGCGCCCGAGTCATCAGAAACAACCAGTTCGGCGCCTGAGCGGTATTCAATCAGACTCAACTGACCATGCGTCGCAAACGCTCCTTCCCCAAAGTCTTCATTGGAAAGACTCTTCAGGTCAACCGTGACCGGCAACTCTTTTTCAACCGCCGGTTCCAAACTCTCGATTGCTCCCGGCCCATTGCAGTAAAGTTGATAGCCCTGAATTTTCCGTGCTGCAATCAGCCCGTTTTCCGTCTCGGGAGAAAAATAGATTCCAAGGCAACCAGTTACCTTCACGCGACTGCCAGCAAATTCGACAAAAGACTCGGGAGACCTCCAACGACGTCGGACCTTGGCGGTTACGGGCGAATCGACTCCTTCCACGCTGCAAGTCAGCCTCGTGTCTCCCAAAGCATCAAGAACCTGCCTGACCTCACACTCAATCGTGACGAGCATTCCATCAAAGTCACCATACCCCAGCTCGCTCAGATCCACCGGGACTGCCTTGGGCATCCCTTTCTTCTCCACAACCGTCACGTTCGCCTGAGCAACGAAGGCGTTCAAATCACCTTGCTGCAGTACGCCTTCGACATGAACGAGGTCACCAGCGTGTACCGGCGTTGAGCTCCGTCCCATCACGAAGATTGCACGCCCAGCCGACTGAAGAAAAAAGAAGTTATCGATCGGATCCCGATAGGTTACGGTTGCCGTAAACTCAACGGCCTCACCGATCTTTCCATCTCCCCGGAGATTTGCGATTCCGTCAGGGCTGCGAGATAGCTGGTCAGCGTCTTGCGCGTTTGCGAACGAAGCGATAATCAGACCGAAGAGTAAGATTTTACGCATCGCCAGACCGCCCGACTTACCGAATTAGTGAGTTCGCCTGATCGGTAAACACCAATCCAGTGGCTAAGAACAGACTTTTAGCTTAATCCCCACTATATGGTGGTGTGCCGATCCGACCACTGCCACATCCGTGCGCGTCAAGTCAAAAAAAACTGGATTCTCACGAGCGTTTTTCGGAATCAATGAAACCTGATGGACGAATCAAGTATTTTGGTCCAGAAAGATCGGAAGATTTCCTAAAAGCCAGAAAGAGAGATGGCACAAAATAAAGCGCGAGGAGCGTCGCTCCGCCAACTCCACCTGCAATCGAAATCGCGAGAGGCGGCCAAAACTCACTCCCACCGACAACCAACGGAAGGAATCCACAGATTGTCGTCAAGGTGGTCGCAACTATATGTCGCGTGCAGTTAAACACCACGTCGGCGATGGCATCAGAATCGTCGTTGGCACTACACTCAGCACGTAATGCCGCGAGGACGACGATCGAATCGTTGATCGCGATCCCGACTAGCCCCATCGTGCCCACGATCGCCATAAAGCCGAACGGATACCCAAATAGAAACAGCGACAAAGGTCCGAGCCCAATCGACAGCCCACCCACAGCCGCAATGATCAGTGCCGATCGAATCGACCGGAACACAAGGTACAGCGTGACCAGCATCGCTGCCGCCAGAAGAAACGCGTTGGCCATCAATCTTCCGACAGCATCGGCTCTCTTTTCCGTTTCACCGCCGAACTGGATTTCGTAGCCATCCGGTATTTCGATTCCAGATTTTTCAAACTGACTTTTGAAGTCTTCCAGGACGACCGAAGGCAAAATCCCCGCCTGCAGGTATGCCTTGATTTCGTTCACGTAGCGCCCATCCAGCCGTGTCGATCTGTCATATTCAGAATCCACCACAGGCTTTGCAACACGTTCGAAACTCACCGGCCCCGACGGCAACGCTTGCGAAGGACGCATGACAAATGGCAACGCGGCCAGTTTCTCCAGGCGTGAATCCGCGCCCAATGCAACAACTACCCGGACAGGCAACTGCTGACCATCGACAGCAACCTGACCGGCGACTGCTCCATTGAGCGTCGTGTGCGCGAACCCGGCGACTTCTTCCCTGGTGACTTGCAACCGCTCTGCGACCGACGGATCTATATTCCATCCGATTTTCGGAGCCACATCGGACAGATCACACCGGGTTTGTGTCACATGACGAATTTGCGAAAGTTGCCGTCGGATCTGGTCGCCAATCCTTGTCAGCTCATCCGCCTCCGGACCGACGACTCGAATCTCAATCGGCGCATCAAACGGCGGTCCCTGCTCCAGCTGCCGCACCACACATCGGCAATCGGAAACACTGGCGTCAATCGACTGTTGCAAGTCGCGAACGATTGCCCTGGTGGACTGACGACTTTTGACGTCCAGGAATGCCTGAGCATACGAAGGAACACCGCGTCTGGATGGAACCACGTTGTAGTAGAATGTCGGCGCGCTTCTTCCAAGGAACCAGCTCTGCCGGCCAATTCGCGAGTCGCCAGCCACAATCTCTTCGACTTGCTGAACACTGACAGCAACATCATCAAGCCCATTCCGGGACGCCTTCTCAACCTCAATGTAGATTTGAGCCCGATCCGTTGGAGGAAAAAACTGAACCGGAAGATGCATCGACACCAGGAATCCAGCCAACGGAAGCATTAAGCCAAGGATGACACCGTCGATCGGCGCGCGAAAAATGTATCGCAGCGACGCTTTGTACATTCGCTCGATCGTTGCATTCGAAATTCCGTCAGAGAACCATCCGGGTGTCGCCCGGCGACTGGTCATTCCCACCAGGGCCGGCACAACCGACATGGCAAGCATGAGCGAAGCCACGATCGCGAGGATAACGCTGACAGCAATCGAGCCGACGAACTCGCCAGCGGGACCGGAAAGGATAGCGATCGGCAGGAACGCCAGTGCTGTCGTAAGCGTCGACCCGCACAACGGAAGTGCAAGGTGGTGAATCGATGCATTGATTGCAGACAGTGGCGATCCAACATGCTTGCGGCGCATGCGGACTTCTTCGACCATTACGATGGCGTTGTCGATCAACAACCCTAACGCAACGATCAATCCCGTCACGGACATTTGATGTATCGGAATGTTGAGCACTTCCATGCCGGCGAGCACCATCAGCACCGATAACGGCAATGTCGAGGCAACAACGAGCATGTTTCGCCACCCCATCAGGATCACGACGACGCCCACCACCGCGGCGGCTCCCATTCCAAGGTTGCGAGTCAGCAGCTGCATACGCGATTCGACGTGATCAGCCTGAGAGAAAAGACTCTCAACCTGGATCGACGCATTGCGATTTTCAAAGTCGCGTAAGACGTCGTCCAATTCCTGAGCCCACGCATCGATTCGAATGGTGTCAGACACCAGCACTCCCAGCACGATAGATTCGACTCCATCGATGAGAGCTTTTTCGCGTCCCTGGAAGGTCGTCGTCTGACGAATTGAGGCAACCTTCGAAAGTGAAACGGGGTCTCGCTGACCGAATCGCAGCTTGATCGCCGAAAGCTGATCGACATTGTCAAAGGTTGCTGCTTCGCCGCTGGCGGTGGAGGAGATTTGCCCGGAAATCATCGCGGCAGACGCGCCCAACGAAGCCAATTGTTCCGGCAAAATTTCGACGCGAACCTCTTCGCCGACATCTCCAATCACTGCGACTCGTTCGGAACCATCAATTCCGGCAATCTGCGACTTGAGCTGACCAGCCGCAACCCGTAGCCGATGCCACTCCTCGGGCCGATTACTGCTCAAGTCGCGTTTGGAATCCTCCTCACGAGAATTCGCAGGAGACAATGAGAGGATCGCAGCGTACGCCTTTAGCGGAAACACTTCCAGCTCGGGAACGCCGCAACCGTCAGGCAACTGGCTTTCCAGCTTTGACAGTTCTGTTCGCACTGTGTCCCAGACTGGTGCGATTTGTTTCGTATCGTCCAGTTCAACAACAACGTTCGAAACATTCTTCAGGCTGGTAGAACGAATTCGCTCGACATGCTCCAAACTCGACAGCGCGTTTTCGATCCGAATCGTGACTTGTTCTTCGACCTGAGCCGAACTGTTGACTGGATACACCGTCCCAATCACACCGACCCGTTTCCCAAGCACCGGATCTTCCAACCGGGGTAGAGAAATCAGCGCATTGCTTCCCGCCAAAATCATGGCAATGAGACCGGCGATTAGCAAAGCCGGGTAGCGGTAGAGAAAACCTGCGACCATTGCTCATCCTGCGTCGCTTTGGCGAACCGCGGTCCCTCGCCCAATGGCGACTTGCCCCTCAACCACCCGATGCGTACCGTCAACAATTACCGAATCGCGACTCGTGATCTCGCCAAGCACCTGAACGTGGCGATCCTCAATCGACAGTACCGTGACGCTCCGACGAACGATGATGCCACGCGGACTCACCTCGGCGACAACGCTGGCATCAGGATTCGAACCGTGAGTTCGTGCAGAATCGACAGTACGATCCTGGACGACCAGTACACTCCATCCGCCACCACGCTCACGACATAACGCAGACCTTGGCACCCAGAGTCCGCCTTGTTTGGACGGAATCATTTTGGACGGAATCATTATTCGAACGGGCACTTTACTCCCGAACGCCACACCGTTCAGCTCGCGAATTTCACATTCGGCACGTGCGTTGAAACCTTCGTTGTTCGGGTTCGCCTGGATCAAAGCAATATTCGAATCGACAACGGAGCCCGCGAGGGTGATCTGCACGCGATTACCACGGGAAATTCGCTCGCCCGGCTCTTTGGCGATCTGCAATTCAACGCTGGCTTTGCCCGCCTCACCGGGTAACAACCGGCCATAAACAGTCGCGAAAGATGACTTTTCCTGTGGTCGCATGGGGCGAATCACGTTCACCTTCTGAATTGGCAACGCCCTGGTCTCGGACAAATCGTCACCGGCTCGATTGCAGCCGCCGACAACCGTACAACAACCGGCGCCAAGCAACATCAGCACAGTAAGCGATCCAAACGCTCGATAAATTCTCTTTGCGTAGCTCATAAAAAAATAACGATACCGTTCAAGGTGGCAAGGGTCTGGTTGGCGTGTCGTAAATTCAATGTTGAGTGGCATTCGTGCTCACGCCAGATTTATTGCAGCCGCTTGCCTGGCCTCGACCGCTCGCCCCAAGCAACCCTCCTCCGACGCAGTGGTGGCATGCGAGGAACGAGAAGGGCATACCACGCGTCGCGTGAGGAGGGTCGGAGCCCAAGCGACGGGGAGGAGCCGCCGTACGCGTCGATGTACTCGAATTGCGCTGCAACAGTTCGTGTCCGTTCTGGTGCAACGCAGATTCCGTTGCAAGGCCAACTTTACAACACCCCAGGGTCTGGCTCAATTTTTCGGCGGCAAACTGACTGATTTCACTTTGCGAACAAACGCAAAAAAATTTTGCCTGCCCTTCTCTAACCTGAGGAAACGTCAATTTCCATGAATGGTTACAAAATAACGATACCGGGCCGGAATGCCTCTCCGCACAGCTTACGACAATTCCGCGTGAATACGAACCGGCGTACATCATTGCCGCGCAAGGTTCGACTCATGCAGACAGAAAAAGTCTGTTAGCATAGTCTTTCACGACGACTCAGAACTCGCGAGATACGACTTGATGCAACCGACTATTTTCACCCCACTTAAACCTGCCATGTGCATCGGCAGTCTATTGGCAGCTATCCTGCTTTTGCCAACATTCGGATGCAACACTCCCGCGCCTCAAGATCCCCAGCCAAACGCGGCTGAAAAGAACTCGACGCCCGACGAATCGGCAAGTTCCGAAAACACTGATGCCTCCAATCAAGCCCCCAGGTCATCCGCCACACCGGGGGAGATCCTCGGCAATCCTGCTTATCAGGCGTTTTGCTACGGCGGTTACCGCCAAGGCACACGCGATGAACAGCCGACCGTTGAGCAGATCATGCAGGACCTGCAAATCCTCCATGCGATGAACGTTCGCATCGTCCGCACTTACAACTCCGGACAGTTTGAGCACGCGTCAACATTGCTCAAGGCGATTCGCCAACTCAAGTCCGCGGATCCCGAGTTCGAAATGTACGTCATGCTCGGAGCGTGGATCAATTGCGACGGTGCGTGGACCGACGAACGCAACCATCAGGCCGGAGACGTAGAAGGGAACAAGGCGGAGATCGATGCTGCCGTTCGACTCGCGAATGAATACCCGGACATTGTCAAAGTGATCGCCGTCGGCAACGAAGCCATGGTGCACTGGGCGACTCAATACTACGTCGCTCCATCCATCATTCTCAAGTGGGTCAACCACCTTCAGGACCTCAAAGCGAATGACAAGTTGCCCGCGGACATCTGGATTACCAGTTCGGACAATTACGAATCATGGGGCGGTGGTGAGACGGTGTATCGCACGGCTGATCTCGAGTCGCTGATCAAGGCCGTCGACTACGTTTCGCTGCACACCTACCCGTTTCATGAAACGCATTACGATCCCGAGTT